>DATNOD010000112.1:0-1612 GCA_035601515.1 Candidatus Eiseniibacteriota bacterium | reverse complement strand
CAGACCGGCAAAGGGAAGGAAACCCTCAATTGGATCTACGTCATCGATGCCGGTGGCAAGCTGGTCGAGGATGTCCGTCTCGCGAATTTGGTGCTCGCGCCCGCCGAGTCGAACGTCATGGCGATCGACGATCCCGAGTTGGTCTCGGTGCGGGCCACGGACGACCGTGACGGCGTCCTGAAGGCGTTCGAGAAATACGACCGTGCGGTGCTGCCCGTGACCGATGATCGCGGCTACATGCTGGGCATCATCACCGTGGACGACGTGCTCGACATCGCGGAGCAGCGTGCGACCGAAGACATCCAGAAGCTCGGCGGATCGGAGGCACTCGGCGCGTCGTACCTCGACGTGAGGTTCACCACGATGCTGCGCAAGCGCGGCGGCTGGCTGGCGGCGCTGTTTCTCGGCGAAATGCTTACGGCGACCGCGATGGGCTATTTCGAAGCGGAGATCGCGCGCGCCGTAGTGCTGGCGCTGTTCGTGCCGCTGATCATCAGCAGCGGCGGCAATTCCGGCTCGCAGGCGACGTCGTTGGTCATCCGCGCGCTCGCGTTGCGCGAGCTGCGGCTGCGGGACTGGTGGAAGGTGTGCGGCCGCGAAATCGCCGCCGGCCTGGTCCTGGGCGCGTTTCTGGGCGCCATCGGCTTCTTCCGGATCGTGCTATGGCAGCGCCTGCGCTTCGTCGACTACGGCCCGCACTACTTGCTGGTGGCGCTCACGGTGTGCGGGGCCCTGATCGGAGTCGTTGGCTTCGGCACCCTCACCGGCAGTATGCTGCCGTTCATTCTGCGCAAGCTCGGCTTCGACCCCGCCACCGCATCGGCGCCGTTCGTCGCCACGCTGGTAGATGTCACGGGTCTGTGCATCTACTTCGGCGTGGCGCTGTTGATTCTGCGCGGGACGTTGTTGTAGCGGTCGGGTCCTGCGAGCTCACAGAAGCCACTCGATCGGCAGCAGCGACAGCAGCGCCACGGCGAAGCGCCGCCAGACGCCGGTACCAGGCTCTTCTTCCCATACGACCTCCCCGCCGTCGTGTCGATCGATCCAGTGCAGCCGACCGGTGTCGCCCAGACCAACCTGATAGGCGCGGGCCGGCACTTCGTGGGCGAACCGCAGGGCGAGCGCATCGGCCAACGCGGCGCTGTCGATCACGAACCCCATTTCGGTGTTCAGCCGGGCCGAACGGGGATCGAAATTGAACGAACCGACGAACACCCGCGAACGGTCCACGGCGAACGTCTTGGCATGCAGGCTGGACCCTGAGGAGCCGGAGCCCGACCGCCCGGTCCAGCCCACACGTTTCTTGGAGCCTGACGATCCGCGTTTGAGCTCGAACAGCGTTATACCCGCCGCGAGGAGCGCCTTGCGCCGCTTGGCGTAGCCCGAGTGTACCACCGCGACGTCGGTTGCCTCGAGCGCGTTGGTGAGCACGGCAACTTTCACACCCTGTCTCGCGATGACCGCCAACGCCTCGACGCCGGCGCTCCCGGGCACGAAGTAGGGCGAGACCAACCTCAGCTCACGCATCGGCGCGGCGAGAATCTCCTTGAGCCGGTGCCAGAGCAGGGCGTCCTCCGGTGCCCGCCCCAGCCCCTTCGCCGGGTCGTCGCTG
>DATNOD010000111.1:0-12561 GCA_035601515.1 Candidatus Eiseniibacteriota bacterium | reverse complement strand
CCATTCCCAGCGTATGCACGACGCCGTCATCGAATTGGTCAAGCACGCCATGGACCAGGGCACGCTGCCGCGGCGCAACGGAGTCCGTCCGCACATCAACCTCACGACGACGTTGGAAGGCCTGAAGAACGAGGTCGGCGCTCCGCCGGCTGACCTGGAGCTCTCGCTGCCGATCTCCACTAGGACGCTGCAGCGGATCGCCTGCGATTCCACGATCTCGCGCGTGCTGCTCGCCGACTCGATGGTGATCGACGTCGGTCGGGCGACGCGAGTCAACTCAGCGCCGAGGCGAAGGGCGCTCGGGGTCCGTGATCGCGGCTGCCGCTTCACCGGCTGCGACCGCACCGCCAGCTGGTCAACACCCCATCACATCGAGTTCTGGACCAACGGTGGCCCGAACAACATCGCCAACGAGGTCCTGCTCTGCCATTACCACCATCGGCTGATGCACGAGGGCGGGTGGCAGGTGATCAAAGTCGGACGTGGGTTCAGATTCCTTCCCCCTGAGCGCGTGGTCATGAGGCGCGCGCGGGGGCCGGGGATGCGCTGGGCCGCGTGATCAGGCGACGGTATCCAGGTGGATGGCGGATTGAGCGTCGCCGAGGCCCTGACGGAAGTGGCCGATAGCGGCCTAGGGAAGCGCTAAGCCCGTTCCATATAGGTCTGGCTTCGCGTGTCGACGCGGATCAAATCGCCCGTCTGGATGAAGAGCGGAACCTGGATCACGGCGCCGGTCTCCAACTTGGCGAGCTTGGTCGCGCCCGAAACCGTGTCGCCCTTGAAGCCGGGGTCGGTCTCGGTGACTCGCAATTCGACGTTGATCGGCAGCTCGACCCCGATCAGCTTGCCTTGATACGTCAGCAGGTAGGCGGGGCTGCCCTCCTTGAGCAGCGGCAGTACCGATTCGAGCAAGTCCTCGTCCACTGGAACCTGGTCGTAGGTCCGTGTGTCCATGAAGTAGTGATGGCTGCCGTCTGAGTAGAGGTATGTCGCCTCGGCCTTGTCGATGCGGACGGTCCGGTACTTGTCGCCGCTGCGGAAGCTTTGCTCGAAGATCGATCCGGTCAGCAGGTTGCGCAGCTTGGCCTTGATGACCGCACCCGCGCGCGCGAGCTTGATGTGCTCGACGCTGACGACTTCGAGCAGCTGCCCGTCCATCTCGAACATCGTCCCGTTGCGAAAGTCACTCGACGAGATCATTCGGAGACCTCTGCCAGGTACTCCATGGCAAGCAAATAGCCCGTGAACCCCAGACCCGTGATCACCCCGCGGGCGGCGCGGGCCGTCACGCTCTTCGACCGGAACTCCTCGCGCGCGTGGATGTTGGAGATGTGCACCTCGACCGTCGGGATGGAGAGGGACTGCAAGCAGTCGAGGAGGGTGAGCGAGTAGTGCGAAAGCGCGCCCGGGTTGATGATGATGCCCGCGGATCCTGGAGCCTCCTTCTGCAGGAAGTCGATGATCTCTCCTTCACCGTTGCCCTGAAAGAAATCGACCTGGACCTTCAGTTCAGCGGCCTTGACACGGACCGCATCCGTCAAGTCGGCGAGTGATTTCGTCCCGTAGATGTGCGGCTCGCGCTTGCCGAGCAGGTTCAGGTTCGGGCCGTTGACGACGAGGAACCGTTTCATGCGAGCGCCTTCCGAACAACTCTGCGGACGACGGCCGCCGGCACGGCATGCCCTGGCTCGGCGTGGCCGAGGCGCCGCGGCATCACCCACGCCACCTTGCCTCGCCGGGCCTTCTTGTCATGCGCCATGGCGGCCAGGACGCGAGCGGGATCGGCGGCCGGCGCCCGATCCGGCAGTCCGAACTCCGTCAGCAAGGCGTCCTGCGCCTCGACCAGGCGCGGTCCACACAATTCGAGCGCCAGCGCGATTCTGGCCGCCACGCGCATTCCGAATGCAACCGCGCGGCCGTGAGACACGCGGAACCGAGTCGCGGCTTCGAGCGCGTGCCCTGCCGTGTGACCGTAGTTGAGGATTGCCCGCGGTCCTCGCTCGCGCTCATCCCGTGCCACCACCAGCGCCTTGGCTGTGACGCATCGGAACACGACCCTCTCCAGAATCCGGCGATCACCTTCGACAAGGCGTGCGCTTTCCTGTTGCAGGAGCTCGAAGATGCCGCGATCCATGGCGACGCCGTACTTTACAACCTCGGCAAACGCATCCCGATAGTTCACCTGCGGAAGCGTCTCGAGGCACGCCATGTCGGCCACCACCGCCGACGGCGGCCAAAACGTGCCGATCGCGTTCTTCGACCTCATGCCGTTGACGCCGGTCTTGCCTCCGATGCTCGAGTCGACCATCGCCAGCAGCGTCGTCGGCACCGCGACCAGGCGGACCCCACGCAGCCAGATCGATGCGGCGAACCCCGCCAGGTCGCCCACGGTGCCGCCACCAACAGCGATCACCAGGCCGCCACGATCGACGTTCTGCCTCTCAAGGAAAGCCAGAACATCGCGCAGCGCGGTCATCGACTTCGAGCGTTCGGTGGCCGGCACGACATGGATCACAGGCTTGACACCAGCGGGCTTGATTGCCTTGGCCACCTTGTGCGCCCACGGCCGGACGTTGGAGTCGGTAACGATCACGGCTGAAGACGGATCCAGGCGGCGGACCACGTTGCGCAGCTCGCGGTGGACGTCGGTGCCGATGATCACCGGGTAGCTTCCACGCGCCGCGTCGACGATCAGGCGGACCACAGGCGCAGCACCTCAGTGGCAACAACATCCAGCGGCCGGTTGGCGTCGACGGTGTGATCGGCCTCCTCGTACCGCGCGCGGCGCGCTTCGAGAAGCTTTTCGAGCTCAGGCCGAGACAGGCTTGCGGCAAGCGGCCGCTCTCCGAAATCTTCGATGCGATTCCACATGATCTCGAAGGACGCTTGCAGGTAGACGGTCATCGCTCGCGCCCGAATCACCTTCCAGTTGGCGTCATCGATAGGCGTCCCGCCACCGAGCGCCACGACCGCCGCGGGCTGCAGCGCCTTGGGCAAAAGGTCCGCCTCCATTTTTCGAAACGCGGCCTCGCTTCGCGTGGCGAATATGTCGGAAATCGCCATGCCGGCCTTGTCTTCGATCATGAGGTCGAGGTCGTGAAACACCGCGTGCGCGCGCTCGGCCACGAGACCGCCGACGATCGTCTTTCCCGAGCCCATGAAGCCGATGAGCGCGAGTGTCTTTCTCAGGAAGCTAGACGCCGCTTGGGTTCGCGGGCGGCGCGGCGGGGCTGGTGGCGCCGCCACGACGTCGTTCCGACTGCACGAAGACCTGGTCGCGAAACTGCCCCGGGCTGGGCAGCGGATTCAGGACCTCGGCCCCCTGCGCCCCGGCGGCGTCGACCTCCACCCGTCCGTAGCCGAGGACGCGACCAATCAAAGTTTGTTTTGTCGTGCAGTCCTGGACGCGGTCGATGGGGATGATCTTCGACGAGCGGCCGAAGACGCCAGACTCGATGATGATGCGCTGGTCAGTCAGCGTGTATGACGTCGACTGCCATCGGATCCACACGACGATCAGCCACAACAGGGCGATCGCGACCGCCGCCAGGGTGACGATGGTGCGGAAGTGCGGGATGCCGGTCCCGGACTTCACTGTGAAGTCGACGATGGCCCCGATGACCAGGAGGACGACGGGGATCAGGAGCGCCTTCACGAGCACGATCCAGTGCTGATGGTCCTTGAGAATGAGGTTCTCGCCGGGCAGCAGGTCGGACGACATCGCGGCGCCTACCCTATCGCATTTCGAAGAGGACGATCAGGGTGCCTGCGGCCAGGTAAGGACCGTACGCGATCGTTCCCTTCATGGACCGCTTCCAGATGATGTAGCCGATCGATGCGAGGCCGGCCAGGACCACGCCATAAAACAACGCCTGCACCGTCGGCAGCGGGCCGAGCAGAAAACCCATGAAGGCGGCGAACTTGACGTCTCCGAATCCGAGCGCCTCGGCCTTGAAGATCAAGGCGCCAACCAGGGCCAGCAACGCGAACAAAAGGCCCGCGACGATACCCGTCGCGAGTCCTGCCCACCAGGGCTGGTTGAAGACGCTGGCCGCCACCGCCAGCGCCATGGCCGGGAAGATGATCCGGTCGAGGATCAGGCGGTGCTCGAAGTCGAAGAAGATCACCTGCACCAGCACGAGGGCAAAGACGCTGCGCAGGATCAGCAGCCAGCCGAAGCCCAGCTCGAAGCCGAACGCGGCCAGGACGACGGCCGAAACGATCGGTGGTCCCCACACCTGCCAGAGCTTGTAGCCGGGCTCGAGCTCCTCGAACTTCGCCAGCCGAACTGAGCCCCAGCGCACCAGCCAGCCGCCGGCTGCTCCGACAACCCCCCACCCGATAGCGAACAGAACCTGAATCATTCCGGGAGAGTTTGGCGCATGGCCTCGAGCGGCGCGGCTTTTCCAGTCCAGATCTCGAACGACCGCGCCCCTTGCGCCAAGAGGACTCCCCAGCCGTCGGCGGTGCGCAGCCCCAGAGAGCGCGCCTTGCGTACGAGCGGGGTGCCCCCGCGCACGTAGACGAGGTCGATGACAGCGCCGGTCCGTGGCAGGGCGTTGGGGCGGAGAGGCATTTCTTCCCGACGCCCCAGCGGAGTCGCGTTGAGCAGGAGATCGGCGGACCGCGCGTGGCGAAGCCACTCATCGTCGGACCAGGCGACCACGCGACCCGGTACATCGACGTCGGCCGGACGCCTGGCCACGAACGTCAGATGTGCGCCGTCGAGCGCGACAGCGGCGGCGCGGGCCGACCCACCGGCACCGAGGATCACCACGTCGGCGCCACGCGGTTCCACGCCAACATCCGCGACCGCCCCACGGATGGCGGCCACGTCGGTGTTCGAGCCGACCAATCGGCTTCCTTCCTTCGCGATCGTGTTGACCGCGCGGGCGCGCAGCGCTTCGGGGTCGACACCTTCCAGGAGGTCCATGACGGCGAGCTTGTGCGGGATCGTGACATTGGCGCCGCCGACGTCAGGCTCGCGCAGGCGAGTGATCGCAGCGCGAAGCTCCGCCGATGGGATATCGAGCAGGTCGTACGTCCAATCGAGGCCGAGCGCCGCGAAAGCGGCGTTGTGCATGGCCGGGCTCGCCGAGTAGGAGATCGCGTGGCCAAGCAGAAAAACATGGCGTCGCGCGCCGGCAGTTCCTCGCATCTTCGGACCTCCGTCGCACGACGCGTTCAGCTTCAGCTGCCGCTCACGCCGTACGTCTGCTTGTCGCGTTCGAAGTCGTTCTCGTTGGTCTCGAAATGGGTCACGCCATTTCGATCCGCGAAGTAGAAAAGGTACTGGGTCTGCGGCGGGTTGATGCACGCGAGCAGAGCCGCCTTGCCGGGATTGCTGATCGGCCCCGGGGGCAGACCCACGTGATTGCGCGTGTTGTAGGGCGTGTTGAGCTGTAGCTCCGCGTAGGTCGGCTCCGGCGTGAGCCTTCCCAGGGCGTAGAGAAGGGTGGCATCGACGCCGAGGGGCATGCCGATCTTCAAGCGGTTGTAGTAGACGCTGCACACATTGCCTCGGTCGGAGTCCTTGTTGGCCTCACGCTCCACCATCGAGGCCAGGATGACCATTGATTCAACGCTCTCGGCCGGCCGCGCCGGCGTCGCCTGCTTGATCTGGTCGCGCAGCGCGGCCGAGAAGACGTTCCCAAATTGTGCCAGCTGCGCTTTGACGAGCTCCTTCACGCCGACGCTGCGATCGATCAAGTAGGTGTCCGGGAACAGGTACCCCTCGAGGGGCGGGTCGGCCGCGGCCGGCCGCGAAGACAGGAAATCGAACGGTGCCGCCACGGCGGGATCCTTTGCCGCGGCGAGGTAATCGGCGGCGGTGCCGAGGCCGGATTTCTCGACGTACTGCGCCTGAAACTTGAGCGGGAAGCCTTCGGGGATGGTGACCAGGAGCTGGTCAGGACGGCCGTGCTCGAGCGCGTCGATGATCTGGGCCATGTTCATGTTGCGATTGAGGAGGAACGTGCCCGCCTCGAATTTCGGACCGGCGTTGGTGATCCTTACGTAGAGGTCGAACGCGTTGCGGTCGCGGATCAACCGCTGTGTGTACAGGTCTTCGCTGATCTGGAGCGGCAGCTCGCCGGCGTCGATGTGGAAGACCACTTGCTGGCTCGATTGCGCCATCGGCGTGTATACGTTGTAGTTCCACCAGTCGAGCCCGCGCGATGTTCCGAAGCCGAGGAGTCCGATGACGGCCAGAACGACCACCAGCCGCCTCACTCGACCTCGTCCTCTTCGAGTGCCGCGATGACGCGCTGGAACTCTTCGCCTTCGACCGTCTCGAGGCCACCGGCTGCCTCGCGCAGCAGCAAGACCTGTTCGGGGTCGTCGACGTTCTCGACGAGGTAGTACACGCCGCCGTCATGGTCGAATGCGTCGTGGAGCTGGAACTGCCGCTCGCGGCCGGCCTCGTCGATCAGGGTGATGCGCTGTGGGTTTTCTTCGTCTTCAGCCAGGCTTCTGTCTCCGCCGCCGGTCGAGGTGACCCTGCAGCAACATCGTAGCCGCCACCCGGTCGATGCCCTGCCGCCGGCGTTCGCGCTTGACGCCGCCCGCGATCAAGGCGCGGTCTGCCGCTGCGGTCGTCATGCGCTCATCGACCATCTCCACGGGCAAGCCCGATTCGTGGCGGATGGCCGTGGCAAGCCTTTTTGCGGCGGCGGCCTCGGGACCGCGCGTGCCGTCGAGCCGCAATGGAAGCCCGACGATGATCCGCTCGGCGTGGTAGTTGGCTGCGGTCTCCGCGACCCGGATCGCCAGGGTCTCCGCCGGCTCGGCCGCCAGGGTCTCCAGCGGTTGCGCGATGGTCGCGGTCGGGTCGCTCAAGGCGACGCCGACGCGCTTCGACCCCGGATCGATCGCGAGAATCCGCAACGCTGGCGCTATGGGGATGCTGCGGGCGTCGGCGAGGCCGTCGAGGATGGCTCGGTCGTTGGCGGCGGCGCTCCCGACTGCACGACGTAGTGGATCGCGATGCGCTTTGAGAGCACCGGCATCAGCGGCAACGTCATCGGCGACTCTTTGATGATCACGGACTGCACGCCCAGCTGCTGGAGGTAGAGCTTGGCGCTGGTGACCGGCCGGCCCACGATCTGGGACCGGATCTTCGCCTCATCGAGCTTGGCCGCGATGTAGGCGGTGGCGCTGCCGACGAATGTCAGGTTGCCGCCTTTGCTCGCGCTGAGCAGCCGGTACGTGACCTGGGTGCCGCTCTCGGTGAGAAGCTCCTGGTCGTTCGGCACTCGCTGGGCGAGATACGCCTGGAAGGCCTTGGTGACGTCTGAATCGAAGTAGTAATCGCCCTCGCCGACCACGGTCATCGTCGCGCTAAAGCTCGGCACCGTGTCGTTGGGCTGGTGGTCGGTGTTGATGTTCGGCGCGCTGAAGATGATGTTTTCGCTGAGCTTCTCGCCGTTCTGCACGCCCGCGGCGAGCTGCTGGGCGATGCCCTGGTGCAACTCCTGTTCGAGCTGCGCGCGAGCAGCGTCGAAATCCGTCTCGGTCATCTGAGGAGTGGAAGAGGCGTCGGTGCCACCGCCGGTCGCCTGCGGGTTGGTGACCGTCAAGCACTGGAACTGGTTGCCTTGGATCGCCTGCCAGCCGGAGATGGTGTCGCCACCGACGTTGCCCGTGGAACCCGCAATGGTGGCGACGATGTTGACGCCGGTCACAGAACCACCCCATTTGACGACCGTGTCGCCGGTCGTTTGCGCGAACTCGATCCGGTTGGAGTTGACCAGCCGCTGGCCGCGATACAAAAGAATTCCGGGGCTGGTGTGCCCGCCGCCGCTGCAGCTGTTCGTGTACGTGACCTGGCCGATCGCGGGCGCGAGCAACACCTGCTTGACACCCGTGGTCTTGAAACCCTGGGAGTCCGACCTCGAGATCGTCGTCACGCGCACGCGAATGGGCGCCTTGCCCGGCTGAGCCTGGATCTCCACGTCACGCTGCGCGAAGGGCTGGGCTTGCGCGACCAGCGTCACCGAAGCGGAAGGGACGAAGATCCCAAGTCCCGCCAGGCCGACCAACAGGACTGCAGCCGCGGCGATGTAGAGAAGGAATCGGCCCGGCTTGATCTCGGTCGCGCTCTTGGTGAGGAGCTTGGTGGGCGCCGCCACGCCGACGTGAGTCACCGGCGCGACGAGCCGGCGCTGCCACCAGCGTCGCGGCGGCGGCGGCACCTCGGGCTCTGAGGCTATGCCTTCGCCCAAGGGGCCGACGGCGCCGAAAACTGGAAAGCCGCTCTCGGCTGCCATCTTCTGAACGGCAGGGTCATCGCACACCACAGTGACCCGCTTGCCCATGCGAGCGGCGTAGTTGCGAAGCAGCTGGAAGTTGAACCTGCTCTGCCCGATACGAGAGCGCATCGGCAGCACGAGCATCGTGTCGTCGCCCCGATAACGGCGGAGGCGCTCGACGATCTCCGGGATCTCTTCCTCGGTTTCGACGTAGATCGGATCGGTTGCCATGGCGTCTAGAAGTCTCCTGGCGAGGCGGGATTCATACCTTTATACCGCTTAGGACCCGGCGCATGACGGTGTTCATACGGGCGCGGTCTTCGGCTTCGGTCCTCAATGCGTGGTTGGCCAAGCCCATCGGGGCGATGTCCTGCGGGCTCGAAAGCTGGCCGGTGGAGTCGGTCAAGTTGCGGACGTCTGGCGGCACAAGATGCCGGATATGAGGCTCGCGGGGGAACGGCAGGCCGGCCGCCCAATGGTTTTTGACCATCTCGAGCGTCAGCTCGGGAAGCAAGCTGCCACCGCCGCAGAGATAGATGTTGGTTGGAAGCCTTTCCCCGCGTGCGAGCTCTTTCACGCTGAGCGCCAGCCCCTGCAGGAGCACCTCCGCGTCCGCGCCAAGAAGCTCCGAGACCTGGCGGTGCTGCTCTGCCGAAAGTAGGCCCTCGGAATGCCGGAGCTTGCGCGCCTCGGCCTCCTCGTAGCTGAGGCCGAACGCCAGCGCCAGGCGCCGCGTGAAGGCGCGTCCGCCCAGGTTGAACATGCGCGTACCTTCGACCCCGCCATCGCGGACCAGGGCCACGTCCGTGGTGCCGCCCCCGACGTCGACGAAGATGCCGCCCTCGGCCCACGTCTCCTCGCTCGCGCAAGCTCGCGCAAGCGCGTATGGCTGCGCGACGGCGGCGGCCAGCTCGAGGTCGAGCTCACGCACGACGGTGTCGATGGCGTCGATGTGGGTCATCGGCGCGAACGTGTTGAAGACGGTTATCTCGAGGTTCTTGCCCGTGAAGCCCACCGGGTTGGTGACCGGATAGCCGTCGACACGGATGTTGGTGATCGCGGAATGGACGAGGCGCGCCTCGAGCTGGCCGTAGCTCCGCTCGAGCTCCAGCAGGTGCTGCGCCTCGCGCAGCGCGCGGCGCTGGACCATCTGCAGCATCGCCGACACCTCGCCCGACCGCACCCGCCCTTTCGATTCCTCGCGCGGGTAGGCGATGGTCGACGAAAAGCCCTTGATCAGTTCGCCGGCGATCCCGACCACGACCTGGCCGGGAACGGTTTTCGCCATGTCCTCGGCCGCTTCGAGGGCGCGGTTGCAGGACTGAATCACCGACTCCAGGTCGGCAATTGCTCCACCCGACATCGCCGCGGGCGACTGCGGCTCGCGGCCGACCCCGAGGACCTCGCCGTCGAGACCGTCTCGCCTGACCACAAGCACTTTGATGAGGTCGGTGCCGATGTCGAGCACGGTGAAATGGCGGTAGTAGTCGCTGCGCTTGCGCAGGAACTTGAACTTGGTCATGTGGAGTCGGGCCTGAGTGGGGCGGCCAAAGATTTGGTGACCAGGTGGTCCAAACCGAAGGAAGCGACGAGCACCGCAGCGAGCGCATCGCTAGATGCCCGAGCGAGGAGCGGAGGAGCTGACACCCGGATTGGGCCGCATGGGCGCCAAAGATTGGTCGCCATCACTCGGGCACGACTCCTAGCGCTTCCTCGAGGCGCTTGAACGCCTCGGCCGGGGTGCCATTCAGCTTGCCTCGCGCCAGGTGCGGCTGGCCTCCCCCCTTGCCGAGAAGAGTCGCCAGGCGGGCAGCATCGTATTCAGGCGTCAGGTCCTTGGACACCTTGATCACAAACTGGTCTCCGGCCACAACGGTTACGACCCCGGACTTGACCATCTCCATGTAGCGGTCGGCGTACGCGGCCAGCTCGTCCGGCGTGGACGCCTCCACGGTCTCGGTCACGAACGGCACTTTGCCGCTCTTGACCGCAAGCCCGTTGCCACCCTGACCCTTCACCTTGGCTGTGCGCAACTGTTCCGACAGCGTCTTCAAGCGGCGGTCGGCCTCCTTGAGCTGGGTGCGCAAGGCCTCCACCCGCTCAGGCACCAGCTGTGCCGAGGTGTTGAACGATTTCGCCAGGTCCGAAAGCACGTGGCGCTCGCGCCAGATGAGCTCGTCCGCAGATTCGCCCACGACCATGTCGATGCGGCGTATGCCTGAGCCGATGCTCGATTCGGAAACGATGACCGCTGGTCCGATGTCAGCGCTGTTCGCGACATGCGTGCCACCGCACAGCTCGCAGGTCCAATCGCCGAAGCACACCACGCGGACGACATCGCCGTATTTCTCGTCGAACAGGTGCATCGCACCCTGCGCCACCGCCTCCTTGTAAGGCTTGTGGCTCTCATGGAACGGCAGCGCCTCGCGAATCTTCTCGGTCACACGATGGTTGATGCGCTTCAGCTCATCGTCCTTGAGGGAGCGGTTCAGCGGGATGTCGAACGTGGTGTGGTCCGGTCCGACCCATGAGCCTTTTTGCACCACCTGTTCGCCCAGTGTTTCACGCAGCGCCTTGTGCAGCAGGTGCGTGGCGGAATGGTGCCGGGCAATCTGACGCCGGCGGCCGGCGTCAACCGCGGCGGTCGCATGCTGTCCAACCTTCAGCTCGCCGGTGACGACGGCACCGAGATGTGCGATCACGCCGTCGGCGGGTTTCTGAGTGTCCTCGACGCGCAGGCGGCCGCTCCCCGTGTTGATGAAACCGGTATCCCCAATCTGCCCGCCGGACTCCGCGTAGAAAGGTGTGCGCTCGAGGAAGACCTCGACCTCGTCGCCCTCGGCGACCCCATCGACCGGTTTTCCATCCTTCCGCATCGCCACCACAGACGTCGATGTCGTGAGCTCGAGGTAGCCGGTGAACTCGGACTTCGGAAGGTCTTTCGCAAGGGTCCACCGGTTGGGCAGCTCGCGTCGAGACCTCTCCTTCTGCGCGGCCATCGCCACCTTGAATCCCTGTTCGTCAACCTCGAGGCCACGCTCGGACGCGAGCTCCTTCGTCAGCTCGAGCGGAAAACCGAATGTGTCATGCAGGCGGAATGCGTCGGAGCCAGGAATCATCTTGTCGTGCCGTGACGCGACCTTCTCGAACTGCTCCATCCCTTGCTCGATCGTGCGGTTGAAGCGGTTGATCTCCTCCGCGACGATGCCCACGATCGTCGAGCTCATCCGCTCCTGGACCTCGGGATACTGCTGATGCATGATCGAGCCGACGACCACAGCCAAATCGGCGAGTGGACGACTGAAACCGATCCGCTGCCCGTGAAGCGCCGCACGACGCAGGAGGCGTCGCAGCACATACCCCCGTCCTTCATTGGAAGGAGTGACACCGTCACCGATGCAGAAAGTTGCCGCGCGCATGTGGTCAGCGATGATGCGCTCCGATAGGGTCGTCGGCGCCTTGCTGTTATTCCTGACCATCGCGACAAGGGGCTCGAACAGGTCCGACTCGAAGATGTTGTCCTTGCCCTGCAGGATGTAGGAGATCCGCTCGAGTCCCATGCCGGTATCGATCGCCGGCCGCTTCAATTGAACGAGGCTTCCATCGGCCAGGCCGCCCTTCACCGCGTCGCCCGATGTGCCCGCGATAGGGCCGCGCTGGTCGTACTGCGGAAACACGAGGTTCCAGAACTCGGTGAAGCGATCGCAATGATCGGGCTCGCAGTCTTCCTGCCCGCACCCTGCTTCGCGACCTCGATCCCACCAGATCTCGGAGTCGGGTCCGCACGGCCCCGCGCCAAGGCCCCACCAGTTGTCCTCGAGCCGCGTGACGTGAGCGGCGGTCATGCCGGGCTGCTGCACCCAGATGTCATGAGCCTGGTCGTCGGTCGGGTGGATGGTGACGCGCAAGCGCTCGGCCGGCATCTGGAATCCTTGAGTGACGAGCTCCCAAGCGAGCGGGATCGCCGTCTCCTCGAAGTAATCGCCGGTGGGCGTGAAGTTGCCCAGCATCTCGAAGAAGGTGTTATGGCGGTCGGTCCTCCCCACCTCGTCGATGTCACCGGTGCGCAAGCACTTTTGGCAGCTCGCGAGCCTGGGCGCGGGCGGATGGCTCAAGCCCAGGTAGTAGGGCTGGAGCGGTTGCATTCCGGCCGAGATGAAGAGCGTGCTCGGGTCTCCCTGCGGCACCAGCGGCGCGCTGGGGAGAACCAGGTGCTCCCGACTCGCGAAATGCTCTAGAAAACGTGTGCGGATCTCGTTCCCGGTCATACGGGGCGGATTAAGTGTAGGGCGACGGGGCTAGGCGGCCCAGC
>DATNOD010000110.1:0-6240 GCA_035601515.1 Candidatus Eiseniibacteriota bacterium | reverse complement strand
GATGGAGTCCGCCTCTTCAGCAGGAAGGGAGGCGATGCGATTCATCTCGAGCTGGCCCACGAGTCGCGAAACCGCCAGGTGATAAACCTGCGCTTTTCGGTGGTCGGCTAACCCGAACTAATCGACGAGAACGTCGACCAGCCCAGCGTCGATGGGCACCATCATCTGGAGTGGGTCGCGACCGACAACCTCGTTCACCACTCCGACCACGGCCTCGATCTCGGCCCTCATCGCAGCCACGTCTTCCCCCGGTGCTTCGATAGCGATCACTGAATAGGCGTCCGGCTCACCTTTGCGATGAGCGGTCCAGTGGAAATGCCAGTCGTTACGGTGCATCCGAAGCAAGGTGGCGTACACCGCGCCCCACGTAGCGTCCTCTGCTACCGCAATATCACCGACCGTTGCCCTCATATTCAGCGATGTTACTCGGCTAGAGGAGCCCGTCAGTGCTTGCCGGGTGGACGGTTACCTGGATGTCGGTGCCTTCGAGCGCATTGCAGATCGGGCACATGTCGATCGCGCGGTCAAGCGCCGCGTCCAACTGGTCTTGCCCGGGGTCGGGGTCGGAAACGGTCATGTCCAGTCGCATGCTCGGGATCCGGTAGCCGCCGGACTCGTAAGGCACCAGGTCCAGCTCAGCCGAGGTCTCGATCGTGCCCGGCTCGATCTGCTTCTCCTTGAGGGCGGCGGCCAGCGCCATCGTCAGGCAGCCGGCCTGTGCGGCGAGCAACAGCTCCTCCGGGTTGGTTTCGCTGTCTCCTTTGAATCGGCTGTTGTAAGTAAAGGGCGCAACAATCGCTCCACTCCCGACCCGAAATGTCCCGCGGCCTTCGCGTGCCGACCCAGTCCAGGTCACCGACGCATTCCGCCTGAGGGCAGCCATAACCCCACCTCCATCACGTTCCGGGACCGATGCGAATAAAAGTGTGACAGCGGGATCAGCGCCACCAGGGCTTTCGGGCCGCCTCGGCCGCGGTGCTCACCGCTGACTCCAGGTCGGTTTCCAGGCGTGCGAGGTTCTGCACCCACTCGCCCGCCATCACCACGGCCATCGCGCCGCGCCCGACGGTGGCGTCGGACTGCCAGCGCCGCAAGCACCCGAGCTCCGCTTGCCGCAACGCCGACGGGGACACGTCCTCATGCGCATCTGCGACCGGCGAGAGACTGAGGAGGTCCGCCAGGCGGCGGTACGCGGCCAGCAGCGTCCCGACCTGGTCGTCGACCTCTTGCGCGCCATCCGCACAGGTGCCGGCCTGATAACCCATCGCGCCCGAGATCACCTCGAGTAGATCGCCGGCCAGGAGGGCGTGGTTGGCCGACGACAGCAGGAACGTCGCCGTGTCCTGGTCGAACGCACCGCCGCCACGCTCACTCAAGAAGGTATCGAACGCGGCATCGGCACGATCGCGCGCACGCACTACGGCCTGGCGAGCCGGGTCCGTGCCGCCGGCCGGCGAGTAGCCAAGGATGCGATCGAAACCGTGGTCGAGGTACTCGACCAGGCCGCGGTAGACACCTGCCAGCGCGCGCGCGAGCTCTCGGCGCGCTCCGCCTGGCCACAGGAGCACGCCGACGAGCAGGCTGATGAGGGCGCCGATCAGCAGGTCCTCGATACGCACGATCCCGACTTGCCAGCCGGCCGGTGAGATCAGGTTGAAAACGATGATCAGGTTGATGGTGAACGCCGCCTGGCTCAGCATGAAACCGATCGTGGTCGCGGCGTAGGCGGCGCCGAAGACGGCGATTGGAAATGCGGTCCACATGATCGCCGGGTGATTGCCGGCGAGGAGCGCGAACAGCCCGCCGACGACGACGCCGATCGCGTTGCCGACCACGGCGAGGATGACCGTGCGGCCCGTGCCAAGAGCAGTGCTGCGCAGCACCTGGATCGTGCCCAGCACCACCCAGAACGCATGTGAGATGCCGAGCGAGCGAGCGACAAAGACGGCAAGCGCCAGGCCGATAGCGATTCGAAGGCTGTCCTGCAACACGGTCGATGGCGCTTCGAGGTGTGCCCGCAAAGTACGCAGAATGTGCCCCGCCGTATCGACGAGATTGGATTGCGCACCCGCCGCGATGATCGCGTTGTCGCCGAGAACAAATGTCACGTATGACACGACGCGAAGGGTGTCGTCGAAGCCCAACCCGTCGAGCACCTGCTCGCACTTCCGGCCCGCCCGCAGCTGTTCGGCGGCCCATCGATCGAGCGCCGCCCGATGCTCGTTTCGAGCAACGTCGATCGCGTGAACGTCCGGTGCACCGCCACCCATCAGCACGTCCGCGCTGGCACGCAGGGCCGAGATCACGGAGGCGGCGAGCCGCTCAGACTCTGCCAGGCCGGGACGTACAACCGGGCGATCTTCATGAAAGGGACGCTCGATTGTCTGCACGATGCGGTCGAGCTCGAGGAGCAGCTCTGCGAATGCGCGGCCGCGGCGAGCTGGAACGTCTGGGCGCTTCGCTGTCGTCGCGTAAGTCCGGCGTGCATCATCCACCGCTTTCCGTGCGACTTCTTTGAGATGCGGAAGATCTCGGTCTCCGGCGGCGGACTGCATACCCTCGACGAGATCGGCCACTGCATGCAAAGCCTTCGCCGCGCCGCCGTGCATCATCACCCGCTCGAAGCGAGGCCACAGCGCCACGGCCGCGAGCGTCGACACCAAACCTGCCAGCACCCATCCGCCGACGCGCGCGGGGATGACGTCGGGTGATGCCGGGATGGTGACCGCTATGACGAATGAGAGGATCAAGCCGATGCTGGCCGCGGCGACGTACCCGCCGAAGATTCGACTGAACGAGATCGCGAACCCGACGACGAGCATGACCAGGGCGGCCAGCCACGGGGAAGACGAGACAAGGGTTCCCAGTGCCACGAGAACAGCCCCGGCGAGCGTCGCCGTCAGATAAGCCAGAGCTCGGGGCCGCCGGAATCCGCCGAAGTCGGAGATCACGAGCAGTGAGAAGCAGCCGAAGACAACGAAGATCAGAACTTGAGCTTGCCGCAGGACGAGGTCGGTGAAGGCGAACGCGAGCGGGATGACGATGGCGGCGCGTGCCGCGCGCCGGAGGGCTGCAAAGCCCGGGTCGCGAGGCGGTTTGATAGCGAGGTTCAGCGGCCTGTTAGTGGCCGCGGGGATCCTCTTCCTTGCTGATGGGCTCGGCCAATCGTGGTCGGACCGGGCTCAGATGGATCCGATATGGAATCCCCAGTGCCTTGAACCCAATGGCCAGGTGTGAGTTGTCGCAGAAAGGCTTGTGGGTCGACTCGCCGCACCGGCAAAGGGTGGCGCGGGGAAGAGCCTCGACCGTCCCATCCTCATACCGAACCTCTACCTTGCCGGTCACCAGCAGGGGGCCGTTGCGAATGGCCGTTATCGTGGTCGTCGCGTCGGGATTCTCTTGCGCGCCGCCGTCGTGGCGCCGGTATTGCAGCGCGCCGCTTGGGCACCGCTCGACGACGTCGGCAACCTCGTCTGCGCTCGTCGCATCGGGCAGGATCCAGGGTCGCCGGTCGAGCTGGAAGACCTCATGCTGTCCACGCAGGCACTCGGCAACGTGGATGCAGATGTCGAGGTCGAAGCTGACCTCGATGTCTTTCCCGTGATAGACCTTCCTCACTAGCTCAACATAGTCCCGTGGGCAGATGCGCGTGGGCCGAGATCTCGCCGGTAATGGGCGATTACCACGACCGCGAGTGGGGCGTCCCCTCACACGACGACCGGCACCTCTTCGAGATGCTGACGCTCGAAGGCGCGCAGGCTGGGCTCTCCTGGGCGACCATCCTCAACCGCCGCGAGGGATACCGGCGCGCGTTTGTGAATTTCGAACCGGCAAAAGTGGCGGCATTCACCGACCGGCGCCTCGAACAGCTTCTTCAGGACACGAGCATCATCCGCAACCGGCTGAAGGTCTACGGCACCCGCACCAACGCCAAAGCCAGCCTTCGGGTCCAGAAGGAGTCAGGGTCGTTTGCGGCTTATGTCTGGAACTGGGTGGACGGAAAACGGATCGTCAACCGTCCCAAAACGCTCGCCGACCTGCCGGCGACGACAGACCTCTCCGATCGGATCAGTAAAGATCTCAAGCGGCGCGGCTTCACGTTCGTCGGGCCGACAATCGTCTATTCGTTTCTGCAGGCCGTCGGCGTGGTCGACGACCATTTCGTCGGTTGCCCTTTCAAAAGGAAAGAGCGCTCCTAGGAATTCGTCGTCGCCTCTTGTTGTTTCAGGTGGTGGAACGCGAGGAGGCGGAAGATGGACGCAAATGACACGACGTACGGCTATCGGGGTTCGGAGTGGATCAAGCGGATAGTGGTCGCAGCCGACGGATCACCGGCCAGCAGTCGAGGCCTCGAGCAGGTCGCGGACCTTGCTCCCCGAATCGGAGCAGAGGTAGTGGTGGTCTATGTTCGGCATCTTCCCGCGACAGCAATGATGTCGCCGGGCATCGCCACCCCAGAGCTGGTGCGGACGCTCGACGACCAGGAGTCGGAGGTCAAGCAGCAAGTCCTGCGACTGCTGGGCGGGAAAGGCATTGTCTGGGATTTCGTGGTTCGCTCTGGTAGCCCGGGTGAGGAGATCGTGGAGGTCGCCGACGAGACGGGCGCCGACCTGGTCGTGGTCGGGAGCAATCGCCACAGCTCGCTGCACAACCTGCTGCTGGGCTCGACCGCCGCGTATCTGACGGCGCACTCTCAAGCCGCGGTGCTGGTCATGCGATCCAAGGCTGCCGTCGGCGCGGAAACGGTGGCAAGCGCCTTGCCCGCGGGGACGTTGCCGGCGCAGTAAACGTCCGGCTAGTCTTTCGAGCGCAATCAAATGATCGAGTCGAAGGACGTCGTTCTCGGAACACTGGGGTCGTCGGCGGCGCTGGCCGGGTTCGACCTCGTGTTCCTCGGCATCGTGATCGCCGCATATCAGTCGTACGCGGGGAACGCCCCGCCTTCGGTGGTGAGGCCGTATCGAATCGCGGGCATCGGATTGTTTGGGACGTTTGGCATCAGCCTGGTCACCGTCGCGCTCAGCCTGACCTGGTTGGTGCTCGGCGGCCCCGGCTGGCTCTATGGGTTTACGGTCGGTTTTTTCGCCCTCCAGCTGGTCGCGGTCTTCGTCGCCGCGGGTTGGACGACGCGGATGGTCCTTTGGCGCTAACCCAGAAGAAGCTGCAGGATCTCAGCGACGCTGGCCTGGTCGGATTGCTCGCGGACGACCAGGCACTATGGCGCGCCAAGGCCATGCACGCGTATAACGCAACACGTGCCTTCATCAAGGACATTCGGCCCGACGACGTGGTCAGCTTGTTGATCGCCGAGCTCGAGGTGGCTACCGAGCTGAGAACATTCCTGGCCAAAAAGAAGCTGACTCAGAAATACTGGTACTCGTGGTTCGCTGAATTGATCATCGATCGTTTCTGGACCGAGCTGACAGGAGGTTAGACGTGGCGAAAGACTCGTCCCAGATGGCGAGGGACTATATCGACGGAGCACTCAAGGCGCGCGCAAATCTTGGGCGTTCGTCGAAGCCGAGCAAGGCGGCTTACGAGCGGGCGGTTCGACTCGCAAGGCAAGCGATGGACGAGTTGATGTCGCTTGCCCCCACCTCAAAGAAGAGCACCCACAACTAAGCCGCCCACCGCTCTCCGGGCGCGCGGCTCCGTCTGGCCACGACTCGATCGGGTGGGATGAATCTCACCTCTTCGCCCACTGTCACCACCTGCCAGCCGCCTTCGTGCACGAGTCGATGGTGGTAATAGCAAAGAGGAAGTAGGTTGGGCAGGTTGGTCGGGCCGCCCCGAGCCCAGAACTCGAGGTGATGCGGCGTCGTCCAGTTGATCGAGCGATCGCAGCCGGGTCCGCAGCAACCGCGGTGCTGCGCTTTGAGTGCCCGGTGCTGGGCCGGAGAGATGGATCGTGTCGCCCGGCCGACATCCACCACCACCGAGTCTGCTTTCAAAACCCGGGACAAGGTCCCGTCGCAGGCGAGGCGCTGCACTGTCTTGCTCGAGATCGGCATCCCCGCCTCCAGCTCTGAGGCCGCCGCCCCTAGCTCGCCCTTCAAGCCTTCCAGGGTCGTGGTGATGGTGATGTGCGGGCGGACCCCGTTGCGCTTGGGCAGCTTGCCCTCGTCCATGGCCTTGTAGACGACCTCGGTCAGGGCGTCGGCCCGGCGCTGCTTGGGCGTCCGCCTGTCGTCCTGGCCGAGACGCTTGGCGAGCCCGTCGATAGCGGTCTTGAGCGCGGCG
>DATNOD010000109.1:0-6115 GCA_035601515.1 Candidatus Eiseniibacteriota bacterium | reverse complement strand
CCGGTGCAGGCCCCGGCGATGGCGGCTATCGCCGGCACCCGCATGCTTTCCAACGCACCCAGCACGCCGTCCATCCGCTCCTCGTAGGCGAGCGCATCCTCTTTCTTGTCAAAGGCGCGGAACTGCGAGATGTCGGTGCCCGCGGCGAATGCGCGCCCGCCGGCCCCTGTGAACACGACCGCCCGCACCGACGGATCAGCGTCGACCTCGAGGCAGACCTCACGGATGCGGTCGTACATGGCGAACGTGAGCGCGTTGCGCGCCTGCGGGCGGTTGAGCGTCAGCCAGACGATCTCGCCGGAGGCGCCCCGCCGTTCCTCGAGCAGCTCCGCCTCGCTCATGTCCCGCCGAGGACCCCCTTTGCTTTGAGCTCCGAGATTTCGGCGTCGGACCTCCCGAGCGCACGCAGCACCTCCGAAGTGTGTTCCCCCAACACCGGCCCGGCCGACCCCTGCCGCACCGGGGTCTCAGAGAAATGGATCGGAGAGCCGATCTGCTCCACGTCGCCAAGGCGCGAATGCCTTCCTTTCCAGAAGAAGGCGCGCGCCTTCAGCTGCGGATCGTTGGTGACCTGGTCGTAGGTCTGGATCTCGGCGCACGGCACGCCCGCCGTCTGCAGCTGCGACACCCAGAACGCACGCGGCTCGCGTGACGTCACCTCTTCGATCATCGGGATGAGGACGTCGCGACGCGCGTGCCGTGACGGGTTGTCCTTGAAACGCTCGTCGTCCGCCCACTCCGGGTGACCGAGAACCTCGCAGAACGACCGCCAGTTGCGGGGCGTGGTGGCGCCGACGGTGAGGAAGCCATCGGCGGCGTGGACCGCCTGGTAGGGCGCCGAGGTCTGGTGCGCGGAACCCAACGGGCCCGGGATCTCCCCCGTGGCGAAGTAACGCCCCGCCTCCCACACCTCCAGCGAAACGCCGGCCTCGAACAACGACACGTCTATGAACTGTCCGCGCCCGGTCTGCTCACGCACACGCAGGGCCGCAAGAGCACCTATCGTGCCGTACAGCGCGCACACCAGATCGCAGATCGGCACGCCGACCTTGACCGGGTCGCCATCGGGTTCGCCGGTGATCGACATCAGCCCGCTCATCGCCTGGGCCATGATGTCCAACCCCGCCAGCTGCGAATAGGGACCGGTCTGGCCCCAGCCAGAGGCGGCGACATAGACAAGGCGTGGATTGAGCGCCGAAAGCTTCTGGTAGTCGAGCTCCAGGTCGGTCATCGTCCCCGGACGCAGATTCTCGACGATCACGTCCGCGCTCCGGACGAGCTCGCGGAAGACACTCTTGCCTTCGGGCTCCTTGAGGTTGATCGCCAGCGACCGCTTGTTCCGATTGAGCCGGATGAAAGGCGATGACTCACCGTCAAGGAATGGCGCCGAGTCTCGCGCGCTGTCGCCGCCGTCGGGATTCTCGACCTTGATGACATCGGCGCCGAGGTCGGCCAGCTGCATGGCGCAGAAGGGGCCGGCCATGTAATTGCCGACCTCGATGACCCTGATGCCGGTCAGAGGATGGTTCGGTATCTCTTGGTCATCCCCGACCGATGAACGGCATCTTCGTCGCCATCACGGTCATGAACTGGACATTGGCATCGAGCGGCAAGCCGGCCATGTACAGAACTGCGCTCACCACGTGCGAGACGTCGATTCGCGGCTCGACCTCGACGTCCCCGTTCGCTTGCATGACGCCTTTGACCATGCCCTGCGTCATTTCGGTGGCCGCGTTGCCGATGTCGATCTGGCCACAGGCAATGTCGTACTTGCGGCCGTCCAGAGATGTCGACTTGGTCAAGCCGGTGATCGCGTGCTTCGTCGCCGTGTACGGAGCGGAGTTCGGTCGCGGCGAATGGGCGGATATGGAGCCATTGTTGACGATCCGTCCACCGCGAGGCACCTGAGTCTTCATGAGCTTTATCGCCTCCTGGGTGCAGAGGAACGCGCCGGTGAGGTTGGCGCCGACGACTGCGCTCCACTGTTCGTACGTGAGGTCTTCAAGCGGCACTGGCGGAGCGCCCAGGCCCGCATTGTTGAACAGAAGATCCAGGCGCCCGAACGCCTCAGCGGTCCGCGCGAACAGGGCCTTGACCGACCGCGGATCGGCGACGTCCGCCCGAACGCTGAGCATTCGCGCTCCCAGCTTCGATCCCTCGGCAGCTGTGGCCTCCAACGGCTCCATGCGACGCCCGGCCACGACCACCGAATACCCCTCGTCCGCAAGACCAAGGGCGACAGCCCTCCCGATTCCAGTGCCGCCGCCGGTGACGACGGCCACCTTGGCCATCGAACCCATGCTCATCCCCTCCAAGATTTACTCGCCGCGAGGGTACCTTGTTGCGTGATAGCCTGACGGCCGGTGCCCGCTCGCATCGTCTGCTTGTCTCCTTACTCGAAAGAGCAGGTCGAAGGTCTCTTCGCCGGCCGTCATACCGTCGATGTGGTGACCGTCCCTGATCCCCCCGCTCCCGAGGCGGTGCTTCGGGAGTGCTTGACGGCTGAGCTCGTCATCGCCGACAAGCGACACAAACACCGCCTGCCCCGCGAGGTTCTTGAGCAGATGCGCCGGTGCCTGCTGATCCAGATGCCCGCTGTCGGTTTCGACGTCATCGACCACCGTGCCGCAGCGGAGTTCGACATCGCGGTCGCCAACTCCGCAGGCTACAACCGTGACGGCGTCGCCGACTGGACGGTGATGGCGATCCTGAACCTGGTCCGCCGGGGAGCATGGGGCGATCGGCGCATGCGGGAAGGAGGCTGGCCGAAACCCGAGATGCTGAGCCACGAGCTGGCCGCCCTGACGGTCGGCATCGTCGGACTCGGAAACGTCGGCTCCGCGCTCGCCACCCGGCTGCTTGCCTTCGGTTCCCGCGTGGTCTACGCGGATATCGTGGAAAGAAATTTCCCCGGCGTCGAGCGGATCCGCTTTGTCGACCTGCTGGAGCTTGCGGACGTGGTATGCATTCACGTACCGCTGGACAATTCGACTCAGCCGCTGATCGACGCGGCGGCGCTCAAGCATATGCGGAAGGGTGCGTTCCTCATCAATGCGTCGCGCGGGCCGGTGGTGGACGAGAAGGCACTCATCGCCGCCCTGGAGTCAGGCCACCTGGGCGGCGCCGGGCTTGACGTCTTCGAACAGGAGCCGACGCCGGCCGACAACCCGCTTCGGCGGATGGACAACGTCTTCTTCTCGCCCCACATGGCGGGCTTCACCGTGGAAGCGGAGGCGAGGGCCTTGGAAATCATCCGCGACAACCTGACCCGGGTGCTGGATGGCGAGGAGCCGTTCAACGTGGTCAACGGAGTCAGACTGGGCGCTCGGCTCAGGCGGTGACGCGCGCCGAGCTGGATCCATCCGTACTGGAGGCCCTCAAGCGCTTCGACTCTCCCACCCTGAGCAACGCCATCGAGACCTTTGCGATCCGGCCGCGGGACGAGGGTTACATGTCGATGGACATTCGCTGCATGTTCCCCGAGCTCGGGCCCATGGTCGGATATGCGGCGACCGCGACCATCCGGGCGCGCGGGCCGGTGCAGGGCGACCAAACGCCGCTGTATCAGCATGTGCGCGATGTGCCTGGGCCACGTGTGGTGGTGGTGCAGGATCTTGACGACCCGCCTGGTTGCGGCTCCCTCTGGGGCGAGGTGAACGCCACCATCTTCGGAGCACTGGGCTGCGCCGGCTGCGTCACCGACGGTTGTGTCCGCGACCTGAACGAGGCGCGCGCGATGGGCTTCCAGTTCTTTGCCCGTGGACCGGGGGTGTCGCATGCGTACGTGCGGGTGGAGAACGCCGGCCAGCCTGTGACCGTGGGTGGTCTGCGCGTCAGTCCTGCCGACCTCATCCACGCCGACCAGCATGGTGTGCTGTTGATCCCCCGCGAGGTCGCGGCCGAGCTGCCGGCGGCGGCCGAGCGAGTCATCAGTGCCGAGCAAACCCTGCTGGAGTGGGTGCGCTCATCGGATTTCGACGCCGACGAGCTGATCGAGAGACGCCGGGTGAGGCACTAGTTGAGATTCCCACATACATCTGAGAAAGCCGGCGATACCGTGCCGGCATGCCTCATCTTTACGCCACTGTCGAGCACGATCCGCGTCGGTCGGTTCGGCGCCACCACTACCAAGAGGGGCCGGGCTTCCCTTTCATGGCAACTCAGAACGGTCGTCCGGCCAGGAAGAGCAGCGCGTAGACGAGCCGGCGACCGGGGAAGGTGCGCGCCAAGGCCAGAGCCATCAGCAGCCCCAGGCCGGCCTTGATCAATGTGCTCGCGGTGCTGTTCACAGCGGTGTTTCGCAGCGCGTCGGCGTAGCTGCTTTGATGGAGCAGGTAGTCATAGTTACCGAGGCCGATGAAATGGCCAGACTCGCCAACCTGTGCGTCGGTAAAGCTGAGCCAGACCGCGAGGCCGAGCGGATAGGCGATCACGCCGATCACGAAGACGAACGCCGGCGCCAACAGGAGCGCCGGAACTAGGAATCGCCCAGGGCGAACAGCGGACGAAATACCGCGGCCCTCAGCCTTTGACGGCGCCCGCGGTCATGCCCGCGACGAAGTAGTCGACGAAGAACGAATAAAGCACAGCGACCGGGACGGAGCCCAGGAGTGCCGCGGCCATCAGCTCGCCCCAGAAGAACTCGTCACCGTGAATGAGCTCTTGCGTGACGCCCACCGGGATGGTCTTGACCAGGCTGTCGTTCATGAAGATCAGGGCGTATAGAAATTCGTTCCATGAAAGCGTGAAGGCAAAGAGCGCGGCGGCCAGGATGCCCGGGACTGCCAGCGGGATGGCGATCCGCAGCATGGCCTGGATGCGGGTTGCTCCATCCACCAAAGCCGCCTCCTCCAGCTCATGCGGTATGCCTTTGAAGAAGCCCATCAGCATCCATGTGCAGAAGGGGATCAAGAAGGTCGGATACGTGAGGATCAGCGCCCATAGGTTGTTGAACAGATGCAGCTCTCGGATGACGAAGGTCAGCGGTAGGAAGAGCAGCGTGGGTGGCACCAGATAGGTGACAAAGATTCCCCAGCCGATGGAGTCGGCGCCGCGGTAACGCAGGCGTGCAAGCGAGTAGCCGGCGAGGACACTGCAGAAGAGGGAGATGAGCGTGGAGACGATCGCCACGATCGCTGTGTTCAAGGCCCAACGCGGGAAGTTCGTTTGAGTGAAGAGGTGCTGGTACCAGGCAAGGGTCGGGTCGCGGACCCATAGCGGGCTGACCGAGAAATCGAACAGCTCGGAGGCCGACTTGAACGATGTGACCGCCATCCAGTAGAACGGAAACAGCGTCACCAGCAGCAAGAGGAGCAGCGGGATGTAGATGCGGAGGGCGCGGCCGGCCAGGCTGTCGCCGATGGCGCGGCCGGCCCTCGGCTTGCGAGCCTTGGGCGTTATCACGCCGGACTGGGCAGACGGGGCGGTGCTTCGCACTGCCATCTACTCGGGCCTTCGGAGCATGAACAGGACCATGGCGACCACGAGCGTGAGCAGGGGGAAGAGCACCAGCGAGATGGCGGCTCCTAGGCCGATGGCGCCCCCTGGGATCCCCCACTGGTAAGCCCAGATCGAAAGCAGCTGGGTGCTGTTGTACGGCGCCCCGTTGGTGAGCACGAATGGCCCCTGGAAGTCGGCGAAGGTGAGGATGGTCGAGAGGAGGAGGACGACCAGCAGCACCGGCCGCAGCAGTGGAAGCGTGATGTTGGTGAACTGCTGCCACCGGCGGGCGCCATCAACTCGGGCCGCTTCGTAGAGATCGACCGGGATGACCTGCATGCCGGCCAGGAAGGCGATGGCGTAAAAAGGCGTGCCGCGCCAGACGTTCACGATCATCAGCGCCGCCATCGCGTTGGCGGGCACCCCGAGCCAGTTGGGTCCTGGATAGTGCACAAGGTGTGTGTTCACAAGGAGCCAGTTGATGACGCTGAACGTGGGGTCGAACATCCACCTCCAGGCCTCGTAGCTGAGCACAGTCGGGATGATGTAAGGAAGGAGCAGGGCCGCCCGCACGAAGCGTCGAAACGGGAAGACCTGGTTCAGCAACAGCGCCATGACCAGCCCAAGGCCAAGCTTGAACACGGTCGTGACTCCCGTGTAAAGGAAGGTGTTCACC
>DATNOD010000108.1:0-14450 GCA_035601515.1 Candidatus Eiseniibacteriota bacterium | reverse complement strand
CGCCGCGCGTGAGGTCCAAAGCTGCGGTCGACTTCGAGGCGAGAACGTTCGCCCCGACCAGCAGTGCGATCACCACCAGCGTCAGCACGAGGCTCAGCGAGCCGGCCCGCGCGCGCCGCGCCCAGCGGTTCATCGCCATCGGCGCGACTCGAGCAGCCTCGTCGTCAGGAAGAGCGCGCCCACAGCCAGGCTTGCGAAGTACACCGTGTCCCGAAGGGTCACCTGGCCCAGGCTGAAGGGCTGGTAGCGGTAGTAGCCGGCCACGTAGTCGAAGAACAGGCTCAGCGGCGGTGTCGTGAAGAAGCCGATGAGGAACGCCGTGTACCAGATCGCCAGAAGCCCAAGCAGCGTCACGACGTAGGCGATGATCTGGTTCTTCGTCAGGGCCGACGCGAGGACGCCGATGGCAACCGACGCCGCGCCTACCAGCAGCATCCCAATGTAGGTGGAGGCGATCAGGCCGAAATCGAGAGCGCCCACACGGATGGAGACACCCGCGACCGCGACGGTCGTTTTGTCGGGTACGTAAACGGCCAACAAGACCACGTAGACGAGGGTGGTCGCAAGGAGAAGCAAGTAGAAGGCGAAAGCCCCGAGCCACTTTCCGACCGCGAGCTCCCAGTAGCGCACAGGTGACGTCAGCAGCAGCTCCAGCGTTCCCTGGCTATGCTCTTCCGCGATCAAGCGCATCGTCAACACCGGGATCAGGATCAGCGAGAGCAAGCCGGTGATGATGTTGGAGACCCCGTCCATCGTCGCCTGCTGACCCGCAAGCACCGTGCCGATGAAGCCGAAGCCCGACACGAGGAACGTGAAGACAGCGGCGACGACCCAACCGATCGGCGACACGAACAGAGCGCCCAGCTCCCTGCGCGCGATCGCGGCCACGTTGAGCAGACCGCTGCGCCAAACCACTGCATGGACGGCGTCGGCAGCCGCCGGCCCAGCAGGCTCGAGGGGCACCGCCTTGCTGACGGGCCGAGATCGAGGTTGGGTCTGGGTCGCCACGGGTGTGGCCACGGGCCTCACCGGGACACTCCGGCGCTGGGTCTGCTTGCGGGTCTTGGCGCGGGCGCGCCGCCGGGAAGATTTGCTCACGTTTCGTCATCGCCGGTCAGGCTCAAGAAGACGTCTTCGAGGGTCAGCTTGCGAGCCTGCACCTCGCGGACGCCAAGGCCGGCCTCGACTGCGGCCCGCGTCAGCTCTTCACGGAGTCCGGCGCTGCGGCCGCTGACCACGGCACGCCAAAGGTGCTCGCCCTCCGCGGTAACTACGACTTCGTCGACGCCGGTGACCTCGCGCAGCTTCGCTTCGATCACCGACGCTTCGGCGTCACCACGGACGAGCATCTCGATTTCGAGGCCGCGGTCGCGTCCGTAGCCTTCGGTCAGCCGCTGCGGGGTATCGTCGGCGACGAGCCGGCCCTGGTTGATGATCAGCACGCGCTCGCATGTGGCCGCGACCTCGGACAGGATGTGGCTCGAAAGGATGACCGTGTGCTGCCGGCCGATCTCCTTGATCAGGGTGCGGGTTTCGCGAGTCTGGGCGGGGTCGAGGCCCGCGGTCGGCTCGTCGAGGATGAGCACTTTTGGGTCGTGGACGATCGCCTGTGCGAGGCCGACTCGCTGTCGAAGTCCTTTCGACAGCCTGCCGATGACCTCCGATCTGCGCTCCTCGAGGCCGCAGACCTCGATGGCATGATCGATCCGCGCCCGGCGCAAGGACGGCGACACCCCCCGCAGCCGGCACATGAGGTCCAGGAATCCGGCGACCCGCATCTCGTTGTACAGCGGGGTCGTCTCGGGGAGGTAGCCGATTCGCTTTCGCACGTCGAGCGAGTGGCTGAAGACGTCGTAGCCGTCAACGCTCGCATTGCCCGCGGACAGGCCCAGAAATCCGGCCAGGATCCGCATCGTGGTCGACTTCCCGGCGCCGTTGGGACCGAGAAAACCCAGCACCTGGCCTTTCGGCACTGAAAACGTCACGTCCTGGATCGCAGGGCGCTCGTCGTAGAACTTGGTGAGCCCCTGAACCTCGATCAAAGCTTTAGAAGTGTTACAGACGATGCCGCGAAGCCGGTTGCTTCAGAAGGTCAGGTCGAAGGGCTGGAGTCCCCCGCTCGCGGACGACCAGTCGACCTGAACGCCGCTGACATGCGAATGGCTCGGTCCACGACGGGCGGCTTCGAGCAGATTCTCCAGCTCGGGCCGGGCGCCCTCGGCGACGAACTCGACGGTGCCGTCGTCCCGATTCCGAACCCAGCCCCGCAGCCCCAGACCGTGGGCCTCTCGAACGAGGAAGTACCGAAATCCGACCCCTTGCACATCGCCCCGGATGACGCCGTGCAAGCGCTCCACTCTCGAGAGGTTATATGGTGCCCGCATGCCGGATTCCGAGCTGTCGCGCTACAGCTCGTCCATCGTGGCCATCGGTGACGAGCTTGTCGGCGGCTTCACGCTCGACTCCAACTCGCACTGGCTCGCCGAGCGCCTTCGGCTGCTCGGCTTTCCGGTCAAGCGAATGACCGCGATCCGCGACCGACCGCACGAGATCGTCGAGCAGCTCGCACGAGAGCTGGCCGACCCCGAGGTAACGCACGTGTTCGTGAGCGGCGGGCTCGGGCCGACCACCGACGACCGCACGTTCGCCTCGGTCGCCGACGCGCTCAGCCGCGAGCTGGTGATCTGGGAGGAGACCCGGGCACGCATCGAGCGGCGTGTGCGCCGCATGCACGAAGCCGGCCTGCTGGAATCGCCGGAGCTGACCGAGGGCAACCTGCGCATGGCGCGGATCCCTGCCGAACCGGCACACGTGTTCAAGAACAAGCGCGGTATGGCACCCGGCGTGGTCTACGAGGCGGAGGACAAGAAGATCTTCGTCCTGCCCGGAGTGCCGTTGGAGATGAAAGGAATCTTCACGGAGGAGCTCGAGCCCCAGTTCCTGTCCAACGGTTCGGCCGCGACGGTTCGCGAGCTGCGCTTCACCTTTGCGGTCGAGGCTCGCTTCTACCCGCTCATGAAAGAGCTCGAAGAAAAATTCCCGGACGTTTCCGTTGGCTCCTATCCGAACTACGAAACCAAAGAGCTGGTGATCCGCGTGCTCGGTAGCGACCCCAAGAAAGTCGATGAGGTGCTCGAGATAGTCCGGCGCCGGAGCGCCGCGCTGGGCATGACCGGGGACTCGCGCTAAGCCGCGACCGATGGAACGTCTGCGCCTCGCCGAGCTGATGGCGGCGCTCTCCTTGGCGACCGACCTCGGCATGGGCCAACCCATGGAGCAGGCGCTGCGCACATGTCTGATCGCCGTCTCGCTTGGCGACCGCCTTGGGTTGAGCCGCGATGAGCTCTCGGAGGTCTATTACGTCGCGCTCCTTCGATTTCTCGGCTGCACGGCCGATGCCCACGAGTTCGCGGCCATGGTCGGCGGTGACGACATTTCAATGCGAGCCGCCATCGCTCCCGTTCTTGGCGGGACGCGAAACGAGTTCGCGTCGCAGGTGATGCCGAAAGTGGGCGCCGGGAAGGGTCCGCTGCGCCGCGCGCAGCTGTTGGCCGGGATGCTGTCGAGCGGAGAACAGCAGGGGCGCGAGGGCGTGCGCGCCGGCTGCGAGCTGGCCGTGAATCTCGCCGGGCGAATCGGCCTCCCTTCCGGCGTTCGCCGAGGCCTCGCTTCAGCGTTCGAAACGTGGAGCGGGACAGGCTTCCCCGATGGCATCGGGGGCGAAGCCATCCCTCTGTCCTCGCGCCTCGTCTTCGTCGCGCGCGACGCCGAGATCCTGCAACGCCGCGGCGGCGACGAGGCCGTGAAAGCGGCGATGCAAGAGCGTGGTGGCGTGACGTACGACCCGTCGGTCGCGGCCGCTTTCCTGTCGAATTTCGATGCGCTCATGGATTCGGCGGCGGTCGTGTCCCCGTGGGATGCCGTGCTCGAGCGCGAGCCCGAGCCCCACCCATGGGTCCCCGAATCACGCCTCGATCCGACCCTGGAAGCCTTCGCCGACTTCGTCGACATGAAGAGCCCGTTCACGGCGGGCCATTCACGCGAGGTTGCGGCCCTGGCTTCGGACACGTCAGCTGCCGATGCCGATGGTCTCCGGCGCGCCGGGCTGGTCCACGACCTGGGCCGGGTCTCGGTGCCGAATGGAATCTGGGATAAGCCGGCCAAGCTGACCGATGGCGAGTGGGAGCGAGTCCGTCTCCATCCTTATTACTCGGAGCGAATCGTCGGCCGCGTCGCCAGGCTCGAGCCCCTGGCACGACTGGCCGGCATGCACCACGAGCGCATGGATGGCTCCGGCTACCACCGTGGATCGGATCGAGCGGACATTCCAGCTCCAGCACGGGTGCTGGCGGCGGCTGATGCGTACCAGGCGATGACGCAGCCCCGACCGTATCGCCCGGCGCGGACTCGCGACGAAGCGGCCGAGATGCTCCGCGCAGATGCGCGCGCCGGACGTCTGGACGTGAATGCTGTGGACGAGGTGCTCACCGCTGCAGGTCACCGCTTGGCACCGGTCCGGCGCGTCTGGCCGGCCGGGCTCAGCGAGCGCGAGGTGGAGGTCCTCCGCCTCATCTGCCGCGGCGGGACCAAGAAGCAGGCCGCGGCGCTCCTGCGAATCTCACCCAGCACCGTCGACCACCACGTGCGCCACATCTATGACAAGGTCGGTGTCGCCACACGTGCCGGCGCCACCCTGTTCGCCGTCGAGAACGACCTTCTGCAATAGCGCGATCGCGCGATGTTCGCGTCGCTGTTGATCGCAATACTGGAGCTGACGAAGGAGGTGCGAGAGACATGAGCTACAACGTCATCTGCCTGCCCGGAGGCGTCGCGCCGGCTGCGCAGCGCTACGGACCACTGAAAGCGGTAGTCGATGGCCGCGCTGAGCTGCACCTGAAAGACCACGAGCTATATCGAGGCGAAACGCCTCCTGCTGATTACTCCGTAGAGATGGAGCTCGATTCGATCGATCGCTTCGCTGACTCGCTCGGCCTCGATCGCTTTCACCTGGTCGGCTATTCGGGAGGCGGATTCGTCTCGCTCGCGTACGCGGGCACCCGACCGAAGCGGTTGCTGAGCCTGGCGATCTTCGAGCCGGCGAGGGTGCCCGGGAAGCCCACCATCGAGGAAAAAGCCGCCATAGACTCTCTGGGCGCGCAGCTCGCCGGCCTCGAGGGAGGCGCGTTCATGGCCGCATTCGTGAGCGCGCAGCTGAAACCGGGAGTCCAGGCCCCTCCCCCTCCGGCGCGGCCTGCGCCCGGGATGGAGAAGCGGCCCCCCGGTATCGCGGCCATGATGCGTGCGTTCACCGTTTATCCATTCGACCGGGACCTGCTCCGCGCCTGCGAGTTCCCCGTGTACCTCGCCTACGGCGACCTCACAAGCGACTTCGAAGCCGTGCAGGCGGCCGTCCTGGCCAGGCTCTTCGCCGACATCCGTATCCAGCGCTTCGCAGGAGTTCACCACTTCGTTTCGCCCCAAGACATTTACACGGCCGCTCATGCGCAGGCCCTCGAAGACTTATGGGCTCGCGGCTCAGCCGCGGAGTTTGCGCTCCAGTAGCGAGCGCTCTGCTGGGTTCTGGCACAGATCCAGCGCCCGCCTGCGTGCTTCGCGCGCGAGGACCGGCTCGCCGACCTGGTCGAGCAGCTCGGCGCGCGTGGAGTGGAAGAGGTGGTAGCCGCTCAAAGAGATGGCGAGGTCGTTGACCTCGCCCAGGGCGACCTCCGGTCCCGCGAAATGGCTCAACGCGACTGCTCGGTTGAGACGTACAACAGGGCTATCCGCCATGCGCACGAGGACGTCGTAGAGGACGACGATCTGGTGCCAGTCTGTCTCCGCCCACGATCGGGCCTCCGCATGCAGGGCCGCGATCGCAGCCTGCACCTGATACGGACCGCTCGCGCGCATCGCGCCTGCGCGCTCGAGCGTCGCGATGCCATCGGCGATCGCTGCGTGATCCCACAAGGTGCGGTCCTGGTCCGGCAGCAGCACCATCTCGCCCGCTGCGTCGAATCGCGCTTCGGACCGGGCGAGATTGAGCTTCATCAAGACGAGCAGGCCGAGCACCTCGGGCTGGTCGGGCATGAGGGTTGCGACCAGGCGTGTCAGCCAGAGCGCGTCATCGGCAATATCGCGCCGCATCGCAATCTGTGCGCCGCGGCTCAAATAGCCCTCGTTGAACATCAGGTAGAGGACGGACAGAACCCCGTCCAATCGCCCCGCCAGCTCGGCGCCCTCGGGCACGCGATACGGGATGCGCGCGTCGACGATTTTCCTCTTGGCGCGCACGATGCGCTGAGCGACCGTGGCCTCGGCCACGAGGAACGCGCTTCCGATCTCGGCTGTCGTGAAACCGACGACGGCGCGCAGAGTGAGCGCGACCTGCGCCTCCTGTGAGAGCGCCGGGTGGCAGCACGTGAAGATCAGCCGCAGGCGGTCGTCCGCTTCAGACGGCTCAGGCGTCAAGGCGGACCTCTCCAGCACCGCGAGCTTCTCGCGGTAGCGTGTGTCGCGACGCAGGATGTCGATGGCGCGCCGGCGCGCAGTGGTCATCAACCACGCACCGGGTTTGTCGGGGATGCCCTGCTCCGGCCATTTCTCCAGTGCTGCCACCAGGCTGTCCTGGACGACTTCTTCGGCAAGGGCGAAGTCGCCCAGCACCCGCATCAGCGCCGCGGTCAGTCGCCCCGCTTCGTCCCTGAAAACTGCAGCGACAGCCGCGTCGGTGGTGGCGTGCGTCTCTTCAGCTTTCAGAGTGGTCGACCACGGGCCGGACCTCGACGATGCCGCCGCCGGGCCATGTCTTGGCCATGCCGAGTGCTTCATCGAGATCCTTCACTTCGACGATCGCGAAGCCGCCGATGATCTCCTTCGCCTCGATGAACGGGCCGTCCGTGACGGTGGCCTTGCCGCTCTTGATGCGAACCGTCGTTGCCGTGCTCGGACCCTGGAGCTCAGCGCCACCGGTGATCCGGCCCGCCTTGCTGTGCTCCTCGAACCACTGGTTTACGCGCTCGTAGCCAGCGGCTCGTGTGGACTCGGGCATCTTCTCCCAGGCATCCTGCTCTTCGACGCTGCCGGCAAACATCAGGACGTACTTCATTCGTATCTCCAAATCTAGGCGGTCTCGAGCGCCGCTTCACCTATACGACGAACGGATTCTCAGCGAATCGACGGCGTCAAGACCCGGTGAATTCCGGCTCCTGCTTCGAGAGGAAGCTCATGATGCCGATCGCCGCATCTGTGCTCATCGCGGCGCGGGCGAAGTTGGCCGCTTCGATGTCCAGCGCCTGGTCGAGCGGGAGATCGTAGCCGCGGCGCACGGCATCTTTGATCATCGCGATCGCGAATGTCGCCGCTTTCGCCAGCTTCGCGGCGCGCTCATCGACAGCGGCTAGAAATTCCTCGGGCGCCACTGCCTGGTCCACCCAGCCGACCGCCTCTGCTTCGCGGGCCGAGAGCCGCGTGGATTCGATCATGTATCGGAGGGCTCGCGCCTTGCCGATCAGCCGGGGTAGCCGCTGGGTGCCGCCGGCTCCGGGGATGATGCCGAGCGACGACTCCGTCTGCCCGATCCGCGATCGGCCATCCTCGACCATGATCCTGACGTCGCAGCAGAGCGTGAGCTCGCTGCCCCCTCCAAGGGCGTGACCGTTGATGGCGGCGATGACCGGCTTCGGGCAGCTCTCGATCGTCGCGAAGTGCGCGTTCATTCTTTTCATGAAGGCGGCGATCTGGTCCGTCGCGTCAGGGGCCTGGCGATCGATGGCGCCGAGCGCGGTCAGGTCGGCGCCCACGCTGAAGTACTTCTCGTAGTCGGATGCGAGCACGATGACCCGCGCCTCAGGGTCATCGCCCAGGATCGTGAACGCGGCAGCGAGATCTTCCATCAGATCCTCCGCGATCGCGTTGTTGCCCTTGCGACGCATGACGACACGCGCGATCGGCCCTTCGCGCCTGATCTCGACCAGCTCAGACATCAGGCTGTGAATAGCGGGATGCCGCCCGCGACCTCGATCACGGCTCCCGTGATGTACCCGGCCTCGTCCGAGCAGAGGAACGCGATTGTGTTCGCGATGTCCTCCGGCTGCCCGAAACGCTTGAACACCGTGCGCGCTTTGAAGCGCTCGTACAGAGGGTTGGTCGCCGCGGCCGCTTTGCCGGCTTCAGACTCGATGATCCCCGGCGCGATCGCGTTGGAGGTGATGTTGTGCCGGCCGCCTTCCAGCGCTGCGGTCTTCGCGAGCCCGATGAGCGCCGCTTTGGTCGACGAGTAGCTGGCCTGCCCGAACCCGCCGAGCGTACCCGCGACCGACGACATGAAGATGATGCGGCCCCACTTGTTCTCCACCAGGTAAGGCCATGCCTCCTTCGTGCAGTTGAAGGCGCCGGTGAGGTTGACCCGCACGTCTCGATCCCACAGCTCGTACGACTGGTTCGGAATCTGGGCCGCGTGATCGAGGGTCGCGGCGTTGTTGATCAGGATGTCGATCTTGCCGAACTCGTCTTTGACCTTCTTGAACACATCGCGGATCTGCTCGCGGTTGGTGACGTCCATCTTGATCGCGAGCGACCTCCGGCCCATCTTGCGGATCTCCTCCGCCGTTGCGTTCGAGTGCACCCAGCCCGACGACACCGCAAATTGCGCGAGCGCGCTCCCCTGAGCCTCAGCCGTCTTCTGCAGGTCGGGGTCGTCTTCGACCAGAACGTCGGTGATGACAACATCAGCGCCCTGCCTTGCGAGTGTGAGCGCGTCCTGGCGACCCAGGCCGCGCGAGGCGCCCGTGACGACAGCAACCCTTCCCGTGAGATCGAACATGTTCTATCCCCTCAATTTGATGGTGGCTCGCTGGCCGGCAAGAGCGCGCGAGATGACAAGCCTCTGAATCTCCGCGGTTCCCTCCCAGATCTGATAGATCTTCGCGTCTCGGAACCACTTCTCGACCGGGTATTCCTTGATGTACCCATAACCGCCAAGGACCTGGATCGCATCGGTGGTGACCTCCATGGCCACGTCGCCCGCAAAGCATTTCGCCATCGATCCCTCCGCTCGCTCGAAGGGGCGACCCTGGGTCGCCATCCAGCCGGCGCGCCATATGAGCAGTCGCGCGGCGTCGATCTTCATCGCCATGTCCGCGAGCTTGAAGCCGATCGCCTCGTGCTGCCACAGCGGCTTGCCGAACTGCTTGCGTTCCTGCGCGTAATCGAGCGCGAACTCGAACGCCGCACGCGCGATGCCGAGCGCACCGGCGGCGACTGCCGGCCGGGTCGCTTCGAGCGTCATCAGCGCACCAAGAGCTCCGGGCCCGGCGTTCTCCACATCGGGCTCGCCACCGAGCCGGTGGTCCAGCGGCACGTGGCAGTCGTCGAGGATGACTTGCGCGGTGTGGCTCGCGCGGACGCCCAGCTTCTGCTCCTTGCGGCCTATCTTCAGGCCGGGTGTGCCCTTCGGCACGAGGAACGACGCGATGCCCGCCGGGCCTTTCGACGGATCCGCGTTCGCGTAGATGACGTGATAGTCGGCGATGCCGCCATTGGTGCAGAACTGCTTGGTGCCGTTGAGCACATAGCCGTCCCTGACGCGCACGGCCCGTGTCTTCATCGACAGCGCGTCCGATCCGGAATCGGGTTCCGTGAGGCCGAGACCGCCGATGACGAACTTGTCCGGATTCGTGAACTGCGGCAGCCAGCGCATCTTCTGCTCTTCGGTGCCGCTCGAGCGAATGCCGGCAATCGCCAGGCCCATCGATTGGATGCAAACGGCGATGCCCGCGCAGCCCCAGTGCAGCTCCTCGTTGAGGAGGAGCTCGGTGAGAAAGTCGAGGCCCTGGCCGCCATATTCCTCGGGCAGGAACGCCGCCGGAGTCAGGCCGAGCTTTTGAGCTTTGGCGACCACCTCATAGGGAAATTCCTCCGTCTCGTCGTGGTGCGCCGCGACCGGCCTGATCTCGTTGGCAGCGAACTCGTGCGCGAGCTCGCGGATGGCCTGCTGTTCAGATGTCAGTGTGAAATCGAGCGGCATGGCGGGGAGGCTAAAGGTACTCGGCCGACGCTTTCGTCAGGACTTGCTCGCCCCGCTGATTCACCGCGCTCAATGCGAGCTTGCCGGGCCCCGCGTCCTCGGCCGCAAACGTCACCGTGTCTCCTGGCTCGACCATCCCCGCAAACCGGCAGTAGATGCGGCGCAAGCGTCCTGCGCCGCCGGCGGCCTCAACAGCAACGCTTGCGAGGAGTCCCATCTGCAGCATCCCGTGAGCGATGACACCCGGCAGGCCGACAGACCGCGCGAAATCGCCGTCGAGATGGATCGGGTTGTGGTCGCGCGAGGCCTCCGCGTAGTCAGCGATTTGATCAACGCTGAAAGTGACCACGCGCTTGACTCCCTTCACGAGCGGATCACGAAAAGGGTCCGGGACCGGCAGATCTTCGAGCCGCCGGCGCCGGTCGTTTGCGCCTCGAAGGTAAGGAAGCGCATGCCCCGGCGGCTGATGTCGGAGACGACGTGGCCTTGCGACGTGACGGTCTCGCCGAGTTGGGGATGCCGCTCCCACTCGAACTCCTGGTCGGCATGCAAGAGCTTCGCGAAGTCGACATGCGCCTCGGGATCGCCGAAGAGGTAGGGCGCCGTGGCGCCGAGGGAATAGACGGCCGCGAAGGTTGGGGGCACGCCGTCTGCAAGGTCGGCACCGATCGAGCGTGCGAAATCCGCGACCCGTTCGGGCTCGATGACCGAGGAGACTGCCGGGTAGGTCTTGCCCTCGACCCCCACCTAGACTCGCGACAGGTGGAGGCGGGCGAGAGCTCGGCGGAGCAGGAGCGGGCGCACGGCCGACCATGCCTCCATCACGGAGGCGCGCGCCGACTTGGCCACCTCTGGAGGCGCATACGCCGCGACGACGAAGCCATTGGTGAGCGAGCGCATCTGATCCGAGGCCTCCGGGAACGTCCCTGCCAGCCGGCGCCCTAGCTCCAGTGGCGTCTCCCCGAGGCGCTGATCAGCGCCCGCCAGCCGAGCGAGCGCGAGGGTGCGCCGCCAGACCCCCATGACAGTCCGCGGCCGCAAGTACCGCGCCGCGGCCGCAAACGCGAACAGCAGCACCGCAAGCACGATCCCAACGATCTTCGTCAGCGTGCTCGCGTCGGGGATCTGGAATCCTCCGCCGCCGCTTGGGGTGGAGCCAGGGTCACGGAAGCCGCGGGCTTCCCCCGATGGGCTGGGGATCGTCCCGGAGCTGCTGCTCCCAGGACCAACGGTATCGCAGCCCAGATCGTGCAAACACGCATTGGACCCGCCGCTCAAGCCGCGGGGAATCGGCGTGTACACGTTGTCGTGCGTCGGCTCGAACTGGATCCAGCCGTATTTCGGAAAGTAGACCTCGACCCACGTGTGCGCGTCCTCGCTCCGGACGACGTAGCTGTTGATGGTGTTCTCGTAAGTGCCCGGACCGAAGCCGTTGACGAGTCGGGTCGGGATGCCGAGGGACCGGAGCATGTCCCCCATCGCGGTGGCGAAGAACTCGCAGTAGCCCTGGCGCGAATGGAAAAGGAACCAATCCAGTGGATCGGCTCCTTGCTGAGGACGCGGTGGGGTCAGCGTCCAGCTGAACGTAGGGCCGCGGAGGTAAGACTCGATGGCCGTCGCTTCGTCATATGGGTTCGTCGCGCCGGCCGCCTGAACGACATCGAGCGCGAGCTTGTGAATCCTGTCCAGGACAGGTTGGGCGCGGTATCCGACCGATGGAATGCCCGTGTAGGCGGATATCCAGGTCGGGTAGTTCGTACCCGCAGACTGCAGGTCGGATTCGGTGGCGGTGGAGTACTCCACCGTTGCCACGTAGCCTCCGCGAGACGTTCGCGGTGACTCACTGTCCACGCGGTCGATGTTCATCAGGACGCCTAGGGCCGAAGGTGGGGGCACGATCGACTCGGTCACCAGTGAGTCCCGGTTGACCTTGTAGAGCCGGCCGGGATAGAACAGGATGCCGGCGTTTCCAGTTGGCGGCGCGACCATCCTGATGTTGAAGCCGGCGACGCCCAGCTTCGCGTAGTCCTCGCCGAACAGAGGCACCGCCGATTTCGGCAGCGGCTCCTTGAACGCGGTGGCATCGGGATACCGCCACGCCCCGGCGAACAGCAAGGTGTCGTCAACGCCACGGAAGTACACGGGACCAGCGTAGGCGCCGGTCGTCGTGTAGTAAAAGGCGATGGCGCGATCCCGTTTGAGAGAGCTGTTGAGAAGCACATCGGTAGAAAAACCCGTGGTTCCCGCCCCAAACCCCACACCGCCGGTTTGCCCGGGATGGCTCAGTGTTTGGAGCAGCTGCGCCCAGTTGTTGAACGCGCTGGACTCCATGTCGGCCGTGCGGTCGACGGTCGACAGGGGTGGAAGCATGATGGCGAGGACGATCAAAGCCGCCATCGCGACGAGGCCGCTTTCCCAGAAGTCCCACCGCGCGTCGCCGGTCAGCTTCACGTGGGCACGCGTCGCGTTGGCGATCGAGCCGACGTAATTGGTCCAGAGCAAAAGTGCGAGCGTCAGCACGAGGATGGCCAGCACATAGCCGTTCTGGTCGCGCGGGAGGTTGAGCAGCGTGGTCGCAAACGCGGCAGCCCCGGGAACCAGTCCAAGAAGCGGCCGCCTCCAGCGAAGGACACACCACGCAAGCCACCCGCCTGTGACCCACATCAGCCAGCTGACCAGGAATAGACCAAAGGCTGGATCGACGATCGCGCTGCCGTCGAGCAGCCGTGCCCACCACAGCGAAAGGAGCCGCAGGCTGGTCGGGTCCGTCGCGTGCTCGGCGTGCAGAGACGGCCAGGCGGCAAAACCGGCGACGACGGGGCCGAGCACCATGCCGATCGCGAGACACGCCGCCCAGTTAATCGGTGTCAGCGCGAGCAGGCCCATGAGGATGGCGCCGCCGATCGCGACCAACGGCACCACCTCGATTCCAACTCCGACGACCCACTGCGCGGTGACGATCGACTTGGCCATGGCGAGGGTCAGGAGAAAAACGAGTATCGAAGTCCACAAGATGCCGCCCGGCAGCGCAGCTCGAGTGCGCTGGACGAGCTGGATCGGGTAGCTAGCCGATCCGGATTGCATCCCTGGTCCTCATGAGACGCGCAAAGTCGTCGCCCTTCCTGATGACGTACAGGTCGACGTCCTGACCGAGGTCGAAGGTCGGGTTCTGATCGGGACCGCCGAAGCTTGTCACGTCGAGGTAGAAAACGATCAGTGCGGAACGCCGGCCGCGTGCAGCCTGGAGCAGACGGACCCACTCCTCGTCAGCGCTCGGAGTGATGACGGCGATGGCACGGCGCGGCAGCCGGCGTATGCGATCCCAGGCGAGCGTCTTCGTCAGCGATGTGCGGCCGTCGGCGGTCGCCACCGCAAGGTAGTCGAGGATGATGCGGTCCTGCCGGGCTGCCCGGTGGGGCTCGAGAATCGTGCCCTTCGAGTCGTTGGCGATCAGTCCGACCTGCCGGCCGCGGCTGTGGACCTGCGCCGCCATCGACGCGGCCAGGCTGACTGCGTATTCGACGGTGGACTCTTCCCCTTCGCCGTAGTGCACGTTGTGGTCCAGGTCGAGCAGGATCCAGAGGTCAGTGGTGAGCGGCTGCTCGAACGTCTTCGACATCAGGCGCTGGTGGTGCATCGAAAGCGGCCAGTGGATGCGACCGAAGCTGTCGCCTGGCGTGTAATCGCGAACGCCGCCGGTCTCGGGCGGATAGTCGGCCCACGCGCCCAAGCTTTGCGACGTACCCACCTGTTGAGCGCTGGGCGTCATCAGGTCAGGTATCGGCCGCACGCGCGGATACACGAGCACCGTCGTGCGGTTGCCCATCCTCAGGTCCTGGTTGAACAGGCCGAAGGGCTCGCGCACGCTGACCGAGGTCGGCCCAAACGACATCCATCCCCTCCGCCGGTAGACTCCGCGGGTTTTCCAGCTGACCACCTCTCCGCCGACCGAGATCACGCGGCCTGGCTGGTAGTCAGGGATCTGGCCGAGGTCGCGAACCTCAACCCAGGGCGCCGGCACCCAGCCCGCTCGCCGCACCTCGATCACCTCTTCATACGGTTCGCCCACGGTCGGGGTGCCGGGGTCCAACCGCCGAACGAGGCTGATGCCTCGGATTGCGAGCCGCGGCCACACCCACGCGACCACGAAGAGCAGGCAGAGGGCATAGGTGAATGCATATGCCGGCCTGGGCGACACCAGGTATGTGAAGAAGAGCAGGAGAGCGAGCGCGGCGCCGAGGGCGACCTTGTTCATCGCTGACTCGCCCTAGCGGACCCTCGTGCCGTTACCCGTCGTACGCCATCTGTGGAACATGCTCGCGCTCGAGCAGCCCGGCCACCAGCTTGCCGGCGCTCTGGCCCTGCATCTCGGCGTTGGGCCGCAGGATGATGCGGTGAGCGAGGACCGGCTCCGCGAGCGTCTTGA
>DATNOD010000107.1:0-18210 GCA_035601515.1 Candidatus Eiseniibacteriota bacterium | reverse complement strand
CATCCAGTTCAAATTCGGCGACCGGAAGTTTTTCGTCGACGCGATCGGCCGCGACAACCCGGGCGGGCCCGTCGAGGTCCTCAACGTGACGTCCGGGCGCTGGGCGCGTGCCAACGATGAGATCGTCTTGACGCGATCGTTCGCGGAGCTCAACAAGATCTCGGTCGGGGACCGGGTGAAGGTGGTGAGCGTCGCCCAGACGCCGAGCCTGACGGTGGTCGGCGAGGTGGTCGACATCGACGAGGGAAGCGCCGACCTCAGCAGCCAGCACGCTTGGGTCGCGACAGCCGCCGTGCCGGCGCTGTCGACGCCGGATTCGGCGTACTACCTGATGGATTACCGCTTCGCCGGCGCCCCGACCAGCGCGCAGCTTCAGGGTTACATCGACCGCCTGCGGGCAAGCCTTCCGCCAGGAAGCATCACCGGGTCCCTCAACTACATCCTCGTCCGCAGCATCTTCAACATCACCAACCAGATCCTCACCGGCGTTCTGAGCGCGTTCAGCGTGTTTGCGCTGGCGGCCACAATCGCGATCGTCGCCACATTGGTGACCGGAATCGTGATTTCCGCCTACCGCGAGATCGGCATCATGAAAGCGATCGGCTTCACGCCGTCGCAGGTGGTCGGGGTCTTCGCTCTCCAGATCGTGATTCCGGCGCTGGTCGCTTGCGTACTGGGGATACCGGTGGGCACGCTCGTAAGCCAGCCGCTGCTGGCGAACAGCTCGCACGCGCTGGGACTGGCTTATGCGCCGACGTTCTCCATCGGACTGGACATGCTCCTGCTTGCCTCCGGTCTGCTCGTGGTGGCGGTCGCGGCCACCCTGCCCGCGCTACGGGCGGGTCTCCTCAAGCCGATCGCGGCCATCGCCAAGGCATCGGCGCCGCGAGGTACCGGCGGGCGGCGGCTTCGGAGCTTGGCCGCTCGCGCACGGCTGCCCAGGCCGGTTGTCCTCGGCATCGGCGACGCATTCGCGCGGCCGCTCCGGGCCGCCCTGACGCTCATCACCGTCCTCCTCGGAGTCGCAACGGTGGTCGTGGCGATCGGCCTGCCGCGTAGCTTCTTGCTCATCAACAACAGCGAGACCGGCGCCGGCAACTACCAGGTCGTGGTCAATCGCACCAGTGCCTTTGCGGATGCGGACGTCATGCGGATCCTCAACGCGCAGCCAGAGACTGCTCGCGTGGTGGCGGTCGGCGGGCGGAACGTGACGATCGCTGGTCTGGCCGACCCGGTCAACACGCAATTGTTCCGGGGCGACTCGTCGCGGCTCGGCTACCTGGTCATCGCTGGGCGCTGGTATTCGGCGCCTGGCGAGGTTCTCGCGCCGGCCAGCCTGCTTCACGACGCCCATCTCAAGATCGGCGACAGCTTCAGCGGGACCGCCGACGGCCAAGCCCTGCAGTTCCGCGTGGTCGGCGAGACCTACGACATCAACAACCTGGGGCATTCCATGTTCATGGACATCGCGACCATGGCGTCGGTCACGCCTGCGGCAGAGCCGTATCGGTACGCCATCACTTTGGTGCCGGGTGCTGACCCTTCCGCATATGTGCGGCGGCTCTCGGCGCTGGAGCCGGATCTGCTCGACGTGCACGCGGCCGACAACTCCATCATCGCGCCGGTGAAGATCATCGACACCGTGCTTCTGGTCATCGCCATGGTGCTGGCGCTGATCGGAGTCGGCGGAGTTTTCAACATGCTGCTTCTTAACACGCGCGAGCGGATCCACGACACCGCCACCCTGAAGGCGCTGGGCATGAGCCCGCGGCAGGTGATGGTGATGGTGGCGGCATCGGCCGGGCTCCTGGCCCTAGTCGGGGGGTTGATTGCGATGCCGGTGGGCCTCTCGCTACATCACGTGCTCAACGATGTGATCAGCAGCTCCGCGGGCAACGACACACCCCCGTCTGTCTACGGCGTGTTCAACCCATTCGAGCTGGCGTTGATCCCATTGCTCGGTGTGGTGGTGGCGGTCGCGGCGGCGCTCATCCCCGGGCGCTGGGCGGCGCGCACAAATGTGGTCGAGGTGCTGCACTCAGAGTAGGCAAGTTCCAGCCCCGTCTACTGTTAGGAAAGGCATGGATTTCCATGAGAGCCAACCATGGAAATTGACGATGGCAGACCGCGCTTACCTTGCGTAGCCTGGCGCCAAATAGTGAAAGTAAAGGCAGCCGAAGGAAGGCCCGATCTTGTGGATGCAGGCGACGATTTGATCCGGATCGTGACCAAGCTGACGAGCGACCTTGAACGGTTCGACGCCCTCTTGCTTCGCCATCGCAAGATGCTCGAACACCCAACGGCCGGCGGGAGCGACATGCTCACTCGACAATCGGAGCGATTGAGCCTAGAAGCAGCCAATATGGTCACATCCGTCCAGGAGGCGCTGAAACAGCTGCGCGAGCTATCCCGGGCAACCAAGCCCAGGTCCAGACGTTAGATCGAGCTCGACCTCGGTTGATGCACTTCGTCGAGCGATCTATTGAGTCGTTCGAGGGCGTCAGCCGGTAGCGGCGCCTCTTCCAACCAGACAAAGATCGCATCCGCGATCTGCCGCCATGCGTTTATCTGCCGTGTCATCGCGCTTCCCCAGTAAGACTTGGACCAGGCCGCCGCCGCGAGCCAACCCGCCACGACACAACAAAAAGCACCTGTCGCCAATTCCAGCAAGCCAAGCGATCCATCCGGGCGCAGGTTACCTAAGACCACGAGACCAAGCCCAAGGTTGACAACCACGGCCAGCGGTAGGAACACCCTATAGAAAAGACGTCCGGACGATCCTGTGAACATGCGATCCACCCCCACGAGGACGCTTATGCCATCCCGCGCACTGATGGAGGGTCGCACGATGCAGGGCCGGGAACCAATGGTACGAATGTCCTGGCATCCGGGAGAAACGCTGAAATAAGCGTTCACTTATCGGGGCCTTAGATTGCCTTATGATCGGAACGTCGTTTTTGGGGAAGAAGGCGGCACGCCTCATCGGCGCTTTGGAGGTTAGGGGCACATCGCAGCGGCAGGTCATCGACGCTCGGCGATACGAATTGGAATCGTCGACGATCATCCGGTTTTCAGGTTAGGCCTCAAACGCGCGCTGGAGCGTGAGTCCGACCTGGATATTCCGTGGGACCTGGGCTCCGCGGCCAACCTTGATTCAGTCATGCGCAAGACTCCGGTCGATGTGATTCTCATGGACGTCTACATGGGACCGGGCAAGGATGGCATCGCCGTGACTCGTGAGGTGACGGAAAAGTGGCCCGATGTGAAGGTGGCCGTGATAAGCGCGAGCCTCGACGAAAGGGTCGGGCCCGCGAGCAAGCGCGCGGGCGCCGACATGTTCCTGCCCAAGGCCATGCCTGTCGCGGAAATGGTGAGCTCGATCCGGCGTCTGGCGGCTAGCGCTTCGTCCCGATCACGCAGCGGCGCGAAGTCGGCTCCGCAGGCTGGCAGCGTCAACGGCCGTGTCGGGGGACTCAGCCCTCGTCAGCGGCAGGTGCTCGAGCATCTGCGCTTGGGACGAACGAACCGAGAGATAGCGGCTCGACTCAGCATTTCCATCGCGACTGTCAACAAACACGTGCATGAAGTCTTGACCGTGCTCAAGGTGCGCAATCGCACCCAAGCTGCCGCGGTCGCCCGTCAGGACATGAGCGACTGACCACGCCTTGGTCCTTCCAGGACGGGCTGGGGGTGCACGAATCAAGAAAATGGTCAGTTCTGCCCATTGACTTGGGATTTCCCGCAGGCGTTAATGCCTGTAGCGGACTTTCATAGGAAAAAGACCCGCCACGAGCGTCAATTAGCTTGGGTTTTCGGACGCTCGGATCGTGACATCGTTAATCATTCGTTCAAGAAAGGGAAGGGAAGTAGGACCTGTGGGCTCGCCACTGATTGTTGGCGACTCGGCGCTTGGCAACGGCACTACGAGCTCGGACGAGATCCGGTTGATGCTCGCCCGCGAACTCCACGACCGAGTCGCCCAAACGCTTACGACGATGTTGATCGAGCTCGAGAACTTCAAGGTCGAGCAGACGGGCAGACAGAGCGTATTGCGCCAGCTCGATGAGCTGCAGGTGTCAACGCGGGACGTTTTGACCAACCTGCGCCGGGTGCTCTACGACCTGCGCGATGAGAGCGGGATCGAGGAGGGATTCGTAGACGCCGTACGCGGCCTGTTGGCCCGATTTCAAGAGCGAACCCATGTCAACGTTCGCTTCTCGGTCGCGCCGTCGTGGCCGTCCCGGCTCCGATCGCAGGCGGCGCTGAACATCCTTCGGATCATCGAGGAAGCCCTTACCAACGTCAGGCTGCACAGCGGTGCCGGCCTGGTTGAGGTGGCGCTTGGCCCCACCGTAGGACGCTATCTGGCCGTCGAGGTCAAAGACGACGGTAGGGGTACAGAGTCTGGCGCGGGCGGCCGCGCGCCGGGAATGGGTGTGCTCGGGATGCAAGAGCGTGCGGTGCTCCTGGGTGGCCGGATCGAAGTTGACACCATCGCCGGCGGTGGGACCACCGTCCGAGCAATTCTGCCCAAGGAGCAATTGATTTGAGCACAGCAACGCAACCGCCATCGGAAACGACGATCTCAACCCGCATCGCTCGGGTGCTGATCGCAGACGACCAGACGCTGTTCAGGTCAGGCCTGGCCCGGCTATTGGATGGCGACGATCGGGTGTCAGTCGTCGGCGAGGCCGTCGACGGCGCGGATGCCGTGAAGCTGGCCCTCTCCCTGAAGCCGGACGTCGTCTTGATGGACATCAAGATGCCGAACCTCGACGGCATCGAGGCGACACGCCGGATCGTCAGCGAGAACCCCAAGATCAAAGTGCTGATGCTGACCACGTTCGAGGCCGACAACCATGTGATCCAGGCCTTGAAAGCCGGCGCGAGCGGGTACGTGCTCAAAGACTCGCAAGCGGGCGCGATCGTGTCGAGCGTCCTGGCCGTCGTCGCCGGCGAGCGGGTGATGGCGAGCGCGGTCGCCAATCGCGTGCTCGAGATGCTGACCGGTGCCACCACGCCCAAGGAGTTCTACGACGGGCTGACGGCGCGCGAGGTCGAGATCCTCAAGATGCTTGCGACCGGTATGGCCAACAAGCAGATCGCGTACAAGCTCGGGATCAGCGAAAAGACCGTGCGCAACCATGTCAGCAACATGTACGAAAAGCTCGACATATACGACCGCGCTCAGGCGGTTCTGTACGCGGTTCGCAAGGGCCTGGTCGAAATCTAGCCCGGCGCGAGAGTCCCGGGACACTGGCCCAGTCCAACCCACGAACTAGTACGACGATCCCATTACACCTATGGGTACTGACACCTACATTCCGGAACACAGTGGTAGTGGTTCCGGGCCGCAGTGTCGGCATGGGCGAGCATCAGCCCGATGCAGGCCGTGCCCCGAACCTGCTGCTGATCGACCGGCAGCCGCTTTTTCTGGCGGCATTGGGTAGCTTGCTTACCGCGCCCCCGGTCCGTGCAAGCGTTCAGGTGGCGCATGACACGGATGCCGGTCTCGAGATCGCCCTCCGCGGTGATGTTCAACTGGTGTTTTGCGAGATCAGATCCGAACCGATCCCGGCCATCGACCTGGTCGAGCGCCTTTCGCAGCTCACTCCGCGGGTACCCGTGATCGTTCTCGGGGACGCAGAGGACGAACGCCTCATGTCGGCTGCCCTGCATACGAGTGTGGCCGGGCTGTTCACGAAGGACGCCCGGCTGGACGAGTTTCTGGTTGGCGTGCAGACGGTCCTTTCAGGCCACCGCGCCGTAGGGTCCAATCTCATGAGCATGGTGCTTGCGCGACTCAGCGACACCATGCCCAACAGCCGTCGGGCAGCCAGCCAGCTTTCTCCAACCGAGCTGGACATCTTGACGATGATCGGTCAAGCGAAATCGATACCCGTTATTGCGGCGGCACGCGGCATCAGCCACAAGACGGTGCGGAACCACCTCGCCAACATCTACCGCAAGCTCGAGCTTCGGAGCCGAACCGAAGCCATGTTGTGCGCCGCCCGAATGGGCCTCACCGCCAACTAGGCGCGGCGCTCAGGGATGTCCCCGGCCAAACCGGGACAAACGACCCAGGCGGACGGGCAAATCCCATTCTCAAAGCGTAGGAGGCACCGCACCATGGGTCCGATGGCTTCTAACCCGGCGCAGGCGTTGCCGCCTGCCCAGGAAACGGCTCCACGTCTGGGCGAGCGGCTGCTGGCCAAACGGCTGATCAACGAGGGGCAGCTCAAGCGCGCTCTCGATTTGCAACCGACGAGCTCGCGGCCACTGGGCAGGGTTTTGATCGAGCTGGGCGCCCTTGATGAGGATCGACTCCTGGCAGTGCTCGGCGAACACCTCGATGTGCAGGTGGCCGACCTACGTCGCGAGGTTGTTGATCCCGAGGTGGCCCAGCTGGTCCCCGAGGACTTTGCCCGGCGTCGCGTCGTCCTTCCGTTCCGTCGCGAATCCGGAGGCATCGCCGTGGCGATGGCCGACCCAGCGGACCTCCATCTGGTAAATGACCTCCGGTTGATCACCGGGCTGGGGATCGTGCCTTACCTCGCCGGATCGTCTGACATCATCGCCAACCTCAGCCGCGTCCACAGCATGCGGCCGAGAATCCATGAGGCTGCCCGTGAGCTGAAAGACAGCCGGCCCCAATTCACGTCGGCCAGCCGTTCGATGGTCTTTGAGCTGTCGGCCATCACTGCAACCTCGCCCGCGGTCGAGATCGTGAACATGCTCATCACACAGGGGCTGAGAGATCGTGCCTCGGACGTCCACATCGAACCCCAGAAAGACTTTCTCCGTATCCGGTTCCGGATCGATGGCGTGCTCCAGGACGTCGCGCATCTGCCGAGTGCTACCGGAGCCGCTCTTGCTTCGCGAATCAAGATCATGGCGGACATGAACATCGTCGAGCGCCGCCGGGCTCAGGACGGACAGATCAGCCTCACGGTGGATGGCCGCGAGCTCGACATCCGGGTGGCCACCATCGAAACGATCTGGGGCGAGAAGATGGTGCTGCGGCTGCTCGACCGAGGTCGTTCACTGATACCGCTCAAACAACTGGGCTTCTCGCCGGGGGCATACCAACGATTCCACGGCATGCTGCACTCGCCGTACGGGATGCTCATCGTTTCAGGGCCGACCGGCAGCGGCAAGACGACCACCCTTTACGCGGCGATTCACGAGCTCGATCAGCAGGTCCGCAACATCATGACGATCGAGGATCCGGTCGAGTACACCTTTGACAACATCAACCAGAGCCAGATCAACAAGCTGGCCGACATCAGTTTTGCCAATGGCCTGCGCGCGATTCTGCGCCAGGATCCCGACATCATCCTGGTCGGCGAGATCCGCGATCGCGAGACCGCCGAGATCGCCGTGCAGTCGGCGCTGACCGGTCACCTGGTGCTCTCTTCGCTACACGCGACCGACACGGCGAGCGCCCTGCTTCGCTTCATCGACATGGGCATCGAAGGCTTTTTGATCGCCTCTTCGGTGATCGCGATCGTTGCCCAGCGCCTCGTGCGTAAGGTCTGTGACGGCTGCAGGACGCCTCACACGCCGACTACCGAGGAGGCGGAGTTTGCCACGTCGTTGGGATTTGCCGTCCCGAAGCAGCTTTACCAAGGGCAGGGCTGCGGGCGGTGCAATCAGACCGGCTACTACGACCGCATCGGGGTTTTCGAAGTGCTGACCATGACCGAGGAGCTCAAGCGCTTGGTCATTGCCCGCGCCGGCCACCGGGAGATCATGGACACCGCCGTCGCGGGCGGGTTGGTCGCCCTGCGTCTGGACGCCTGGAAGAAGGTTGCAGCCGGTGTCACCACCGTGTCCGAAGTCTTGCGCAGCGTCTACACCATCTGATGGAGGCATAGCGATCGCCACCAAATACCAGTACCGGGCGTATACGCCGAGCGGAGTTCTCGAAGACAAGCTCATCGACGGCGAATCGGCCTCAATCGTTCATCGCAACCTGACCCTGCGCGGCTACCGCGTCGTGTCACTACGCCCGGCACGAAAGGGTGGATGGAGCTGGTTTTATCGCCAGATGCCGACCTTCTTCGGGGTCAGCACGTCTGATCTCGTCCTGTTCTCTCGCCAGCTGGCTACGTTTCTAAAAGTTGGCGTGCCGATCACGGACGCGATCTCATTGCTTCGAAGCGGAACGCGCTCGGGCGCGTTCAAAGCAGCACTCGACGACGTGAACGACGACCTTGATGACGGCGAATCGTTCTCGATCGCAATCTCACACCACCCCCATATCTTCAACCAGCTCTATGTAGACATGGTGCGTGCGGCGGAGTACAGCGGAAGCCTCGACAGGGTGCTCCTCCAGATCGCCATCTACCTCCAGCGACAGGACTCGGCTTTGAAGAAGCTGCGCAGCGCGATGATCTATCCGGCGATCATCCTGACCCTGGCCGTCGTGGTCTGTGGCGTCCTGATCGTGGTGGTGCTGCCCAACTTCGTGCAGCTTTTCAAAGAGTTCGGCAAAGACCTTCCGCTGCCAACGAAGCTGCTCCTCGGCGTGGGGGAATTCGCTCAGACCTGGCGCACACAGATTGTGGTCGTCGCCTTGCTGGTGGTATTCAGCACATTCCTGTTCCTTCAGAGCAAGCCCGGCCGCGTCTTCTGGGACCACCTGATCCTCCGTCTCCCAGTGCTGGGGACCATCGTCGTCTTTTCGATCGTCGAGCGGTTCACCCGCACGCTGGGCACCATGCTGCGGGCGGGCATCCCCATCAGCCAGACGTTCGATGTCGCCGCTGCTTCGGCAGGCAACATCCGGTACCGGCGAGGGCTGGAGTCGGTGCGGCAGCGCATGACGACCGGGGACGGCTTCTCGGAGCCGCTGGCGGCGACCGGGCTCTTCATGCCAATGGTGCTGAGGATGGTGCGCGTCGGTGAGGAGACCGGCACCCTCGACCAGAGCCTCGAGCAGATCGCGGACTTCCTGGCCGAGGAGATGGACTACAAGGTCCGAAACATGATCGCGCTAATGGAGCCGAGCCTGATCATCGCAGTAGGTGGCGCGGTCGGATTCGTCGCCGTTTCCGTGATCCTGCCCATGTACGGGCTCCTCAAAGCCGTCCACTGATGCTCAGCCGCAAAGAGCGGCGGCGCCGCGCGCAAGCGGGCACGACGCTCATTGAGCTCCTCGTCAGCGTGTTGATCATCGGCCTCGTGGTCGTGGTGCTAGTCGGTGCATTCAGCACCGCCGTCATCGATGGCACGCTGGCCAAGCGCAACACGGCGGTGACCGCGGCGCAAGAGTACGAGCTCGAGAAAATCGAAGCCTCGGGGTTCAGCGCCACGCCGTCCGCTTATTCGGAGTGCTTCGCCGTCGATAGCACGGGCGGACCGACTCAGGTCGGATTAGGTGGCTCGTGCCCGGCCGGCACCAACCTGCGGGCTGATGTGACCGAGTCGGATGCGCAGCCAGGCGTGCAGCAGTGGGCTGTCACCGTGGTTACCTACCCCTTGATCGGTCCGATTGGATCGACGGTCTCCGTCTACAAGGTGAGCCGATGAGGCCGGAATTGGCTGCACGGCGTAGGCGCCAGGCCGGGTTCACGCTGATCGAGCTCGTCATCGCCACAGCGCTCGGTCTGGTGGTGATGGGCGCGCTCACATCGGTCGTGGTGACCAGCATCCTTGCAGACAACACCGCCACCGCACGGGTTGAGGCCAGCTCGCAGGTCCGCAACTTCCAGTTCACAGCCTATGACGATTTCGTCCTCGCGCGAACTCCGGTCCCGTCGGGCTGCGGAACGTCGGGCAACCCGTGCACCACGCAGGACCTTGTGTTGCAGGGCAGCAGGGTACCCAACGCGATCGGTGCAGTGGCGGCGCCGTACACGGTGAGGTACGTGTGGGACGCTGCCCAGCAGCTGGTGACTCGATACACGGGCACCTCTAGCCGGGTCGCCGCGAGCAATGTCACAGCCTACTCGTGGTACATCGACCGGAGTGGCTCCAACCCGACTGTCGTGATCAGCATGACCGTAACCATCGCCACGTACAACGCGACGTACAGCGAGTCCCAGACCTTTCTCTTCTATCCGCGGATCACGTCTCCGTGAAACGGCTCCAACTCCTCCTTCACGATCGTCGGCGCCGCCAGCGCGGGAGCATCCTGGGTGGCCTGCTGATCATCGTCGCGTTCCTTACGATCCTGATCGGGGCGCTGCTCACCGAGCTGACGGACTCATTCGTGGTTTCTCAAGATCTTGTCGCGAAGGTGAAGACAGAGGCAACCGTGACATCGGCTGCCGAGCTCGCGATCCACCAGCTTCAGGGCGGGCCTGTGCCGGCGGTGTGTGCCCAGGACGCACGGGGACCCTGGTCCCTTACGGCCCCCATGAACGGACACTTTGCGACCGTTAGCCAGACGTGCAGTGCAATCGTCCCCGAGGTGGCCACGAGCCTTGACGCTGGGTCGTCCAACGTCGACGGCATCCACGACACCGTCGGGGGACAAAACCGTTACCTGGTCAGCGATGCGACCGGCCGGCTCTGGGCATATTCGTTTGGGTCGACCGCGCGCAGCTGGGTGGTCTCGCTGGGAGGCGGTGCAACCGCACCTCCGCTGACCGCACCTGATCCCAACGGCTCCGTCGACATCCTTGCCCCCGCGGGCAACAAAGTCGTGGTCTTCAACGAGCGGAGTGGCAGCAATCCGGTTTTGAGCTGCAGTCTGGCCACCACAGGAACCGTCAGCGCGAGCGCGGCTGCAGGCGCCAACTTCCGCGGTTATGCCTTCATCGGGGACTCCGGCCGCCTTTACGTCTACGACGCAAGGGCCGGCGGCTCGTGCGCCTGGCGGGCTTCCGTTTCCTTGACCGGCAGCGTCGCCGCCGCACCACTCGTCTTCCCAGGCACGGTCACCAGTCAGAGCCAAACGAGCACCGTCAACGACGAGGTATTCCTGCTGGTGACCAGCGGCTCAGGAACGAGCCTCCAGCACTGGACCTACACCGAGTCGACCACCGAGTGCAACGGTAATGGCGAGGGAGGCTGCGGAGGCGGCCAGCGAACCGTAACGACCTACAACCTGACCCAAACCGACAGCCGGACACTCAATGGAAACAACGCCGTCGGCTACGGCCTCAGTGCGTCAACCGCGCCATTGAGCCTCGCCGTCGCCACCGCCTCCGGCAGGCTGGACGTGGCGCAAATCGGGTCAGCGCCGTCTTACCCGATGTCTTCCGGGGCGAGCGTCATACTTCCCAACGGATCCACTGCGGGCCGCGCGCCCTTCTGGTGTCATTGCCCAGGCCAGTCGGGCCCGGTGGACCTGATCGGGGTGGGCGGCACCAACGGCCTCCTGTATCTGTTCACTACCGGGCTCAACCTGGCCTACTCGTATGACGGCCAACCGGATGGCCGGCCCGCCATCAACACATCTCCGACGGCCGACGCCAATGGCGACTGGTACTTCGGCGCGAACGACGGCTTCGTCTACGACGTTGAGATACCGGTGAGCGGGACCCAGATGTTCAAGGCGGCGAAATTTGGTCCGGGTGGCCCCATCATCGCCGGCTCACCGATCGTCGGATCCTGTCCGAACAACTTGATCGGCCCATGCCTTTACTTCGGCTCATCAAGCGGCGGGAGCTGGTTCTACCGAATTGGGAGTACCCGTATTTCAGATCTGCACGCGTGCATCAGCGACGCCGCTGGGTCGACTACCTGTGTAGGCAATCCGCGCCTGTGGACCCGCGTCCAGGTCGGTCCCGCTGCCATTTGGGGCAATCTCGGAGTCTACGTGCAGGGCTGGTCGTACTACTCTCCTTAGGGGTGCCCACATCTCGGCTCGCCGTGGACCTCTCGTCTGGAACGCTCCGCGTTCTCGAAGGCTTGCCCGGAGGCCCAATGCGATGCGGCGAAGGTGCCGCACCGCCAGGCGCCCTCGAAGGCGGTCGCGTGCTGGACTCGGCGGCACTGGGCCAGGCGCTCCGCCAGCTGCTCGCTCGGAGCGAAATCACCGCGACTCGAGCGTTGGTCGCGGCCAGCGACGCGATCGCCAGCTTCAGGGTCCTCACTTTTCCCAAAGCCACGCCCGACGCCGAAATCGACGCCTCGGTGAGAGGTGAGCTAAACCTTGGCTCGGACCGCATGGCGATGCGGCACGTCGAGGTGTCGCTGGGCTCCGAAGTGCGGACCATCTTCGCCGTAATGTGGGACCGGAGCCAGGTCAAGGCGATCGCAGCAGCCGCCAGGCACGCCGGACTCGACCCCGCAGCGATAGACCTGAAGTCGCTGTGCGTCGCGCGCGCCATCGAAGTCGACTCGTGCATTCTCCTGGACATGTCCGCCAAGCCGTGTGAAGCGGTCTTGATCGACGGCCGCGTGCCACGAGCCGCCCACAATTTCAAGCTCAAGGTGGGATCAGGCGGTGACCTCGCGCTGGCCGTTTCAATCGGGCTCAAGCCGGTGCTGGCCTTCCACCAGCGCTCAGGCGCAGCCGGGTTCGGCCCCAATTCGCCAATCCTCGTGCGCTCTGACCAGGCTCTTACCTCCCTCTTGACAGACCGGCTCCAGCAGCTGACCGGCCACCCCGTGGAGGCGCTGCCCCGACCACCCCGGGTGGATCCCGACGTGCGGTACGGGCCCTACCTCACATGCATCGGTTTGGTCATGAGGCGGCGGGTTTGAGCAAGCGCAAGGAGCAGCATCGCGAGGAGCGCCGCAAACCTGGGGTTGAGGTCAACCTCCTGGACGAAAACGAGGCGGGCCTGGTGACCACCAAGGCGCGCCGAGGCTGTGCGCTGCCATTTTTCGGGGCGGGCGTGTTCTTGATCCTCATCGAGGCGGTCCGCACGGGACTCGGTTAAGTCACCGACGTCCCACCGCCCAGCCTGGCCCCGGACTTATGCCCAGGGTACTGGGCCAATCCCTCTATTTAGGTTTGCGCAACCGGTGCCTAGAGTTGGGACACGTAGCGAACTAATACATAAGAGCGTGCCACCAGTCCAACGCTGGGGAACGCATGAGGAGTTGGGGTATGCACGGCGGTCTTTACGGTTATTTCGCCAGGAATCTGAAGGGCAAAAAGGGCCAATCTGGGTTCACCCTGATCGAGCTCCTGGTCGTGGTCACTATCCTTGGGGTTCTTGCCGCGATCGTCACGTTGAGCCTGGTCGGCCTGACCACCAGCGCGCAGGCCAAGGCATGCGAGCAGGAGTACAAGACGGTGCAGTCCGGCCTCGACGCCTACATGGCTTACTTCAATCTCAGTTCAGTCACTGCGGAGACCACCGGGACGAGCGACATGACCGTTAAGCCCGATGGCACCCACCCGCTGTACAACTCGTCCGGGACGCCAACGTTCCTCCGCAACTCGCCAACCAACTATGCCTACACATGGGATGGATTCGGCCGCATCACAGGGCCTGTCTTGCAAGCGTCGGGCGGACCGGCTGTCCCGGCCGGGTGCACCGTCTCCGGCGGTTGACGCGCGCCCAACCGGGGTAGGGAGGGGGGCGTCGCGCGAGCGGCGCCCTTTCGCCTTGTTGAGAGAGCCGCGATTTGAACTCCGCTGACTTAGTGGTTGGAGGAGCCCTGAGCGCCTACCTGGTGGTAGTTGCGCTCCTGGTGGGCAGCTTCATCAACCTGGCCGCCGACCGGCTGCCTCGAGGTGAGTCCGTGGTGCGACCGCGGTCGCACTGCCGCACGTGCGGCCGCGTGCTCAACCTTGTCGACCTGATTCCTGTGGCCGGTTACGTGGTCCGGGGCGGTCGCTGTGCCGGCTGTGGCGCGTCGATCGGCATCGTGTCGCCAGCGGTCGAGGCCCTTTGTGGGGTGGCCATGCTGGCCTCGCTGGTTCTGCTGGGACCATGGCCCGGGGCCGTTGCCGGGTTCACTCTCGTGTCGGTGGTCGGCGTGGCCGCCGTCGGCCTCGGGTTCGGCCGGCTACCGCGTGCTACGCGTGGATCGCGGCAGGGTTGACCGAATGGCGGCGGGCGTCGCGTTCGCTGACCATGCCCGCTCGCAGCAGCTGGTTCAGTGAGCGTTCCAGCGTCTGCGAGCCCTCGCGGAAGCTGGTCTGAAGCACCGTTCGCAGCTGGTCGGTCCTCCCTTCTTTGATCATCGAGCGCACGGCGGTGTTGGCGATCAGGACTTCGAACGCGGCGACGCGCCCGCCCCCAATCGCCGGCAGCAGCTCCTGGTAGATCACTCCAGCCACACAGCTGGCAAGCTGGATCCGCACCTGTTGCTGCTGCGCTCCGAGGTAGCTGTCGATGATCCGGTCAAGTGCCTGGGGCGCGTCGTTCGTGTGCAGCGTGGCCAGAACGAGGTGACCCGACTCCGCGATCGAAACCGCCGCGCTCATGGTCTCCAGGTCGCGCATCTCGCCGATGAGGACCACGTCCGGATCCTCGCGAAAAGCGGAGCGGAGGCCCTCGGCGAACGAAGGGGTGTCCTCACCCACCTGGCGCTGATCCACGATCGACAGCTGGTGCTTGTGCACGTACTCGATCGGGTCTTCGATCGTGATGATGTGGAATGGTCGCGTCGCGTTGAGGTGGTCGATCATGGCCGCCTGCGTCGTCGACTTGCCGCAGCCGGTAGGCCCTGTGACGAGGACCAGGCCGTGCCGCCTCTCGAGCAGGCGGTGAACCGTTTCGGGGATCCCAAGCATGTCGAAGTTGGGTATGACGAGCGGTAACAGCCGAAAGGCGGCAGCTATCGAATTTCGCTGGTGATAAGCGTTGCCGCGAATCCTCGCGCGCTCGCGCCACGTGAACGAGAAGTCGACATGGCGCTGTTTCTCGAGCTCCTTCCACTGCTTGGCATCAAGTACCTCGCGAAGCATTCGAAGAGTGTCTGACGGTGCGAGGACCCTGGAACTCTCGTCGAGCGTCTCGAGGCTCCCATCCTTCCGAATGCGCGGGCGACTCCCGCAACTTAAAAGCAGGTCTGAGCCGCCCGCATCGAGCAGCCGATGCAGCATGTCATCCAGGTTCATCAACTGCTGCATGGGTCGCCTCATATTTCACCGGAGCGGAGGTGGGCGAGATATCGGCTCGCTCGGCGACACCGCGTCAATGTCCCGCATCGGTTTGGGCACTAGTCCCACGCCTTGGACCCGTGTCGCCCGTGCACGGTTTGTCCCAGGCCGAGCGGGACCAGCGCCTCATGTGCCTGCGTCCGTCCACTCATACGATTGCTGAAATTGGAACTCGCAGCTCGTGACTACCGGCATGCCTGGGCGCGCCTCGTGCACAGGAGCATGGGTTGATGGCGAAGTACCTTGAGATCATGTTTCGACAGAGGCTTAGATTTGCCGCTTTGCTGCTGCTCCCTGTCGTGCTAGGCGTGTCGGTTGCCGTGGTGTTCGCGTCCTTTCGCGCGACCGCCACCTTGAGGATCGAAGACCCCGCCGCTTTCGGGACAACGTTCGTCCCGGTCGGCTGGAGCCCGAATCAGACCCCCGCCCAGAACCTCGCCGACAGCGTGAGTCAGGTGGTGAAGACCCCCGCCTTCGCGCACAGCTTGTCAGACCGGCTGACAAGCGCCGGGACGGTCTCGAGTGGCGTCGAGCTGCAACAGACGCTCAAATCGAGCGGCACCAGCCTCAGAGCTGTAGCCTCCGGCTCTCATCTGATGACGTTGTCCTACGCGTGCCCGCACTCAGCGGTTTGCCTGGCCGTGGTGACCGACACGATCGACATCTTCAAAGAGCAGATGGCGACGATCCAGCAGGATCAGGCGGCGGCAGCCCGCACGTTCTGGAGCGGCCAGTTGAAAGACGCACAGGCCAATCTGGCCGCGGCCCAGGTCGAGCTCCAGAGCTACGTCGCGGCACATCCGGGGACGACCACCGACGCCGGCTCGAGTGACCCCCAGGTTGCGCTGCTCGAAGGCAACGTTCAGCTTTGGCGCGCTAAGGTGACAGAGGCCCAGAACAGCTTGAGCCAGGCACAGTACCTGGGCACCGCGTCGGCTCGCTTCCTCCAGATCGGAACGACTGTGCTGGACCCACCGCACATGGCAGGCTCACGATTCGTCGGCGACTACTCGAGTCTCGTGCCAGCGGTCCTTGTGCTGCTTGTCGGTCTGGCCGCGGTCGGGGCTTATATCTACTTGCTCGGCTGGGCTGATAGGACCGCCGGCGACCCCAAGCAGCTCGAGCGCCGTCTCGGTGTACCCGTAGTGGCGACCATCCCCAGACTGGTGGGCTCCGGTGGCGCATAGGGTCAAGGAGCGCGCGCCGGCTCACAAGCATGGCATCGATCTGATCGCCAACGGGGACCAGCCGGTAACGATTGGGAGTACTCAGCTTGCGGACGAAGTCGAGCAAGTGGTCGAGGATGCTGACGAGACCAGCGCCGGCGAAGAGCTGTCCAGCCAATTCTCCCAATCGATCAACGATGCGCTGGCCACCAGACCGACCCTGCCTGGCTTTGCGGATCCACGGATGGAGCGGATCAACTCCATCGGGCTGCCACCCTGGTTCGTCGACCGCTGCCGGCGCGCTTATCTGTCGGTCTCGTTCGACCCTGCAGCCGAGTGCCGGGTTCTGGGCGTGACGAGCACCGCCTACGGCGAGGGCAAGACTTCGGTTGCCATCGGCATCGCGACGGCGATGGCGGTCGACACTAAGAAATCCACTTTGCTGATCGAGTGCGACTTCGCTTCTCCCTCCTTCTACAAGTTCTTCGACATCACAGAAGCCGGAGGGTTGAGCGAATGGCTGGAAGGCGGGTCGCGGTTGAGAATCGTTCGCGGAGCGGCGCTCGTTCCCAACATCTACGTGATTCCGTCGGGTATCGCCCAGAGCGAGCCCGCACGTTTTTTCTACCAGCTCGTCGACAGAAATGTATTGGACGGGCTCAGAGGGATCTTTGGCAATGTGGTCATCGACCTCCCACCGATGCTCAACATCTCATACGGGTCGCTGGCCTGCGCCCTGGCAGACCGATTGCTGATTGTGGCCCGAAGCAGGGTGACTTTGACCACAGACCTGGAAACCATCGTCACCCGCATCGGAAGGGATCGGGTCAGCGGGATCGTGCTCAACGGAACTGATCAGCGCACACCAAGTTGGCTGCGGCCCCTGCTGTAACCGAGCTCAACGGGCACCCTACCGGCGACAGCGGCCTCCCCGGACCGTGGCGGCTGTTGGCGGCGCCGGGGACTCTTCGTGTTGACGTGCCGACTTCACGATCGGCGCAACGGGACGTTGCACTGCATGTGCGGGCACTACCCGCCGGCACGTCAATTGCATTGGTCAGCAGTGGATTGGGTGCACGCCGCCGCTGCCGACGCCTGGCTCGAGAAGCGGGCGTCGAGCTGGTGCGCGAATTCATCGCTATGCCTTCGGTCGACCCGCCAACTTGTTACGTCGAAGAATCGCGGGCAGCGCTTCGCTACTTCTTCACGCAGCTGCTGGCGCTCCCGCGCGGGGGAGCGGTCAAGTCGGTTGGGCTGGTCGCCATCAATGGAATTGCTCGAGTTTTCGTTCCGGCAGGCCTGGTCGGGTCGGCGGCGCCTTTCCGCATCGTCCTGGGACGGATTCCAAACCGAGTTGTCGCGAGTTCCCTTCTCGAACTTCGGGGCATGCAGATGCTTGTAGTCGCTCTTTCCAAGGATCCGAATGCAAAGGTCACGGTGCTCCTGATCCCGATCGACAGCGAGCGGCCATCACTGGCGATCAAGATCCCGACCACGGCGGCTGCGGAAGCCACGATCGCCGCCGAACGCACCGTCTTGCTCGACCTGCAGACCCGCTTGCCAAGCGATGTTCTGGCCTCGGTCCCCGCGCTCAAAGACATACCCGAAGCTCAAGGCCGTCCCTGGCTGGTGACAACCGCACTGCCGGGCGTTCCCATGACGACTCGCTACCACGCGTGGCGGCATGTATCCAACCCCACGGCTGTCGATGCGGACTTCCGAGCGGTGGAGGCATGGCTCGCGAGGTTTCAGAGCGCCAGCGCCGGGCCGCGCAGTCCTCTCGACATGGACGGTGGCACAACAGAGCTCCTGCGTCGGCGCTTCGCGGGCGACCCGCTGCTGGATGAGCGGCTGGCCAGGCTCAGCGACATCCACAGCCGCCTTCGCTCGACTACCACGCCCCGCACCGCGGTCCACGGCGACTTCTGGTTCGGCAACGTCCTTATGGCCGGCAAGCAGATCTCAGGGGTCATCGACTGGGAAGGCGGTGCGGCATCTGGTGAGCCCGTCCGCGACCTGGTTCGATTC
>DATNOD010000106.1:0-2312 GCA_035601515.1 Candidatus Eiseniibacteriota bacterium | reverse complement strand
CCGGCACCCGTGAGAATGACGACCTTGTTGCCGCGATCGCGCGCGACGTCGTAGAAGGCGTCGACGAACGACTCGTGGTCCTGCGCCGTGAAGGTCAGCGGGCGGCCGTCGTTGTGCAGCGACATCACGAGGATGCCGTCTTCGCTGCGCTCGAAACGGATATTCCGGTACTTCGAGAAGTAGCTGGGCTGGCTTCGATCGATGCTGGTCATGGCCGGCTCCTTTCGACCCGGATGTAGGAACTGCTACGGTTGTCAACGGCGACCGACAGGCGGGCCTAGTACGACCCCGCGCGCCGGGCCGCCAGGCCTCGGGTTCTGCGACCCTCACTTCGCGAGGCCGATTTGCTTCAGGAAATCCTGGCTGTCCCAGAAGAGCCACTCATGGTCCATCCGCCCGTTCACCCAGTGGCCGATCGTCGCCATGCCGATCGCGAACCGCTGGCCCGTGGGGGCAATGGTCTTCCCATCAGGCGTGGGCATGGGGCGCGTGAAGGTGCCGGTCATGACGCCGGTGACCGCCGTCCAGCTACCGGAACCGAAGCGTATCGGGTGCACCTTGATCGTGATGTCTGGCCCCCAGACGAAAAGGGCCTTCAGGTCCTGGATGTGCTTCTCGATCCCCCGCGTTTCGTGCCCATCCGGCCAGGTCACGACGATGTCCTGGGCGTGACTCTCTTGGAGCCGGTCCGATTTCTGGTTGCTGAAGACGTCGAAGTCGAGCATGTCGAAGGTCTTGAGGTCTCGCTCCACGGCGGGCGCCTGGCGCTCGGGCGGCGGCGGTGGGTACTGCGGACGCTCAGCGGGCGTCTGGGCGACCGCGGGCAGGGCGGCGCCGATCAAGACGGCCACGGCAAGAAGCGCGCGGGACAGCGGCTGAGTGGTGGTCATACATCCTCCGTGATCAACAGGTTTGAGCTACGCGAACGTTCACGACCATTACCTCGGCGACGGGCAGTTGTGCGTGCGGCCGGTTGCCACCGGTTGCGCCCGCTTGGCTCCATAAGGGCTCCATGCCGGATGTGCCGCCGGGGACCACCGCGGGATGGCTGGTTGCTCTACCAACTGAGCTACCGGGTGGGACGCCCCGAAACCTCGCCCGGGGACGCCACTTAGACGAGCTGCGTTACGCCCGACGAAGTCCCGCACTCTTTAAGAAGTATGCTGCGCCCTGCCACCGCTCGATCCCGCCTCCGAGACGCCGCTGCCGCCGACCGTACCCTGGTGGAGCGGATGAGTCGAGGAGACGAGCAGGCGTTTCGCGACCTGCTGGCACGCTACCGCAGCACCATGTACGCAACGGCGTACGCGGCGCTGGTCGATCCGGAGCAAGTCGACGCAACCATTGCCGACGCGTTCGCCGAGGCCCGCCGCACGGCGGCCGCGTTTCTCCACTCACTCGGCACCGTGTCCGGCTGGCTGACCCACCTCACCCGACTCTGCATCGCCGCCCGGCTGCCGATCCACCGACCGCTGACCTAGCCACCGCAGCGTCTCCGAATTCCAACCTCCGCGTGAGGCTCCCACTCTCGAAGTAGATTGGGGACTTCACGAGGAGGATGATGAACAGCGTCGCCCGGCCCCGCCGACTCCTGCTCGCGCTCTACCTCGCGAGCGCCGCTCTCGTGACCGTGCAGCAAGCCATCCTCGGACACTCCAACAACCTGAGCATCTTTCGCGCGGCGAGCCTCAACCTGTTCGCCGGTCGCGACCTGTACGCCGCGCATCCCGAGCAGCACTTCGACTTCTATAAGTACAGCCCGACCTTCGCGCTGCTGTTCGCGCCGCTCGCCTACCTGCCGTTCGCCCTCGCGTTTCTATGCTGGGCCCTGCTCAACGGGCTGCTGCTGTGGTACGCGCTGGACCGGCTGCTCCCGGAGCGGGAAGCGACCGTCGCCCTGGCGCTCTTGTACCTCGAAGTGCTCTTGGCCCTGCAGTACGGCCAGAGCAACGCACTCGTGGCGGCCCTGATGATCCTCGCGTTCATCGCGTTCGAGGGTCGACGCCAGCTGGGCGCGGCGTTGAGCATCACCGGCGGCGCAGCCATCAAGCTTTTCCCACTCGCCGCGCTGTCTCTAGCGATTTTCTATCCCCGCCGGCTCCGGTTCGCCGCCATCTTCAGCGCGGTGCTCGCGATCGCAGTCCTGCTGCCCCTGGTGGCCGTCTCTCCAGCCGAGCTGCTCGCACAGTACCACTCGTGGCGCGCCATCGAGGCGAAGGACGCGCTGCTGCGCGGGTACTCGCTGATGCACTACATGCACGCATGGCTCGGCGTGGACTGGCCCAACTGGCCGCAGCAGGCCGCCGGCACCG
>DATNOD010000105.1:0-4489 GCA_035601515.1 Candidatus Eiseniibacteriota bacterium | reverse complement strand
AGCTGCCGGGCCGCTTCGCGGCCACGCCGGGCTGCTTCCTTGCTCGCCAGGTGGCGGACGCGGAGGTGGGTGGGGTCGACCAGGAGGCGCCGCCGGTTGACCAGCACCTTCGGCTCCCCGGGGGCCGGCTCGATGACCGCGGTGCGCTCCAGCACGGCCGTCACCCAGACGCGCCGGCCGTCGACCTCGGCCTCGAAGTCGGGGAGGATCTCGTCATCCTCGTCCATAGAAACGCTGTCCAGCCGAACCAGCTCAGCGCGGTTCGACGGCTCTTCGGTTGCGGGTTTTCGGTAGGAATCCATGCTCATATGCCAGATACCCGATCACAAGCGCGACCAAACCCAAACCCAGCCACGGAAGTAGATACGCGGGGAAGATACCGAACAGGTCCCGAACTCGCGGTCCAATCCGCCTTCCAACCTCGAGAAAGATCGCAGCCCAGATCGTTGCGGAGAACAGAACGCACGGTATGAATACTCGATAGGGAACGTTCAATATTCCCGATAGGGCCGAGATCACGATCCGCATCCCCGGGATGTGGCGGCCGATGATGATCGTCCAGGGACCCCACCGCACGAACGCCTTCTCCGCTCGGTTGAGCTTGTGCTCCGTCAAACCGACATACCGGCCGTAACGCCGGATGAATGGGCGACCGTACCGTCGGGTGATGGTGAGGTTGCAGGCGCTTCCAAGCACAGCCCCCGCGACCACCGCGAGGTACGCCAGCGGGTAGGGGATCGCGCCCGTTGTCGTCAGGTAGCCGCCGTACGCGATCGCGGCGTCGCCGGGCGCCGGCAGCGGTACCCCCAGCTCCTCCAGGTAAATCACCAGGAACAGCCCGCCGAACTGGTAGTGAAGGATGAAAACGCGGATCGCGTGCGTGAACGGCCTCAGCCAGGATGGTTCTTGCAGCCACCCGGGAAGCGAGCTCGCTAGATGGGCTGCCATGAACAGCATTTATGTTCTCGGGCCGACTCCCCGGCCCTGCCGCGGATTATATGTGTGGTTCCTGCACCGCCCCTACAGGTTGCGTTGAAATTAACGACGCCGGCAGCGCCCAGGTCAGGTTGGTGTCGAATGCACTCTCGAAATGGCGCGCGTATCCGCGCGCCGCGGCCTCGGTTTCGATCCGCCGCCCGATCAATGACGCAACGGACGTCGGGCGCTTGTCGGCGTGCCCGCAAGGGATGATCCCGTCGAAATAAGCGATGTCGGTGGTGAGGTTCAAAGCGAACCCATGGCTCACCACCGAGCGGTTCAGCTTGATCCCGATCGCGGCCACTTTCTCTCCGTTTGACCAGACGCCGGTGAGGCCGCGTCCACCCGGTTCGGAGGCTATCCCGAGCTCCGCCAGGTAAGCGATCAGAGACCGCTCGAGCTTCTCCAGGTAGCCGGGAATCGTCATCTCAAAATGGGTCAGGTCGAGGATCGGGTAGCCGACCAGCTGGCCCGGACCGTGGTATGTTGCTTCGCCGCCGCGGTCTGACCAGATGACGTCGACCTCGCGGCGCGCGCGCTCATCCTCATCCCAGAGGAGATCGTCCGCGCCCGCCGCTTTGCCCAACGTGAAAACGTGCGGGTGCTCGAGCAGCAGCAGCGTGTCGGGCGCGCTGCCGTCTCGTACCGCGGCCACCAGCTGGGCCTGGAGATCCCAGACCGCGCGATACGGCGCGCTACCCAGCCAGCAGGCTCTTACGGTCGGGGACTTGCTCATCAGCGTGGTATGAGGAACGGACTAGCGGGCCTGCTTCGACGTGCTTGAAGCCCATCGCCATCGCCTTCTTCTTCAGCTCCACGAACTCCTCGGGCTTGTAGTAACGCACCACCTCGGCGTGCTTCTTGCTCGGTCGAAGGTACTGGCCGACCGTGAGGACGTCGATGTTGTGCGAGCGCATGTTGCGGAAGACCTCGAGCAGCTCCTCTTCAGTTTCGCCAAGGCCGACCATCAATCCCGATTTGCTCACCATGTGCGGCGCCAACGTCTTCACATGACGGAGCAGCGCGAGGCTGTTGGCGTAAACAGCTTTCGGCCGGATGCGCGCATACAGGCGAGGCACGGTCTCTGTGTTGTGGTTGAAGATGTCGGGCCCAGCTTCGACGACGGTGCGAACGGCATCGAGGTCGCCCTGAAAGTCCGGAGTCAAAACCTCGATCGTCGTTTCCGGGCTGCGCCGGCGGATCGCGCGAATCGTGCGCGCAAAGATGCCAGAGCCGCCATCGCGCAAATCATCGCGATCCACCGATGTGATGACCGCGTGCCGGAGTCCGAGCTCGGCCACCGACTCCGCGACGCGAAGTGGCTCGCCGAGGTCTAGCTCGCTAGGCCGGCCGGACGTGACGGCGCAGAACCGGCACGCGCGTGTGCAGACGTCGCCGAGGATCATGAATGTCGCCGTGCGCCGGTTCCAGCAGTCGAAGATGTTGGGACAGCGCGCCTCTTCGCACACTGTGTGCAGGTTGCGGCCGTGCACGATCTGCTTGAGATCTTTGAAGTTCTCGCCCTCGGTCACGCGAACTCGGATCCATGACGGTATCGACTGCGGGGTGAGGGGAGTCGCGCTGCTCACAATTTGATGCTAGACGCAGTCCATTCCTCGAGGCGCTTCCTGACGAAGCCGAGGAACTGGCCGGCCATCATGCCGTCGATGATGCGATGGTCGAAGCTCAGGCACATGTTCATCATGTTGCGGACCGCGATCCCGTCCCCGATGACGACGGGCCGGCGCACTATCGATTCCGTGGTGAGGATGGCGGCCTGGGGCTGGTTGATGATCGGCTGCGACGCGATCGAACCGGTAGAGCCTGTGTTGTTGAGGGTGAACGTGCCCCCTTGCACGTCGTCGGGCTTGAGCTGCTTGTTGCGCGCACGGCCGATCAGGTCGTCGAGAGAAAGCACGAGGTCGGTGAAACCGCGCTGGTCCGCATCCTTCAGGACCGGGACGATGAGCCCATCGGGGATCGAGACCGCGATGCCCATGTTGATGTAGCGCTTGAGGACGACGCCCTCATCGGTCCATGTGGAGTTGAGCCAGGGGAACTGCTTGATCGCCTCGCAGACGATCTGCACGACGAACGGGATGTACGTAAGCGCGACGCCGTGGCGAGCCTTGAAGCCCTCCTTCTCCGACTCGCGGTATCGGACGAGGTTGGTGACGTCGACCTCCTGCAGCGTCCAGGCGTGGGGTGCCGTGGCGAGACTGCGGACCATGTGCTCGGCTATCGAGCGCCTCATGATGCTGAGCTTCACCAGCTCTTCACGCGAACCGTCTCGCGGGGCTTGAGGAGCGATTGCCGGCGCTGACGCCGGCGCTGCGGTGGGGCTCGCTCCCCCGACCGCCGCCAGGATGTCGTCACGCGTCACGCGACCGCCTAGGCCTGAGCCTCGTAGCGTCGTCGGGTCGAGGTTGTGCTCGGCGGCAAGCTTGCGGACCGCGGGGGAGAGGCGAGCGCCGCCGTTGCCTCCTCCGGCCGCGACCACCTCGGCCGGCGGGGCGGCAGCCACCGCGGCCGGGCCGCTGACCACAGCGGCCTTTGGCTCCGGCTTGGCCGCCGGTGCGTCCGGGGCGGAAGGCGCACCGGCCACCTCGATCTGGGCGATCACCGACCCCACCAGAACGGTCTCGCCTTGAGCGGCGGTGATCTTGACCAGCTTGCCCTCGAAGGGCGAGGGGATCTCGGCGTTGACCTTGTCCGTGACCACCTCGACGATCGGCTCGTCACGCTTGACGAAGTCGCCCTCGTTCTTCAGCCAGTGGTCGACTGTGCCCTCGGTGACCGACTCACCGAGCTGGGGCATCTTGATCTGGGCGAGGCCCATAGCCGGCTAGCCCTTCGCGTTACGAGTGGAGATCAAATGCAAGCACACCCTGGGACCAAGTGTAGCGAGGGTGTCCAAATACGAACTCAATCGCCGGGCACGGCCAGACTACTGTCGTGCGATCCGGACGTCCCTCGACTCAGTTGCCAGACCAGCATTGGCGTTGTCGGCCTTCTGGGCGGCTGCATGGCACCGTTCGCAACACCAACTTTTTCTGGATGCTCGCAGAGTTCGGAGTACCCGACTAACCGTAGCCATCTTGTGCGATTCAGCCTAAGCCCAGCCATCGAGCCTTTGACCGGGACCCGAGCCTATTTGCTCTGGGACATTTGGGAAGTCGTGTAACTGGGGGCGGACGCCCCCACCCAATTCCTGAGGCCCAATAGCGGCCAAAAGGATCTCGGCCCCGACGCCCGTCCCCGAGATGCAACGTAAGGCCGGCCGCGACGCTTGTCTGTAGGACTTTAGTTCCAGACAGAGAACGCATCCGGCCGCAACCTCGGAAAACAAAGAATTGGGCCGCCATGTTGGTGGCGGCCCAATCCGCAATTCGGTGTCCGAGAGCCTTTTTTACGTGTGCATAGGCGTCACGGTCACCTGGAACGTGACTCCTGGCGCCGAGAAGCCGAGCAGATCGGTGGTCGACAGCTTGGCCTTGGCCGCCGGACCGAC
>DATNOD010000104.1:0-2450 GCA_035601515.1 Candidatus Eiseniibacteriota bacterium | reverse complement strand
CGTGTCAAAACCTACGGTAGTGCAGTACACACGGTATTTCAGGTACGTGCAGAGAGGTTCCCTTGCTACCGGATCTGGCTCCTACGGTGAAGCGCTACGCCATCATGTGATGGCTGTGTAGCGCACCTTTCCCGAAAAGAGTATCCCGATGGGGGAGAACATGACTCGCAAGTTCTTGAAAAGACGGCATCGCTCATCAACATCTTTCCCGAAGACACCTGTTCGTGAGAGCGTTTGCTGCTCCTCGTGTTATCCCACCGTGGCGCTCTGACCGTAGATTTTCGTTTCGGTGCTGCCGCTAACCCAATTACACCAGAAGCGTGGCGGCAAATCTATTAGACTTTGGTATCGGTCTGGTAGAGACCGATACCAAAGTATCAATGGACATCGGGCGGCGAATGGCGCATCCTAGGGTCATGGAGGACTGCCAAGAAAGGACCGCAATGGAGAACGAGCGCAGCCGCGTCGTCGAGGCGATGCCAGGCTTCGTGTGGAACGTTGCTCCTGTCGGGAGTGTCGATTGCCTGCATCAACGGGGGTGCGACTCTATCGGCGTCAGCCTGGAAGATACGTGCGGCTCGGGCTGGCAAGCCGCGATCAACGCTGACGCGCTCCCCAGGCTGTTGGAGTACGGGCGTTCACTGGTGGCATCGGGCCTCGCGGGCGAGGTCGAAGCTCGGTTGCGTCGCGTTGACGGCGCGTTGCGCTGGTTGCTGCTTAGGAATGGCCATCGCAACGCGCTCAGCGCGCAGTGGCCCTTCGACGGCGATGGCGTTCCCGTGCGCACGCATGCACGAGCAGACAGAACCACCGCTTGCCACCTCATGCTCGTCGGGAGCAAGATCAGATGGTCGCGTGAACGGTTGCGCGCCAGCCTTGGACGTACCTGATCAGCAAAGGAATCTGCAATGAGTCGCAGTGCTGATGCGCATCACGACTTTGGCGATCTGGATGTTGCCGATCTGGAGTCGGTCATTGCGACCTCTGAGCTCAGTCGGCGACCAACGCGACCTCCCGACCACGCATCCGAGAACCGCGCCTTGGTCGCGTTAGTGGAGGCGATGACGGCGTCGCCGGACGACATTCTGCAGTACTTGGTGGAGACCGCCCTGGACCTCTGCCGCGCGCACTCAGCGGGCATCAGTCTGCTGGACGGCGACCGAGAACGCTTCCGCTGGCCTGCTGTCGCCGGGCAATGGGCTCCTTACCTGGGAGGTGGTAACCGACGCGACTTTGGCCCCTGTGGCACAGTCCTGGACCGTAACACCGCGCTGTTGTTTTCACACCCGGAACGCTATTTCACATATCTCACAGGTGTGCAGCCCTACGTGGAAGAGGGGCTGCTGATCCCGTTCTACGTGGGTGGGCACGCTGTCGGAACGATCTGGGTCATGGCGCACGACCAGAGTCGCCGTTTCGACGCCGAAGACCTGCGCGTGATGACGAATCTGGCCCATTTCGCGGCGGCAGCGTATGCGGCGCGCACGCGCCAAGTCGCCGTCCGAGCGTATGTAAACGCGGCGCTCGCCACCGAGGAGTCGTTGCGCGGGAAGCTGCAATCGTGCACCGAGGCCCTCGTCCGCCATCTGGACGCCGCGGTTGCGCGTCTTTGGGTCATCACGCAAGACAAGCGCGTCCTCGAACTCCACGCCAGCGCGGGCATGGACACGCATCGCGATGGCGCGCACCGTCACGTACCCGTCGGACACTTGCACATCGGTCGCATCGCTCAAGAACGGGCGCCCCACGTCACGAATGAGGTCGCGAACGATCCTCGTCTCAGTGATGCAGACTGGGCTCCGGCCGCGGGGATGGTGGCCTTTGCTGGCTATCCGTTGCTGGTTGGTGGTCAGGCCGTCGGCGTGCTGGCGATGTTCTCGCGCAAGCCCATCAGTCAGGCCACCGTCGAAACGCTTAGCACCATCGCGGACACGATCGCCCAAGGCGTGCAACGCGCGCAGGGCGAAGCGGCGCTGCGACGCAGCGAGGCCTTTCTGACCGAGGCGCAGCGGCTGAGTGCCACCGGCAGCTTTGCGTGGCGTGTGGCGACCGACGACATCACGTGGTCAGAGCAGCTCTATCGCATATTCGCATTTGACCACGGTGTGCCCGTGACGCTCGACCTGATCGGTACGCGCGTCCATCCGGAAGACCTCCCGATGGTGCACGACATGATCGACCGGGCGCGAGGCACCGGCAGCGACTATGCGTACGAGCACCGGCTGCAGATGCCCGACCGCTCGGTCAAGTACCTGCATGTCGTCGCCCACGCGACGCGGGACCGGGACGGTCAGCTGGAGTACATCGGCGCCGTGCAGGACGTGACGCAGCGCCGACTCGCGGACGAGGCCCTCAGCAAGGTCCGGGCGGAGCTCGCACATGTGGCCAGGGTCACGACCCTCGGGGCCTTGACGGCGTCGGTCGCGCACGAAGTCAACCAGCCGCTCTCG
>DATNOD010000103.1:0-1547 GCA_035601515.1 Candidatus Eiseniibacteriota bacterium | reverse complement strand
CGCGCAAAGCACCGCAAGCGGCGCCTCGCGCAGCCGCAGTTCGTTTCGCCGGCGAAAGATCGCCGCGCGGTGATCGCCGCGGCGCTGGCGCGCAAAAGGCGATGAACCCCGAAAAACGCCGCGAGATCTTCCGCCGCTTCCAGGCGGCGAATCCGCACCCGACCACCGAGCTCAGGTACCGTACGCCGTACGAGCTGCTGGTCGCGGTGGTGCTGTCGGCCCAGGCGACCGACAAGTCGGTGAACCAGGCGAGCGCCGCGCTGTTCGAGCGATTCGACACTCCCGCAAAAATGCTGAAGCTGAGTGTCGCGGACCTGGAGAAGTACATCCGTCGAATCGGGCTTTACCGCACCAAGGCGAAGAACGTAGTGGCGCTGTCGAAGATCCTGCTCGAGGAGCACGGCGGCGAAGTGCCGGCGAGCCGCGAAGCGCTCGAGCGCCTGCCCGGCGTCGGCCGCAAGACGGCGAACGTGGTGCTCAACACGGCATTCGGCCAGCCGACAGTGGCGGTCGACACGCACATCTTCCGCGTCGCCAACCGCACCGGCCTCGCCCCGGGCAAGGATCCGCTCGAGGTCGAGCAAAAGCTGCTCAAGTTCACGCCGCCGGAATACCTGCAGAACGCGCACCATTGGCTGATCCTGCACGGCCGCTACGTCTGCCTGGCGCGCAAGCCCGGCTGCCCGACCTGCCTGATCCGCGACCTGTGCGAATTCAGGCCGAAGACCAAGTGATACATGAGCCTGCACGTGGCGCTCGAGGAGCAGCTGTCGATCGACCAGCCGCCGGGCATCGTGTCGCGTTTCAGCGCGCTGCTGTCGCGATTCGGCGAGACCGCGCAGCCCGAACGGACTAGCCCGGCTCGGTACGGTCTGCATATTGACCGCCGCATGATGATCCCACCAGTCACCGAGAGATCGTGCCATGAGACTCGCGTTCGCCGCCCTCGCCGCCAGCCTACTCTGCAGCATGCCCGCCCACGCCGACGACACGGTGATCCTGGTGGCGAAGCGGGACATGAAGGACCAGCTCTACGGCTCCACCGTGCTGGTCGCGAAGCCGGTGGGCAACGAGCGCCATGTCGGCTTCATTCTCAACAAGCCGACCCAGGCGACGCTGGGCAAGCTGTTCCCGGACCATGCGCCTTCGCAAAAAATCATCGACCCGGTCTACCTCGGCGGGCCGCTCAGCTCCGAAGTGATCTTCGCGCTGGTACAGCGGCGCGAGAGCCCTGGACCGCGCTCGGTCCGGATCGCGCCCGACCTGTTTCTCGCGATCGACAGCGAGGTGGTCGACAGCATCATCGAGAAGGAGGCGCAGCGTGCGCGCTTCTTCGCCGGGCTGGTGATGTGGCGGCCGGGCGAGCTCGACGACGAGCTCAAGCGCGGCCTGTGGTACGTGCTCGAGGACAGCACCGACCTGGTGATGCGCAAGCCGACCGAAGGATTGTGGGAAGAGCTGGTCGGCCGCTCGGAGCGTAAGGCGAATACGATCTAGCGCTGGTCGTGGAGCCGGGACTTCTGGCTGGAGAACCATGCAGCCAGGTC
>DATNOD010000102.1:0-4693 GCA_035601515.1 Candidatus Eiseniibacteriota bacterium | reverse complement strand
CTGGGCGGCTTTGACGATCGCGCGTGCCTTCTTCTGCGGCAGCAGGCCGAGCTCGAGGTTGGTCTCCGCGGCGGCCTTTTTGATCAGGCCGAGCGCGCGGATGAATCGTCGTGGGAAGGGCTGGCCGGAGATGGGAAAGTTGAGGACCGCTCGCTGCGTCGAGGCCCCGTAGTAAGCGTCTGCGGGAACTTCCACTTCACCCATCGAGTCGCGCTCGATTCGTACTTTGTTGATCGCTGCCACCGACGGAGATTCTAGAGTGGCCCCATATGCGGCTAGCGGCGGTCGACATCGGAAGCAACACCATCCACGTGCTCGTTGCCGACGTTATCCGAAACAAGCTCGAGGATGTCGCCCACTACGTGGAGATGCCCGAGCTTGGTGCTCGCGTCGCGCGCACGGGTTCCATCGGCACCAAGAGTCGCATCGCGATCCGCGCCCTTCGATCGGTCATCGCGCGCGCACGCAAGCATGGATTTGACCGGCTGATCGCAGGAGCCACGGCCGCCGTTCGCGAGGCGTCGGACGGGGAGCCTTTCGCAATAAAAGCAGGCGAGGCGATCGGTGTCCCTGTGCATATCATCTCGGGCCGTCGCGAGGCGGAGCTGAGCTTCCTTGGCGTCGCCAGCCGTCATGCCGCACGCCGCGAGTGGGTGATGGTCGATCTCGGCGGCGCCTCGACAGAGGTCGTGATCGGCCGAGGACACGACATGGTTCGTTCGGCGACGCTGCCCATCGGGTCGGGCGTCCTTACGAGCACGTATCTGTCAGATCCGCCGCGGCCCGAGGAGCGAGCCCGGCTGCGGAAGGCAGCTTTGCGAGAGCTGGCGCACGCTCCGGACGGGGACGTGGAGCGCCTTGTCGCCACGGGGGGCACTGCCTCCAACCTCCCCTTCGTACTTTCCCGACGCAGCCCGCCCAGCGTCCTGACCACAGCCGACCTCCTGGCCTGCGAACGCCGGCTCGACGCCCGCCGCGCGGCCGAGGTAGCGCGCCACGTCGGGTTGCCGCCGAACCGCGTCAAAGCGCTCCGAGCCGGGGTCGAGGCCTTGCTGCTGTTCCTGGACTGGTACGGGCTGGCGGTGCTCCAGATCAGCCACGAAGGGCTCCGCCACGGGATGCTTCTTGCCTATTTGGAGCGAGGAGAAGATTGGTGGGGTTAGGCCGTTAAGCGCTCTGGCCGGTGGGTAGGATGAGTTCATGGGGCGAATAACCGACCAGGGAGCGACCTTGAAGAGGGCGCTGGCGCTGACCTGCGTCATCCTGGCGGTAGAGTTCGCCGGGGGCGTCGTTTCGCACTCCCTGGCGCTCCTCGCCGACGCCGGGCATGTGCTCACCGACGTTTTCGCCCTCGGACTGGCCTGGTTCGCCATCGAACAGGCGAAGCGCCCTGCCGACCGGCGGCGCAGCTACGGCTACCAGAGGGTCAGCATTTTGGCGGCGCTGGTGAACTCGGTGACGCTGATGGTGATCGTCATCGCCATCGCCATCGAGGCGGTGCGCCGCCTCGCCCACCCCGAGCCCGTGCAGGGTGTCGTTGTAATCGCCTCGGCGCTGACCGCAATCGCCATCAACGCATACGTCGTGTTCGGCTTGCGCGGCCATGGCAAGAACCTGAACATCCGCGCGGCGTTGCTGCACGTGACCGGCGACATCGGAGCATCCGCCGGCGTGGTCGTGGCCGGCGCGATCATCCTGCTCACCGGCTGGCTGTACATCGACCCGATTCTTTCTCTTGCCATCGCCGCGCTCATCGCATATGGGGCGTGGCGGATCGTGCGCGAGACCGTGAACCTGCTGTTGGAAGGCACGCCGAGCGAGGTCAACCTCGCCGAGGTGACGACCGAGATTGCGGACACGGAACACGTGATCAGCGCGCACGACTTGCACGTGTGGGCGCTGTCGTCGGAGGAGATGGCGCTCAGCGTTCACGTTGTGCTCGAGGAGTGCCCGCTCGGCGACGCCGAGCATGTGGTGCGCGACCTCGAGGGCCGGCTCTGCAGCCGCTTCGACATCGGGCACACGACGATCCAGGTCGAGAGCTGCCATCCCTGCGGCGAGATCCATCACGGCGCAGGCGAGCACAACCACCCGCACGAACATGTCCTGCTGACGAGCTCTCGCCCTAGCCCATAGGTCGGGCCGGCAGTGCCTCCTCGCGTTGGAGAATTCGCTTAGCGAGCGCGATGGCGGCCGCATAAGTCGAGTCCATCCCGCGATATCTGAGACCGCGCGCGCCCAGCGTGCGCGCCTGCGTATACGGGGTGTCGGACGCGTAGAAGACGACGCCGAGGTCGAAGCCCAGCTTGGCCATGTTCACGCTCTCGCCCAGCGGGTAGCGGTCAGGCTGCGTGATCTCGAAACAGGCATCGAGGTAAGGGCCGGCCTCGAGCTCGACGACCGTGTAGCGGCCCTGGTAGTACATGTCGAGATAGTCGCGATTCTGCAGGAACGTCCCGCGGACCGCGACAGCGCGCTGGTTGTCCAGGGCCGAGCCGTAGACGAGGTTGGGCTGCACGTCGGCCGCGGCGATTGAGTTGTCGAGCCAGTAGGTGTTGCCCGAGTGTTCGTTGTGGACCGCGTTGGGGATCATCACGTCGCCGACCTCGGCGTTCAGGGTCGCAGCCTTGCCGAGGATGTAGACGCCCGCGACCCAGGCGCTGTGCTCGGCAACCTGCCTGAGGATGTGGTACGCGGCAAGGCCGAGCGGGTAGTCGACGTTGACGATGCATGCGGCCGACGCGCGCAGTTTCTTCTCGTCGACCGGACCGACGCGTGGGTCGATCGCGGCTGGGTCCAGCTCTGAGATCTTGAACACCTGCGCCGCCGAGTCGACGCCGGTCCCGCGCGCCGGTATGTGGCGGATGCCGTTGGCGGTCTCGATCTCGGCTCGTCGGGCGCGTAATCGGGTCCGGTCCGGATGAAGATCGAACAGCTGGCGGGCCCCGTAATAGAGCCAGTTGTAACGCGAGGCGCGGCTGTGGCCGGCCTCGAGTTTGCGCCGTTCCTCGTCCAGGTCAGGATCGTTGACGCGAACGAAATCGAGGATGTCCTTCTCGAACTCGCGCGCGACCCCGGTGAGGACGTTGACCAGGCTGTGCGTGTTCGAAGACACGAAGTAAATCGGCGCCTCACGCAAACCCATCTCGTCCATGACCGACTCGATTGGCTGCCACCAGCGACTCGCGTTGCGCGCATATCCGAGGTGGCTGCCGCCGATCAACCGCAGGACGATCCTGCACTCGTCTCGTTTGATCGCCGCGAGGGTGGCGTCGAATTCCTCACCCCAAGCCTGGCGCAGGCGCTCCCAGTCGCCCTCGGTGGCGCCAGATGCGTTTCGGGCGGCGGCGTCGTTGAGCGCGACGTCCTGCAGCAGGCGGTGCAGCTTGTTCCACTCGATCTGGTAGGCGACGAGGGTCGGCACCAGGTCGTCGATGTCTGATGGCGAGGCGATCAGGACCGCGAGCGTGTCGCCGCTGTGATACCAGCGGCGGCGTCGGGCGGGCGCTTTGACCGCCTGCCAGCTGAGGATGTCCGTGCCGAACACGGCTCGGAAACCCTGTGGGCTCTGGCCCATCAGCACTCGACGGCAGCGAGCAATCGCGCTGGGAAGACGGCGCACCGCATAGAGGAGGGCGCCCATGTCGACCTGTGGCTCGCCGGCCAGCGGGTGGAGCACGGAGGCCATCGAGAGATGGGCGTGGACGAAGGAGTCGATCTTGATGTCGCCTGAGCTCTGGAGCATCGTCGTGTAGGTGCGGACGTAGAGCTCGACCGCCTGCCGACCCGTCCAACCGGCTCGGGGAGGCGCTTCCATTGGGCCAGTCTAGTTACAAAACCTTTAAGTCTGTTTGCGGAATCGGAGGGTCGATTCGAGGTCTAGTAGTGGGGTGATCAAGAGCATTGCGACCTTCCGCCATCTTCGCATTCTGGGATTTGCAGTCGGGGCCGTAGCCATCGCCGCCGGGGCGGTCTGGATCACGGCTTCCGCCGCCGGTCTCAACGTCGGCTTGCGCCCGGCTGCGTCCACCTCCACGCCCAGCCCCAACGCGCCGGGTAAGGCTTCGGCCGTATGCAACGACTTCGTATCGCACTTCGCGTCAGACCTCGGCAGCACCCAGGCCAAAGTCGACGCGGCGTTCCAGAAAGCGGTCGGCCAGACGCTCGACGACGAAGTCAAGAACGGCGACATCACCCAGGCCCAGGCGGACGCGATCAAGAAGAAAATCGCGGGCCAGGCTCCCTGCGCGCTCATGCCGCCGGCCCCCAAGACCCCCAGCGGCGGCCTCGGCGCTTACAAGCAGGCACTGCTGAGCGCAGCCGCGTCAGCGCTCGGAATCACGAATCAGCAGCTCACAGCCGACCTGGCCCACGGCATGACGCTGTCGCAGATCGCCGCGGCCCAGAATCCGCCCGTGACCGAGGCGCAATTCCGTGACCGGCTCATCGCCAAGCTGACGCCGCTCCTGGACGCGGCGGTCACGAACAAGCAGCTCACGTCCGCACAGGAGCAGGCCATCATCCAGCAGCTCAAGACCGGGGCGATCCCGTTCTGGGACAAATCCATGCCTGCGCCCAAGAAAGCCGCGACCGCGAGCCCGGCCGCGACCTAGCTCCCTAAACCTTCCTCCGGTGCGGCGCCGAGCCGGCGCATGAGCTCTTCGAGGAGCTGACGAGTCTCCGGGTCCGACAT
>DATNOD010000101.1:0-4839 GCA_035601515.1 Candidatus Eiseniibacteriota bacterium | reverse complement strand
GTACGCGCAGTTGGGGTGCGGGGCGTTGGTCGCGAGCATCCATGTGTCGCCCCATCCGGTCGCGCCCTCGCTCGGGATGGTGTCGGCGACGGCGACTTTGCCATCGGCCTTGAGCTGGATGGTCTGGTACGGCCACGCGGCCCCGACGACGACGTCGCCGTTCTCGAAGAGCGTGATCTCATCGCCGGCAGTGCCCCAGTACTTCTTGATCAGCGGCCGCTGCTGCTTCAGCAAGGCGACCGATGCGTCGAACTGCTTCTGCGTCAGCTCGTACGGGTCCTTGATCCCGAGGTTGGGCTGTGTCTTCATGAGGTAAAGCGCGGCGTCGGCGATCTGGATGGGGTTGTCGGGCACCGTCACCAGGCCCTTGTTGGCTGGGTCGTAGATGACGCCCCAGCTCGTCGGCGCGTTCGGGAACTTCTTCGTGCTGTACAGGAGCGTGTTCGGGCCCCACTGCAGCGATATGCCGTAGTGGATGCCGTTGATCGTGTTGTAACCAGGCGCCTTGAAGTAGTTCTGGAAGTTCTTGAAGTCGGCGATGAGGTCGGTGTTCATCGGCTTGACGTCACCGCCGTAGATCAGGCGAAGGTCGGCGTCACCGGATGCCGACACCATGTCCCACTGGCCGCCTCCGCCGCCTTTCATGAGGCTGACCATCTCGTCTGACGACCCCGCGTATTTCGCGTTGACCTTGCACCCCGTGTTGGCGGTGAACTGCTTCACCCACGAGTCGTCGACGTAGCCCTCCCACGCGATCAGGTTGAGCTGGCCCTCACCCGCGCCGACCGAGGTCGGCGGCTTCATGCCAGCGGTTGGGGGCTGCGCCGCCGTCGAGCCGCCTGGGCTGGCGTTCGAGCCGCAGGCGGTGATCGTGATCACTGCCGCGGCGGCGATCGTTCCCAGCCGCACCCACATGGCGGGGGCTTTTGTCGATCTCATTGTTCCTACCTCTCCTTGCTTGCTTCTACCGCCGCCGGTTTCTCACCGGGCGGCTGTTGCTGATCGAGCACGTAAGTATGCTCGGGCGCCCACGCGAGCCGTATCCGGCGGCCCTCGTAATGCAGCTCATCGTCCGCGGTTTCCATATTCTGGCGCACGGCCACCAGCTGTTCGCCATGGTCGAGACGCACGATGTAGCGGGTCGACTGTCCTACATAGATGACCTGTTCCACGATGCCGGGCTCGACGGTCATGCGCGGCGCGGGCGCGTCGTTCTCGCGCAACATGTGCAGCTTTTCCGGACGGACGACGAAGCGGACGCCCTCTCGCGTCAGCAGGTTCGAGATGCCGATGAACCCGGCCACGAACTCAGTGGCGGGCCGCTCGTAGACCTCGACCGGCGGGCCGATCTGCTCGATGCGGCCGTCGGCCATCACGGCGACACGGTCGCTCATCGTGAGCGCCTCCTCCTGGTCGTGCGTGACGTAAACGAACGTGATTCCCACTTCCTTCTGAATCCGCTTCAGCTCCAGCTGCATCTCCTGCCGCAGCTTGAGGTCCAACGCACCGAGCGGCTCGTCGAGGAGCAGGACCTCGGGTTCGTTGATCACGGCCCGAGCCAGGGCGACGCGCTGGCGCTGGCCGCCGGACAGCTGGTTCGGCCTGCGCTTGTCAAGGCCGACGAGGCGCACCATCCTCAGGGCGCGATCGACCCGCTGCTTGCGCTCTGCCGCCGGGACGCCCTTGACCCTCAGCCCGTAGCCGATGTTGTCGCCCACGGTCATGTGGGGGAAGAGGGCGTAGTCCTGGAAGACGGTGTTCGTCTCGCGTTGGTGAGGCGGCACGGAGGTGACGTCGCGCCCGCCAAGCTCGATCCGGCCTCCATCGGGGCGCTCGAAGCCGGCGATCAAACGGAGCAGCGTCGTCTTGCCCGACCCGGATGGACCGAGCAGGGTGAAGAACTCGCCTTCCTCGACGGTCAGGTCGATCCCGGCGACCGCGACGACCTGGCCGTAGTTCTTGCGCACCCCCTCCAGGTGCAGGGCCGCGGGCTTTCTTGAAGTGCTCAGTCGAGAGACGCCATGACGTGCTTGACCTGCGTGTACTCCTCGAGTGAGTAGATCGACATGTCCTTGCCATAGCCGCTCTGCTTGTATCCACCGTGCGGCATCTCGTTGACCAGCGGGATGTGCGTGTTGATCCACACCGTTCCGAACTGAAGGCGCCGAGCCATGCGCAGCGCGCGGCCCACGTCGCGCGTCCAAACCGAGGCGGAAAGTCCGTAATCGACCGAGTTCGCCCACTCCAGGGCCTGGTCCTCGTCGGTGAACTGCTGGATCGTGACCACAGGCCCGAACACCTCGCGTTTCACGATCTCGGCATCCGGTCCGGGCGGGAGCACGATCGTCGGCTCGTACCAGGAGCCCGGTCGCTTGATGCGTGCGCCTCCGGTTGCGATTTCAGCACCGGCCTTGCGCGCACGCTCGACGAACCCCGACACGCGCTCGAGCTGCTCCTCGGAGACGAGCGGACCCATGTCTGTGTCCTTGGCGGCCGGGTCGCCGACCTTGAGCGATTGGACCGCGGGCACCAGATCCCTCACCAGCTTGTCGTGGATGCGCGGGCCGGCGATCACGCGCGTCGCCGCCGTGCAGTCCTGCCCCGCATTGAAGAAGCCCCCGATCTTGATCCCCTCGACCACCGCGTTGAGGTCCGCGTCATCGAAGACGATGACCGGCGCCTTGCCGCCCAGCTCGAGGTGGACGCGCTTCAGCGTCGAGGCCGCATCCCGGGCAACGATCTTGCCGGTGGCGACGTCACCTGTGAGCGAAACCATCGCGACACCTGGGTGGCGGACCAGCGCCGCGCCCACCGGCTCGCCATCACCGGTGACTACGTTCAGCACCCCAGGCGGAAAGATGTCCTCGGCCAGCTCAGCGAGGCGAAGCGCCGTGAGCGGCGTCCATTCCGACGGCTTCAACACGACCGTGTTGCCTGCCGCCAGCGCCGGACCCAGCTTCCACGCCGCCATCATCAACGGGTAGTTCCAGGGCGCGATCGAGCCGACGACGCCGAGAGGCTCGCGCCGGAGGATGCTCGTGAATCCCTTCATGTACTCGCCCGAAGCGCGCCCTTCGAGCAGGCGCGCGGCGCCGGCGAAAAACCGGAAGCAGTCGGCGATCGGCGGGATCTCCTCTGAGATCGTCGGCGCCAGTGGCTTGCCGACGTTCTCGGACTCGATGCGCGCGAGCTCCTCGGCATGCAGCGTTATCACCTCGGCGAGCTGGAGCAGGCGCTCGCTCCGTTCGCGCGGCGTGGTGTCGAACCACACATCGTCGTACGCGTCGCGCGCTGCTCTCACCGCAGTGTTGACGTCCTCTTCGGTCCCCTTCGGAACCTCTGCGATGACCTTGCCGGTGGCAGGGTTGACGATCTCCTGATATTCGCGACCTGTGCCCGGCCCCCACTTGCCGCCGATGAACATCTCCCGTCGCTTCAGCGTCGTGCTCATTTCTTGCTCCTTGCGGGTATACGGGCGACCTCGGCCAGCGCCGAGCCGAGGATCTCAAGGCCCTCCGTCAGCTGGTCGTCCGGGATGGTCAGCGGCATGAGGGTGCGGATGACGTTGTGGTGCATGCCGGATCGCAAGAGCAGCAGGCCGCGCTCGCGGGCGAGCGCCAGGATGCGCGCGGTCTCGGTGTCGGCCGGCGTCTTGTCCTTGCGGTCGCGCACCAGCTCCATTCCGGCCATCGCCCCGACCGCTCGCACATCGCCGACCAGCTCATGCTCGGCCGCCCAGGTGCGCATGCGCTCTTCGACGACCGATCCGATTCTGGCGGCGCGCTCGGGCAGCCGCTCGTCGCGCATGACGTCGAGAACCGCGAGGCCGGCGGCGCAGGCGACGGGGTTGCCGGCGAAGGTGCCGCCGAGGCCGCCGGGCGCCGGCGCGTCCATGACGTCGGCGCGTCCGATGACCGCCGAGAGTGGGAAGCCCGCCGCCAGGCTCTTCGCGACCGTGATGATGTCCGGCGTCACGCCGGAATGCTCGATGGCGAAGAACTTGCCTGTGCGCCCGAAACCGGTCTGGATCTCGTCGGCGATCAGAAGGATCCCGTGCTTCTCGGTGATCTTGCGAAGCTCGCGAAGGAAGGGGATTGGGGCCGGGACGAAACCGCCCTCGCCGAGGACCGGCTCAATGATGATCGCCGCCACGCGCTGGGGGGAGACGGCCGATTCGAAAAGGGTTTCCAGCGCGGCGAGCGCTTGCTCCGAGCTCCAGCCGCGGTACTCGTAGGGGAACGGGGCCTGGTAGACCTCCGCCGCGTAAGGTCCGAAGTTCTGCTTGTACGGGTTGACGGTGCCGGTGAGGCTGAGGGCGAGCAGCGTCCGTCCATGGAAGCCGCCGCTGAAGCTGATGATCGCCTCGCGTCCGGTCGCCGCGCGAGCGATCTTGACCGCGTTCTCCACGGCCTCGGCGCCGGTGCTGAAGAAGATCGCCTTCTTGGGCAGATCGCCTGGAGCCAGCTCGCAAATTCTTTGGGCCAGCCGAAGGTACGACTCGTACATCACGACCTGGAACGCGGTGTGCGTGACGCGGTCCAGCTGTTCGTGTACGGCGGCCATGACGCGCGGGTGGTTGTGGCCGACGTTCATGACGCCGATCCCACCCACGAAGTCGATGTAGTGCTTGCCTGAGGTGTCCCAGACCTCCGAGCCCTGCGCGCGATCGGCAACGATCGGGTGCGCGGTCGTGATGCCGCGCGGTACGTACCGGTCGCGGAGGGCTTTCAGCTCGTCAGCGTCATCACCCAATTTTTCAGTCATTCAACCACAGCCCATACTGACCGCACTTGGACCCTGTTGCCGCCGTCGAGAGGCTGTGGCCCGACCGTGGGGCGA
>DATNOD010000100.1:0-10450 GCA_035601515.1 Candidatus Eiseniibacteriota bacterium | reverse complement strand
ATGCCTGGATCGCGCCCAGCGCGGCGGCGCAGCCGAGCGGGTGGCTGTTGTACGTGAGGCCGCCGTAGAAGACGTGATCGTCGAAGTACGACGCCACCTTCGGCCGCATGCCCACCGCGCCGAGCGGAACGTAGCTGCTTGTCAAGCCCTTGGCCAGCGTGATCAGGTCGGGGACCACGCCCCAGTGGTCGACCGCAAACCAGCGTCCGGTCCGCCCGAAGCCGGTCATGACCTCGTCGCAGATGAGCAGGATCCCGTGCCGGTTGCATATGTCGCGCACGCCTTCGAGGTAGCCGTCGGGCGGGATCAAGATGCCGTTGGTGCCGGTGATCGGTTCGAGGATGAAGGCCGCGATGGTTTGAGGACCTTCGAGCTGGATCGTCTCCTCGAGGTCGGCCAGCGCTTCGTCAGCGGTGTCCCATCCACGCTGGATGCCGTGATACGGGTCGAGGACGTGGACGACGCCGGTCGCGAACTCGTTCGGCCAACGACGCGGGTCTCCCGTGGCCTGGATCGCGCTTCCGGTCGAGCCGTGATACGAGCGGTAGCGGGCCAGGATCTTGTGACGCCCCGTTACCGTGCGCGCGATCTTGATCGCGTTCTCATTGGCGTCGGCGCCTCCCAGCGTGAACAGCACCTTGTCGATGTCACCCGGCAGCAGCTCGGCGAGCTTGAGGCCCAGCCGGGCGCGCGGCTCGTGCGCCATGAACGGGCTGATGTATGGAAGCTGCTCGGCCTGCCGCTTGATCGCTTCGATAATTCGCCGATCGCCGTGGCCGGCGCTCACGCACATCAGCTGGCTGTTGAAGTCGATGAACCGCCGGCCGTCGACGGTGTGGAAGTAGACCCCCTTCGCGCTCTCGACAGCCATCGGCTTCAAGCCCGCCTGGGCCGACCAGTCATAGAGGGTGTGCCGAAGGCAGAGGTTGGTGATCTCCTCCGCGCTGAGCGCTTTAACCGTCTCAGTCGCCATCCTGTGGTGATCCTACCCCCCATCCCATTCGACTGTTTGACAACGCAACCACCCGGTGTTCACATAGACACCAGGACGCCCGTAGCGAGTCACGGGGTGGTTTCTAGGGAGGGAAGCAGATGTTTCCAGCCGCTTTCGACTATCGCGCCCCGGCGACACTCGACGAAGCGCTCGGCGTCCTGAAGGAACGGGGCGACGACGCCAAGGTCATGGCGGGCGGCCAGAGCCTCATCCCGCTTCTGAAGCTGAGGTTTGCCCAGCCCGCGCTGGTGCTCGACATCGGCCGCCTGCCCGGGATGAACCAGATCGCCCGCAGTGACGGCCACTTGAGCATCGGCGCGCTGGTCCGGCATGTCGACGTCGAGCACGATCTCGACCTGGCCAAGAAGGCTCCGATCCTGGGCGAGGCCGCGCACTGGATCGCCGATCCCCTGGTCCGGAATCGGGGCACGGTCGTCGGGTCCGTTTGCCATGCGGACCCGGCCGGCGACTGGGGTTCGGTGATGCTCGCTCTTGGCGCCGAGCTGGTGGCCCGCTCGGCATCCGGTGAACGGGTCATACCGGTCGCCGGGTTCTTCCAGGACCCCTTCACCACCACGTTGAAACCGGACGAGATCGTGACCGCGATCCGGATTCCGATCTCATCCGGCCGGGCGGGAGGCGCCTACAACAAGCTCGAGCGGAAGGTTGGTGACTTCGCCACGGTCGCCGTGGCCGTGCAGGTGGAGATGGACGGCCGCAAGGTCACCCGGGCCGGGATCGGGCTGACGTCCGTCGGGCCCACCAACATCAAGGCGACCCAAGCCGAGAAGGCATTGGTCGGCCACGAGCTGACCGACGAGACGATCCGCGAGGCGGCGCGTCTGGCCGCCGAGGCCGCCAACCCCAAAGACGACATCCGCGGCAGCGCTGCATATAAGAAGGACGTGGTTCGAATCTTCGTGCAGCGGGGCCTGCATACGGCGCTGGGCCGGGCTCAGGAGGTGAGGGCATGAAGGTGACGATGCGAGTCAACGGCGCCGAGCGCACTGGTGACGTCGAGCCGCGCGTCCTCCTGGTCGACTTCCTGAGGACCAACCTCGCCCTCACCGGCACCCATGTCGGCTGCGACACGACCAGCTGCGGCGCGTGCACGGTGCTTCTCGACGGTGAGCCGGTCAAGTCGTGCACGCTGCTTGCCGTCCAGGTCGATGGCAGGGAGATCAAGACCGTGGAAGGCCTGGCGCAGGGCGCAACGCTATCGCCGTTGCAGATCGGCTTCCACGAGGAGCACGGCCTGCAGTGCGGGTTCTGCACGCCCGGGATGATGCTCGTCGGCACCGCGCTGCTCGAGAACAACCCGAATCCGACGGACGAGCAGATCCGATGGGCGATCAGCGGCAACATCTGCCGCTGCACCGGCTATATGAACATCGTCAAGGCGATCCAGCACGCGGCCAGGCTGCAGCAAGCGGCGGTGCCGGCCGGAGGTGTCAAGTGAGCAGCACCATGCACATGCACGGCGGGATCGGAGAATCGATCAAGCGCAAAGAGGACGGCCGCTTCATCCGTGGCAAGGGCAACTACATCGACGACCTCACGCTGCCCGGAATGCTGCACATGGCGATCCTGCGCAGCCCGCACGCGCACGCGCGCATCAACTCCATCGACACGAGCGCGGCGGGAGCGAAGCCGGGCGTGATCGCCGTCGTCACCGGCGACCTCATGGCCCAGCACAAGCTCGCGTGGATGCCGACGCTCAGCGGCGATACGCAGGCTGTGCTCGCCACCGACAAGGTGCGCTTCCAGGGCCAGGAGGTGGCGGCCGTCATCGCCGAGACGAAGTACCAGGCGGAGGACGCTCGCGACGCCATCGTCGTCGACTACGAAGTCCTGCCGGCGGTCATCAGCCCCGACGGCGCGAAGGCGAGCGGCGCGCCGCTCATCCGCGACGACAAGGAAGGCCAGAAGGACAACCACATCTACCACTGGGAGTCCGGCGACCAGGCCGCGACTCAGGCGGCTTTCGCGAAGGCAGCCAAGGTGGTTAGGCTGCACACCTTCTATCCGCGCTGCCATCCTGCCCCGCTGGAGACCTGTGGATGCGTCGCGGACATCAACCCTGCCACCGGCAAAGCCACGATCTACATGACGAGCCAGGCTCCACACGCGATCCGCACCGTGTTCGCTCTGGTCACGGGCCTGCCAGAGCAGAACATCCGGGTTGTCTCTCCGGACATCGGCGGCGGCTTTGGGAACAAGGTGCCGGTGTACCCGGGCTACGTGGTGGCAACGGCAGCCAGCCTGCTGATCGGCCGGCCGGTGAAGTGGATCGAGGACCGCAGCGAAAACCTCATCTCCACCGGCTTCGCGCGCGACTTCCACATGACCGGCGACCTGGCCGTGGACGCCAACGGGAAGATGACCGCGCTTCGAGTCCATCTCGACAGCGACAACGGCGCCTTCTTCGCAGACGCTCAGCCGAGCAAGTTCAAAGCCGGCCTTTTCCACATCGTCACGGGTTCGTACGACATCCCCACGGCACACGTGACGGCCGACGGTTATTACACCAACAAGGCGCCAGGTGGCGTTGCGTACCGGTGCTCGTTCCGGGTCACCGAGGCGAGCTATCTCATCGAGCGGCTGGTCACCAACGCCGCGCTCGAGCTCGGTATCGACCAGGCCGAGTTCCGCATGAACAACTTCATCAAGCCCGAGCAGTTCCCGTACACGTCGGCGACAGGCTGGGTCTACGACAGCGGCGATTATCCAAAGGCGATGAACGTGGCCTTGGACAAGCTCGGCTACGACGACTTGCGGAAGGACGTCGAGGCGCGGAGAAAGAAGGGCGAGGTGACGGGTATCGGCATCGCCAGCTTCACCGAGGTCGTGGGCGCGGGCCACGGCGCGGATTTCGACATCATCGGCCTGCGCATGTTCGACAGCGCGGAGCTGCGCGTGCACCCGACCGGGAAGGCGATGCTTCGGATGGGCACGAAGTCGCAGGGCCAGGGCCACGAGACGACATTTGCGCAAATCGTCGCCGAAGAGCTGGGCATCCCCGCCGCCGACGTCGCGGTCGAGGAAGGGGACACGGACACGGCGCCGTATGGACTTGGCACCTACGCATCACGCAGCACGCCCGTTGCCGGCGCCGCGACGGCGATGGTCAGCCGCAAGCTCAGGGACAAGGCGCGCAAGCTGGCCGCGCACCTGCTCGAGGCGGCGGAGGAAGACCTCATCTGGGAGCGGGGCAAGTTCTACGTAAAGGGATCACCCGACCGCGCCAAGACGATCCAGGAGATCGCATTCGCCGCGTACACCAACTTGCCCGAGGGCATGGAGGCTGGTCTCGAGGGCGTCCATTACTACGACCCGCCGAACATGACCTACCCGTTCGGCACCTATGCGGTTGTCGTCGATATCGACAAGGGCACGGGTCAGGTCAAGGTCAACAGGATGGTGGCGGTCGACGACTGCGGCGTGCGCATCAACCCGATGATCGTCGAGGGGCAGATCCACGGCGGCCTCACCGAAGGGTTTGGGATCGCGTTCATGGAGCTCATCACGTTTGACAGCGATGGCAACTGCATCGGCTCCAACTTCATGGACTACCTCATTCCGACCGCATGGGAGACGCCGAAGTTCGAGATCGGCGAGACGGTCACCCCGTCGCCGCATCACCCGCTGGGCGCCAAGGGCGTAGGCGAATCCGCGACGGTCGGCTCCCCCGCCGCATACGTAAACGCGGTCATCGACGCGCTCTCGCCTTACGGCATCACCAACATCGACATGCCGGTCACGTCGGACAAGGTTTGGGCGGCTCTAAGATCGAAAGGGGTGACCGAATAGCCGACGAAGTTCTGGATTTGCTTCGGGAATACGCGGCCAACGGGACGCCGTGCGCGCTGGCGACCGTCGTCCGCTGCGAGCCGCCGACATCGGCGCGGCCCGGCGACAAGGCCGTCATCACCGCCGACGGGCGCCTCCGCGGCTGGATCGGCGGCAGCTGCTCGGAGCCGGTCGTGAGGCGCGAGGCGCTGCGAGCCCTGGCCGAGGGAACGCCCCAGCTCGTCAAGATCGTGGGAGCGGAAGAGGTCAAACAGACCAGAAAGCGGGGTGAGCTGACGGTGGCCACCACCTGCCCGAGCGGCGGCTCGCTCGACGTCTTCATCGAGCCGCACCTGCCGCGCCCGCTGCTGCTCGTGTTCGGGGACAGTCCGGCCGCCCGCACGCTCATCCAGATGGGCTCGCTGGCGGGCTTCCGCACGTGTGCCGTCCACCCCGGCGCGCGCCCGGAGGACTTTCCCGCCGCTGATCTCGTGCTCGGCAGCCTCGACCTCGCCCCGGCGAACCCAGGGCTCGACACCTGGGCCGTCGCGGCCACGATGGGCCACTACGACGAAGACGCAGTCGAGGCTGCGCTGAGCCACCCCGCGGTCGATGTCGGCCTCATCGCCAGCAACCGGCGCGCTGCGGCCGTGCGTACGGCTCTGCATGCGCGCGGCCTCGACGAGCCGACGCTATCGCGGCTGCGCAGCCCGGCGGGCAAGGTACGAGGTGTCAGCCAGGAGGAGATCGCGGTGCTTGCACTTGCGGATGTCGTCATGGCTCGCAAGAAGCGCGGCCCTGCGCCGGCGGTGGAGCAGCCCGCGGTCATCTTTGCGACCGACCCGGTCTGCGGCATGACGGTCGACCCGCTCACCGCCGCCAGCAAGACGGTGCGGGACGGGCGCACGTATTGGTTCTGCTCCGCCGGCTGTTTGGGCGAATTCGAAAGAGAACCCGCGCGGTATTTGCGATCAGTCGAGGTTTGACCCGCTCGGCGGGCGTCGTGCTCGCCGCCGGGTCATCTCGGCGGATGGGTAGGCCCAAGCAGCTTCTCGACTTCGGCGGGCGTCCGCTGCTCGAGATGGTGGTCGGGCATGCCAACGATTCTCAGCTGGATGAGGTCTTCGTGGTGCTCGGCGCGCAAGCGGACGAGATACAGGCTCGGATCGCCTTCGGGCGGGCTCGCGTTGTGGTCAACCCGGACCACGAATCGGGCATGGCCTCATCGCTTCGCGCGGGTCTGTCTGCCCTCGATGCTGATGTTGAGGCGGCGATGGTCATCCTTGGCGACCAGCCCGACGGTGCCGGCCGCATCGATCGTTTGCTCGAGCTCGAGCGCGAGTCCGGGCTGCCAGCCGCGGCACTGAGCTTCGGCGGCCTCCTGCATCCACCGGTCCTGCTGCGCCGCGAGCTCTGGGGAGACCTGATGGCGCTCGAGGGCGACGTCGGCTGCCGGGCGATCATAAGGGCACGCCCCGAGCTGGTCGCCAAGCTCGACGTCGACGGCCTGAAACATCCGGTGGACGTCGATACACCCGAGGACTACAAACGCTTCGTCGCCCGCTAGGTCGGAGCGTCGCCCTCGTTGATGACGTCGTGCGCTCGCAGCCGATCGAGGCTCTGCATGCGTGACTGGGCCCGCGGTCCGAGCCGGTTCAACACTGCAGCCACCATCGCCTCCAGCACTGCCGTCGCCCCCACCAGCGAATCGAACGGCCCCACCGTCTCGACGCTGGTGACAAGCACTTGGCGCGCAAACGCCGAAGCCGGCGAGAGCCAGGGATCGGTGAAGAGCACGACGTTGCAGCCCTGGGTGGAGGCGATTCGCGCGCTCTCGATGGTGTCGGCCTGGTAGCGCCGGTAGTCGAACACGATCAGCACGTCGCCTTTGCGCACGTCGATGAGCTGCTGGGCGGGAGCGCTGCGCTCAGCGTCGACCAGCGAGATACCCGGCCGGAGCAGGTGCAGCTGGCCGGCGAGGTAGCGCGCGAGCTGAGCGCTGACCCGGCCGCCGAGGACCAGGACCCGCCGCCGTACGTCACACAAGAGCCCGACGGCCTCTTCGAAATCGTGGTGCGACAGCTGCTCGACCGTGGCCTGCAGGTTGCGCCGGGACACGTCCAGGGCGTCGGTGAGAAGCGTGCCGGCGCCACGACCCGGCTCCTCGTCTCGGTACCGCTCCAGCGGCGACGAAAGCCGGTTCTGCACCTCGTGGCGGAGCACCTCCTGGAACTCGGGGTAGCCGCGGAAGCCGAGCTTGGTGATGAACCGGGTCACGGTGGGCGGGCTGACGCCGGCCCGCTCGGCGAACCTGGCGACGCTCTCCAGGCCGGCAATCGGATACGAAGCCAGGAGCACCCGGGCCAGCTTCCGCTCGGCCGGGCTCAGGCTGGCCAGGTGGTGTCTGACCAGCTCGCCGACCCTCGACTCCGGCGCCGTGTCGTTTGTTACATCCCGGCCCAATCAGCCCCCTCCCGGCACATCCTTGACAAGAATCCTATCGCCTGTTAGGTTCCGCGCAAGCCTGAGGGGAGGGCTGCCGAGCGCTGTGCGCAGCGCCGTTTGGGGAGGACCGAGGAATGAGTGTGAAGGCCCAAGAATCGGACGTCGAGCAGCTCCATCGCATGGGCTATGCGCAGGAGCTCGCGCGGCGGATGAGCACCTTCTCCAATTTCGCGGTGTCATTCACCATCATCTCGATACTTTCGGGCTGTCTCACCCTATACGCCTATGGAATGAACACGGGCGGCCCGATCATCATGAACATCGGCTGGCCGTTGGTCGGAATCTTCGTAACGCTCGTCGGCCTGTCCATGGCGGAGGTCGCCTCGACCTATCCAACCGCCGGCGGGCTTTATTACTGGGCGGCCAAGCTGGGCGGAAAAAACGGCGCGGCCTGGAGTTGGTTCACGGGCTGGTTCAACCTCCTGGGCCAGGTAGGGGTCACAGCCGGCATCGACTTTGGCGGGGCGTTCTTTATGTCGGCCCTGTTCAACCAGCTCTTCAACTACACACTCGACCCGCCACACATCATTGCTGTGTATGCGGTCATCCTCTTCGCCCACGGTCTGCTCAACACGTTCGGCATCCGACTCGTGGCCATCCTGAACGACATCTCGGTCTGGTGGCACCTGGTAGGAGTCGTGGTCATCGTCGGCGCCCTGTTCTTCATTCCTGGGAGCGGCCTTGGTCCCGCCGGCACCACCCATCAGTCAGTTTCGTTCGTGTTCACTCACTTCGTCAATAACACCGGTTTCAGCTTCGCCGGCGCACCCATTTACGTATTCCTCATCGGCCTCCTTCTGGCCCAGTACACCTTCACGGGCTACGACGCATCCGCGCATATGACTGAGGAGACGCACAACGCCGCCATAGGCGGACCACGTGGGATCGTATGGTCGATCGTCGTCTCACTCTTTGCCGGGTGGCTGCTTCTCATTGGTGTCACCTCAGCGATCCAGAACTACACCGCGGAGGCAACGGCCGTAGTTCCTCCCGCGCAGATCTTCGTCGACGCGGTCGGCAAGAACCTCGGCACCTTCCTGCTCTTCATCGTCGTAGGTGCGCAGTTCTACTGCGGCATGTCATCCGTGACCGCCAACTCGCGGATGATCTACGCGTTCTCGCGCGATGGCGCCGTGCCCGGCTCCCAGTTCTGGCACAAGATCAACCCGCGCACGCGAACTCCGACCAACTCCATCTGGTTCGCCGCCGTCGGCGCCTTCATCCTGGGCCTGCCTTACCTCTGGAACCCGGTCGCGTATGCGGCCGTGACGTCGATAGCGGTGATCGGCCTCTACATCGCGTACGGCATCCCGATCCTGCTGCGCCTGCTTGCAGGCGAGCGCTTCCAGCGCGGTCCATGGCACCTTGGACGCTGGAGCTACGTGATCGGATGGATTGCAGTGATCTGGATAGCCTTCATTGCCATCCTCTTCGTGCTTCCGCAGCTCTCTCCCGGGAACACGCCGACGACCTTCAACTACGCCATCCTCGCGGTCGCGGTAGTGTTGGTTTATTCCGGCGGCTACTGGTTCCTGTCGGCGAAGAATTGGTTCAAAGGTCCAAAGGTGCAAGGTTCAGCTGAAGAGCTCGCGAAGATCGAGGCCGAGCTTGAGGCGGTCGGCGCTTAACCAACGCCCGAAGATCGGGATCACCGTTCACCCGCGGCGGGGCCTGGAGTACTTCGGGCCCTACCGCCGGGCGGTGGTTGCCGCGGGCGCCGAGCCCGTGGACCTGCTCCCCGGGACCAAGGCGCTCCCCGACGTCGATGGCCTCCTCCTGCCCGGAGGCTGGGACGTCGATCCGTCCTTCTACGGAGAACGACGGGACGACAAGGTCGGCGACACCGATCCCGAGCTTGACGAGACGGAGCTGTCGATGTTCCGTCAGGCGCGTGAACGTGAGCTGCCGGTGCTGGGCATCTGTCGCGGCCAGCAGGTGATCAACGTGGCGATGGGCGGCTCGCTGGTCCAGCATCTCGAGGGTCACGAGGTGCGCGCGCTCGGGCGCAGCCACCTGGCGCACACGATCGAGGTCGATCCAACGTCTGAGCTGGGTCGGGCAGCCGGCGAGCACAAGATCCGCGTCAACAGCCTGCATCATCAGGCGATAAAGGACCTGGCCGAAGGGCTGCAGCAAACCGCCCACGGCGAGGACGGGACCGTCGAAGGCGTCGAGTCGGACGACGGCCTTATCGTTGCGGTGCAGTGCCATCCGGAGGAGCTCACCACCGACCTGCCATGGGCGCGCGCGCTGTTCGAACGCTTCGTGGCGCGGGCTCGGGGCCGGCACAGAAAGACCTCGCAGTGACGTCTTGCTGACGAAGGAGCAGCTGGCCGCCGACGTCAAGGCCGGAAAGATCGACACCGTCATCGTCGCGTTCACCGACATGCAAGGACGCCTGATGGGCAAACGCGTGGATGGCGAGTACTTCGTCGAGTCGGCCGCGCACGGCGAGCCCACCGAAGGCTGCAACTACTTGCTCACCGTCGACATGGAGATGGACCCGGTTCCCGGATACGAGATGGCGAGCTGGGAGCGTGGCTATGGCGACTTCGACCTCCTGCCCGACTTCGCGACGCTGCGCCGCATCCCCTGGCTCGAGGCCACAGCGCTGGTATTGAGCGACGTCGCGTGGCACGACCGCGCACCGGTGACTGCTTCGCCGCGTCAAGTGCTGCGCGCGCAGATCGAGCGCGCGCGCAAGCTCGGCTTCGAGCCCATGTTCGGCTCGGAGCTCGAGTTCTACCTGCTGAAGGAGACGTTCGCCGAGGCGCACGCCAAGGGTTATAGCGGCCTGACCCCATCGGTGCCTTACAACCTCGACTACCACGTGCTCGCCACGAGCTACGACGAGCCATTCATCCGGGCGGTGCGCAATGGGATGAAGGCGGCCGGCATCCGCATCGAGAGCTCGAAGGGCGAAGCGTGGCCGGGTCAGCAGGAGATCAACTTCCATTTCGCGGACGCGCTGACCATGGCCGACAACCACGTCATCTACAAGAACGGCATCAAGGAGATGGCCCATCAGCACGGCTGCTCGGTGACGTTCATGGCCAAGCCCGACCATCGTTGGATCGGCAGCTCGTGCCATGTGCATTCGAGCCTGTGGAAGGGCGATCGCAACACATTCGACGGTGAGTCGGAGACGTTCCGCGGGTACCT
>DATNOD010000099.1:0-1584 GCA_035601515.1 Candidatus Eiseniibacteriota bacterium | reverse complement strand
GCTGGTCGGCGGTCGGCCAGTGGGAGCTCATCGTCTCCCACAGTTTGCGCCCGTACAGCGCCAGGCCCGTCGCCCCCACCCGGTCGGACCACCACTGGAACAGCTCGTCGCTCGGCACGCTCCAGCCGAGGTCGTCGCCGGGCGCGGCGATGTAGCCGTCCAGGCTCAGGTTCATGCCAAAGGTCAGTTTCCGCATGGCGTCAGCCTCCCGTGAGTCGGTATTCGGCGTACGTGCTCGCCGTCATTGAACCGCCTTAGAAACCGCAGCGCCCGCCGGCTGATGCCGTATGAGCTGGTGCAGCAATATTGGCTGGCATGGGTGGTGATGCTGAGTCCACGCGCACTGACGACTACGTCGGAATCAGGGAACTCGCGCCGAGCCGCAATGGACAACGGCGAGTCCGCGAGACCGATGGAACGCGCCTGCACAATGTCGTCCTCAGTGACGTCCACTCACCTGCCGCACGCGCGAATTACCGAGCATTTGCACCACGACTGAAACTAGGAAGGCGCTGGTCACGATGGCGGCCTGACCAAGTATCACCGCACAGCCACCTGTCGGCCCAGCGACCAGGCAGTCCAGACCGACAAGGAACAAGCACAGCGCGAGCAAAATGACTGCTGCAATCGTGGCGCGTTTTACCCAGCGATGCCCGACGCGTGGCAGAGCCTGTTGACCGAGCATCTCAGATGACATTGCCGTCCACGCGTCTTTGCGGCAACCTGGCTCCGCTCATAAGGATCGAGTTTCGGAGGATTCACGGCGTGTACGTCGCCATCCAACAACCAGAGGGTCCCCGGACCATCTGGCGTCGTATGTTGTTTCAGACGTACAGACATCTCGGCTGTGGTCCGCCAATCGCTCCCAGACATGCCGGGGATCGTTGCTTGACCCTTGACCTTACGCCAAGCATCTCCTTCGCGAAGCCTGAGGAAGAGCCAAAAAACAAAGAGTGGGGCGTCGCCGCCACCATGGATGAAGTCCAGCCATCCCTCGGCGACTGGCGTTCCGTCGGACCGGTTGACGCCGACGTCTGACATCTCTTCCAGCATCCCGTCGAGGTAGCGTGTGACGTGCCCTTCCTGGCACGGGTTGGACCAATCAAAGGACAAGCCGACGGTCGGCACTCCGTAGAACTGCAAGTCGGTGAGAAGCTGGTGCTCGACGTACGCCCGCAACTGCGGTCCCATCGCACTGGCGGGATAACCCATCGTTTCCGTCACAGACCGTTCGTTAGCGCGACTCGAGCGCGACGACGGCTCGTTCCAACGCAGACTCGTCCGGTTGGGCGTAGATGCGGATCGTATCGAGTCGACTGTGGCCCAGCAGCGCGGCAACGGTCGGCAGATCCACCGTTTCAACCAGGCGCCGAGCAGCGTCGTGGCGGAACCGATGCGGGTGAACATGCGCGACATCGGCGCGACGACCGAGCACTGCCAGCAGGTTGCGAATACCGCGATCCGTGTATGGCCCGCGCTTGCCGCGGAAAACGGGCCCTTCGGCAACAACCGGCCGGATTGCGCTGAAGGCCTCGCGCACGGTTGCGTTCAACGGAACGATGCGCGCTTTGTCGCCCTTACCTC
>DATNOD010000098.1:0-26996 GCA_035601515.1 Candidatus Eiseniibacteriota bacterium | reverse complement strand
CGGATGGGCGTGCCCGACCACCATCACCCCGAAGCCGTTGTGGAAGTCGACGTACTCGTTGCCGTCCACGTCCCAGACCCTGCTGCCCTTGCCCCGTTCCATGAACACCGGCTGCGGCGCCGCGTCCTGGAATGACGAGGGAACGCCCCTGGGCATGACTGCGCGGGCTTCCTGCCAGAGCTTCTGAGACCGGGGCCGGGCCTGCCGGAACTTCTGTTCCTCGCGCGCGGTCAGCTCTTTGACGCGAGATGTCGAAACTTGACGCGCGGTGGGCGTGCTCACGTATGGATCCCCTCCCGAACTAGGGCCAGCTTGACAGCGATTGCCCCGGGCCCTCTAATTGTCGCGATTTCATCGTTTCTTAACGTTGGGGAGGGTGAGGCATGGGGGAATCCGCAGCCGTAGCCGAGCTTGTCGCTGAGAAACGCAAGCTCAAGAAGTCTCTCTTCAGATTCGACATGATCTTCTTCACCGTCTGCGCGATCGTGGCCCTGGACACGGTCGGCCAATCGTCTTCTTATGGCGCTCAGGCGATCTTCTGGCTTATCGTCTCCGCTCTCACCTTCCTGATTCCCTACGGCCTCATCACGGCTGAGCTCGGCTCTGCCTTCCCGACCGAGGGGGCGACATATGACTGGGTGCGGCTGGCATACGGCCATTTCGCGGGAGCGGTGGTCGGAGTCCTGTACTGGCTGAGCAACCCGATCTGGCTGGGCGGCACGCTGGCCGCGGTCTCGATCGCGGCGATCGACGCGCTTTGGGGCACATCGTTCAGCGGCAACCAGGGCCCCGAGACTGTGATCGGGTTCCTGTTCATCTGGGTCGCGGTGACGATGAACATCCTGTCGCTTCGCTACATGAAGTGGGTGCCAAACCTGGGCGCCATCATCCGGCTCGCACTCCTCGCTTTCTTCGCCCTCCTGGTCCTGGTGTCCGGCCTACAGCACGGATTCCACGGCAACCTCGGTGGCTTCTTTCCGACGGACACCACGATCTTGATCGGAGTCATCGGAGTGATCGTGTTCCAGTGGATCGGATTTGAGCTGCAGACCAACGCCAGCGAAGAGATGGACAACCCGCAGCGTGACATCCCTCGCGCGGTGTACGCGTCTGGGATCATCTCTTTCCTGGGCTACGCCGTCCCGATCGTCGGCGTGATCCTGATCCTGTCCACTGACCAGCTCAGCAATGTGGCGGGCTTCGTCGCCGCCTACCAGTTCGCCTCGAGCAGCGTCCTGGGTGGAGCTGCGCCGTTCTTCAACCACGTCGCGGGCTTGGCTTTCGTATTCGTGCTGCTCTCGAGCGGAACCACATGGCTCATGGGGTCCGACCGCCTGATGGCAATCGGAGCCCTGGCAGGATCAGGGCCGCAGCAGCTCGGCTACTTCTCGACCAGGTTCGGAACCCCGATCGTGGTGAACGTGCTGTCCGGCATCATCGCCACCATCTTCATGTTCATCACCTTCTTCGTCACCGGAGGCGGCCTCCACGGTTACTTCGCGGCGGTCCTCGGCCTCGTGATCTCGACCACCACCTTCTCCTACATCCTGATATTCCCGGCTCTGCTCACGCTGCGAAAGAAGTATCCGAACGTGAAGCGGCCGTTCGTCGTACCGGGTGGCAACGCCGGCGCCTGGATATGCGTCATCCTCACGATGTTCTGGGTGGTCGCCGCCACCGTCTTCTCGCTGTGGCCGAACCTATTCACATACCAGTGGAGCGCAGACGTCGCGAACGTAAGCCGGACACAGTTCGAGGTGTACACGTTTGTGACCGTCGCAATCCTGATCGGGGTCGCCGTGGCCTTCTGGTGGGTGGGCAGGGGACATGCCATCCACACCGGACCGGTCATGATGCAGGCGCAAGCAGCACCCGCGGCCGGCGACTGATCTCCGTCTAGCTTTCGTATACGAGGCGACCGCCAACCACGGTCGCCTCTACTTTTGTCTCGGCCAGCTCGTCGCCGGGCGTCGATGCCACATCGCGATCGAGGACCGTGATGTCGGCGAGCCTGCCGGCCTGCAGCGCGCCCTTCTCATTTTCGATGTGCTCTGCGTACGCTGCACCAGACGTCCATGCCGCCACGGCCTGCTCGATGCCGATTCGCTGCGCGGCGTATTTCTCGGTCGCGATCTGCAAGCTGGCGACAGGATCGATGGGCACGACTGGCCAGTCAGTGCCAAATGCCAGCCTGGCCCCCGAAGCCAGGAGCACGCGCCACGGCCAGCCGCGCATCGACCGCTCGGCCCCGAGGTTGCGCCGCCAAACCGATGTGAGGTTGGAGTCCGCGTGCTGAGGCTGCATGCTGGCGATGACCCCGAGCTCTGCGAACCTGGCGATGTCAGCCGGCGCCGGCGTCTCGATGTGCTCGACGCGATGCCGGTGGCCCTGATCGCAGCCGGTGAATGCGTCGAGCGCAACGCGGATGGCGCGGTCGCCGATCGCATGCACCTGCACCTGCCAGCCGCGGGCGTCGGCCGCGCCCACCGCCTGCACGAGCTCATCTGGCTCCCAGAGAAGCTCGCCGCTCTCTGAATTGCCTTGGTAGGGTTCCAGCATCGCGGCCGTTCGCGACTCGACGACGCCGTCCGCGAACGCTTTGATAATTCCCGTTTGGAGCCATGAGCCCGAATGGCGGACTCGAGCGGTCTCGTAGTCGTCGAGTCTTTTCTCCCAGCCGGCTGAATCGAGGCCAGGAATCATGTCGAACGCGAGGCGAACGCGCATCGTCAGCTCGTCGCGCTCTCTTAGGGTCTCGTAAAGCGAAAGCTGGGCCATGCCGTCGCCGGCCTCCTGTACGGAGCCGATGCCGCGCGATGCAGCCAACCGCATTCCCGCCTGCACGGCAGCGATGTCCAGGTCAGCGGTCCGCGGCGGCAGGTTGCGAATCACACCGAGCATCGCCGCCTCTTTGAGAACGCCGGAGCCGGGCCCGAGCCCGGACACGGCACGAGCGCGGCTGTTGACCCACGCGGTGTGTGCGTCGAACGACTCGAGGTAGGCCGGCCGGTCGGGCACGAGCTCGTCGAGCAGCTCGAGCGACGGCATGCCGCCGGGAAATGCCGAGTAAAACCAGCCCCGGCCGACGAGCCAGCCGGAATGCCTCGCGTCAACGAAGACGCGTATCCGGTCGGCGACCTCCTCCTGCGTCTGAGCCCCGAAGAGATCGAGGCCATCGAGCGACCTCGACGCCATGAGGAAATGCACATGGGCATCGTTGAAGGCGGGCAGGATCGTGCCGTGGGCGGCGTCGAGGACGCGGGTCGTAGGGCCGACCAACGAGCGGACATCGGCGTCGCCGCCGACCGCCACGATCCGCTCGCCCTCGACTGCGAGAGCGGTGGCGCGTGGCCGTCCTGGCGCCCAAACAACCCCATTCAAGATGACCAGCGATGCAGCCACGGCAGCATTTTGCGCGGGTGCGAGAATGTGCCCTCAGTCATGAAGCTCGAAACCAACTCAGGGGTCGCCCGGGCGCACACGCTGCCTTCCCGGATGTACCTGGACCCGGTGGTCCTCGACCAGGAGAAGGAGCGGATCTTCTCGCGCACTTGGCAGCTGGTCGCCCACTCGAGCGAGCTCGCCCGCCACGGTGACTTCAAGCCAACCACCATCCTCGACGAGCCGATCCTCCTCACGCATCCCGAGGACGGCCGCCTGCGTGGCTTCTACAACGTGTGCCGCCATCGCGCCGCCCAGGTCGTGACGACTCGCGGCAACCGGAAATCGCTGCAGTGCGGCTATCACGGCTGGGTCTACGGACTCGACGGGCGCCTGCAGGTCGCGCGCGAGATGGAGGGCACCGAGGACTTCGACAAGGCGGACTTCGGGCTGGTCCCCGTCCAGGTGGACACGCTGGGGCCGTTCATCTTCGCCAACCTTGACGACCATGCGGCCCCGCTGGCGGACTGGATCGGAACGATTCCGGACGAGATCCGGAGGGCCGGTTACGACCTGTCGACCATGCGCCGGGTCGAACGCCGCGACTATGTGATCGAGTGCAACTGGAAGGTGTACGTCGACAACTACCTCGAGGGCTATCACCTGCCCATCGCGCACCCGGGGCTTTTCAAAGAGCTCGATTACGACCAGTACCGGGTCGAGACCTTCCGCTACTACTCGAAGCAGCACGCGCCGATCCGAGAGCTGAAACCAGGTGAGGTGCCGGGCCGCGACCGGCGTTACATCCGGATGCCCGGAGCCGAGGAAGACGCCCTCTACTACTGGCTGTTCCCGAACACGATGCTGAACATCTACCAGGACAACGTCAGCACAAACGTGATCATCCCGCTCGGCGTCGACAAGACGCTGACGATCTTCGAATGGTTCTTCGCCGAGCCCGGCACCGGTGCCGGCTGGGAGTCGATGCAGCAGACGATCGCGTTCTCGGACGAGATCCAGCAGGAGGACATCGTGGTCTGCGAGCAGGTGCAGCGCGGCCTGCGATCGAGGTCGTACGACCGCGGGCGCTTTGCCGCGAAGCGTGAGAACGGCGTCCATCACTTCCAGTCGCTCGTGACGGAGTTCCTCGACCGGGCCTAGATGCTGGCGCGAGCGGCGGCCCTCGTGCGCGACCATCCGCTGCTGACCCCGCTCCTCATCGTCTACGCGGCGATCAACGTGGTTGCCGGCATATTCGCGTACACGCCCTGGCTCGCTCCGATCAACCTGCTTCTTCTAGTTGCCTACGTTTCGGTGATCCACTTCGCGACTCGCGGCCGGCAATTGGCCATGCCCGATGCTCGCCCGCCGAACGCTCGCTCTCGCGATTTCGGCTTGGCGACAACGGTGGCGGTCCTGCAGCTCGCAGCCGTCGCAGTCGTGTGGTTCTTGATCATTCCGCACGGTCTGCCCAAGGCGTGGGCTGCCGACTTGACAGCCGCTGGTCTTCCATCACTCATCGCGGGGAAGGCCGCAAACGTCGCTCTCACGATCCCGCTCCTGTTGTTGCCCACATTGGTGGCGGTGGCGTGTTTCCGGGTCCGCGCGCGCGAAGTTGGCCTGACCGTGATTCCGCGAGACCTTGCGTTGGGGGTCGGATTGGCCGCCATGGGTGTCGGTCTGGCCCTGGTTTCCTTAGCTGCGGGCGCCAGACCGGGGCTCCTCTGGCAGTCGGCGTCGCTTCCGATCGTGACAGCCACGACAGTGCTGCAGTCGCTCTCCAACGGGGTGCCTGAGGAGCTCGCTTTTTTCGAGGCGTGATCTTCGGCCGACTGATGCCATGGCTGGGCCGGCCGGGGAACAGCCTGGCCCTCTCCGCGATGGTCTGGGGCCTTTTCCACGTGCCCATGCTCGTCGTGGGTTCAGGCCTTCCGATCTGGGTGGCGCCTTTTATCGGACTTTTTGGAGCGCTCCAAGGACTCGTCTACGGCTACCTGTTCTATCGGACCCGATCCATATGGCCAGGAGCCATCTGGCACACGTCGAATACCAGCCTTGGTCTCATCTTTCTCTAGAATCGAATCAGCGGGAGCCGAGTAAAGGCTGAGAGGGCGTATGGCGCCGACCGCAAGAACCTGAACTGGGTAATGCCAGCGGAGGGAGAGTTTGAGCAACGTCGCCGCTCGTACCGTCGAATCCGATGCCTTCGGAAAGGTCGAGACGCACGGCATCGACGCGATTCCGGCCGCCGAACGACATGGCCATCCGCGTGAGCTCGGATTTCTCTGGGCGGGGGCATTCACCAACTACGCGAGCCTCTTCACCGCCAGCCTGCTCACGACCTATTACGGCCTGGGCGTGTGGGACGGCCTTGCGGCGACGATTCTCGGCACCGTCGCGGCGGCGCTGATTCTCGGCCTCCTCAGCAACACCGGTCCCAGAAGCGGCTTGCCCCAGATCGTCTTCACGCGTGGCATCTTCGGCCGGCGCGGGTCCTACGTCGGGGCGGCGCTCACGCTTTTTCTCGCCGTCGGCTGGTTCGCCGTCGACTGCGTCATCGCGGCCCAGGCCGGCGCTCAGCTCTTCGGCGGCGGCAACCGCGCCATCACCTTCGGTCTCGTCATCCTGATCGCCGCGCTCAGCGTGGGCGTCGCGGTGTACGGCCACCGGACGATCAAAGTCCTCGAGACGTACGGCGCGGTGATTTTCGTCGCGCTGGCGGCTGTCCTTTTCGTGCTGCTGGCGCCCCAATTTCACTGGGGGCAGGGCCGGTCGGTGTCGGGCGCCGACTATCCCGGCGCGTTCGTGCTCGGGTTCATGACGTGCTTCGCGCTGGTCGCCTCGTGGTATCCGTTCGCCAGCGACTACTCGCGCTATCTCCCGTCATCCAGCCCGACGCGGTCAGTGACGTTCTGGCCAATCGTGGGCGTAGCCGTGCCGATGGTTCTCCTCGGCCTCTTTGGCCTGCTGCTGCCGACCATCGACGCGAACCTCGCCTCCAGCCAGGGCGTGCTGGCGGTCATCAGCACGCACGCACCGGTATGGGTGGCGGTGCCCTTCTTCGTCTTCGTGGTCGTCGGCGAGATCTGGGCCAACTACCTCGACGTCTACACGGCCGGTTTGGTGACCCTGACGATGGGCATCCGATTGCAGCGCTGGCAAACAGCGCTGGGCTGTGGAATTCTCGGCACCGCGCTTGCGGCCTACGCGGTATTGGTGACCGACCTGCATGTGGCGTATGAGGACTTCCTGATCCTCACCTACCTGTGGGCGCCGGCGTGGGCCGCGGTCGTCCTCCTCAGCTTTTTCGTCTTCGAGGGGCGCGCTCGCCCGAAGCTTGCGCTCGCCGCGTGGCTCGCGGGCGCGGCCACGAGTCTCCTGTTCGTCAACTACACAAACCTCTTCGGCAACGTGGTGTCGACGCCGCACTTCTTCAACGATGGTCTCATCGGCGGACTGCACGGCGCCGACGCGAGCGGCCTCGTCAGCATCGCGGTCGCCGCGGCCGTGTACTGGGGCGGGCGCCGGCTGCAGCCGTCTCGGTGAAACTCCCGGTCGCGCTGACCATCGCCGGCTCGGATTCGGGCGGAGGCGCGGGCATCCAGGCAGACCTGAAGACGTTTGCGGCGTTCGGGGTGCACGGGACATCCGCGATCACCGCCATCACCGCCCAGAACACGATCACGGTGACCGATATCCATGCAGTGCCGGTACGCGTGATCCGCGCCCAGATCGATGCGGTGGTCGATGACATAGGCGTGCAGGCGGCGAAGACCGGGATGCTGGCTAGCGCAGAGATCATCGAGGCCGTGTCCAACGCGATCCGCGAGCACGGGATCGAGAAGCTTGTCGTCGATCCGGTGATGGTCGCGAAAGGCGGCGCGAGGCTGCTCCAAAACGACGCCATCGCGTCGCTCTATCGCTACCTTCTCCCTCTTGCGCTGGTCGTCACCCCCAACCTTCCCGAGGCGGAGGTGCTGCTGGGCCGATCCCTCAGAACGCTCGACGATCGCCGCCAGGCGGCGCGCGACCTGGTTGCGCTCGGGCCGCACGTAGCGGTCGTCAAGGGCGGTCACGCGGACTCGGATGAGCAGGCCGTCGACATCTACTGGGACGGCAAGGACATGGTCGAGCTGAAAGGCCACCGCTTTGAGACGAAGAACACGCATGGCAGCGGCTGCGCGTTCTCGGCCGCGATCGCCGCGGGACTTGCCAAAGGCCAGGGGCCGCTGGAAGCGGTGCGGGCCGCCAAAGCATTCATCGCCGGCGCCATCGAGCACTCGCTCGATGTCGGCAAAGGCCACGGCCCGGTCAACCCGATGTTCGACCGCATGAGCTGATCCCTGAGGGCCGTTGCGCCGTCGTGCTGCTGGGAGCATTCTGTGTCGGACTTTGGACAACGCCGGACGGATCAGCATCTTCAAACCGGCGACGTGGCCTGGGACGAAGTTCGACTGGGCCTTCGCCATGCTCGCGACGATCCTCGTCGTCGCCGGGTATTCCGATGCCTGGATAGACCGCAACGTGGCACCGGAGCCTTGGCTCCACGCACCGTCACAGACGGCCTGGCTGTTGGTGACTCTGTTTCTCGCCGGCACGGCGCTCAGGCGCTGGCTGTCAGAGCGGCGCTTGGAGACGATCATCCCCAGCGGTTACGAGCTCTCGGCGGCCGGCTGCATCGCCTTTGCGGTCGGGATCCTCATCAGCATCTGGTGGTCTGAGGCGTTCGGCACGGAGGTCCTCGGCGTGCCGGCGATCTTCCGGCCGCCAAACCTCCTGCAGATCGCCGGCGGCGTGCTCATCGTCACGGGTCCGCTGCGGGCGGCAATAGCCCGCGGTGAGCTCGTTGCGGGGCCCACCGCATTGATCTCAGCGACGATGGTGTTCGCGGCGATCACGTTCTTTTCGCAGTTCAACCACCCCTACATCAACGACTGGGCTGCACATGCGATTGGCGGCTATCCGTACAACCCGAAGCCTGTCGAGACGTATATCGACCAGGAACTCGGAGCGCTCGGCCTGCTCATGCAGAGCGCGATCGTCTGTGGCGCTGTATTGCTACTGCTGCGCCAGGTACGCCTTGCGCCCGGCAGCGTCACGCTCATGCTCACGTTTACCGCTCTGCTCCTGTGCGCGCAGTACGGGCGGTACCAGTACCTGCCTGTTGCCGCCGTGGTGGGAGTCCTCAGCGACCTCCTGCTGCTCTGGGCCCGACCCCGTTCCGATCGCATCTTTCAACTCAGGGTGTTCTCGGCCGGCACGGGCGCGCTGCTGCCGGCCGTGTACCTCACGGCTGTCCAGGTACAGAACGGCGAGATCGCTTTTCGTTCGGCGGACGTGGTCTACGGGAGCGTCGTGATCTGCGGGCTGGTCGGCTGGTTGATGAGCTACCTAACATTCCCGGAGATGGAGGTCGCCAAGGCCGCCGCGGTGTTGTGGCCGCCGCTCGAACAGGACTCGAGCCCATCCGCGCCAGACATCACCGTAGAGCGCCTCGAGCACGCACTCAAGGTGTTCAACAATCTTCGCGATCTGGGCGAGAGCCCACTTGTCAACCTACGCTGCCTCCCATCCCACAACGCTTCTTCGCTGCGCCAGCTGATCGAGGACTCCATCGCGTCGCTGCGAGGTTCGCCTTCGCAGGTCGATGCACAGGCGGGTGAGATCCTGAACCTGTATTACGTCCGCCGGATCGGCGGCCATTACGCGGTCGAGCGGCGGGTCGGGCTGAGCCGCGCCGCCTACTTCAACCGCCGCTCCTACGGCGTCCGGCGCCTGGTCGATCGCTTGAAAGAGCTCGAGGAGACCGCAGCCACCGCCTGAGACCAGTCCACCGAGCCGGCTGGACCAGTCTCGCGCCCGTGCTCCGACTCATCTCGTACTTGATCCGGACCTCAGCGCGAGGGGTCTGTTTCGACGCTCCGCCTCACCGAGCCCAACCGGGCCGGAAGGAGGAGCGAAATGTTCTGGACCAATCGACGGACCGCTCGCAGTCAGCACCCGAAAAAGCGCACCGGCCTGGAGCGTCTGGACCTCGCCGACCTGCATTTCGCCAACGAGATGCCGGCGGGACGGCGGCTCGATCTGCCGGGTCGCGGCACGATCTTTGTCCGCGAGGCTGCGGGGCCTGTCGGCGGCCCGACCGTGCTCCTAGTGCATGGATTGCTCGGGACAGCGGACCTGAACTGGTCGCTCGCGATCCCTGAGCTGTCGAGCCGGTTCCGCGTCATCGCGCCCGACCTGCGAGGGCACGGCGACGGCATCGCGACCCGGCGTTTCGATGGCGGCCAGTGCGCGGATGACCTGGCGGCGATCGTCGAGCTCCTGGAGCTTGGTCGCGTGATCGTGGCCGGCTATTCGTTGGGCGGGCTGGTCGCGCAGCTTTTCGCGCGGCGACACCCCGAAATGATTCGTGGCCTGGTCTTGTGCGCCACGGCCCACAACTTCTCTTCGACAGCGGGCGGCAGCGCGATTCGTCTGCTCACGCGGGCTGCGCAGGTCGCGCCCGAACCTCTGCGCAGGGCGGCGATGATGGCGGTGTTGGCGCCTCGATCAACAGATGGCGAGCAGGGCCGGTGGGTCATGAACCAGATCGCCAAGCACGACACCCGCGCAATCCTGCAGGCGGCGACCGAGGCGATCGCATTCGATTCGAGCGGCTGGCTTGGTGAAATGGCGGCTCCGAGCGCTGTGGTGCTGACCTCCAACGACCAGGTGATCTCGCCGGACGTTCAGCGCGAGCTGTGCAGAGTCCTCGCCAACCCGGTCGTGCACGAGGTCGAAGGCGACCACTTCGTCTGCGTGAAGCGGCCGGAAGCCTTCAACGCTGCACTGATGGCCGCGTGCTCGGGATGCCGGCCTTGATCAGCTCAATCTGCGATGACACGTTGAGCTTTTGATAGACCTTCTGCAGGTGCGTCTCCACCGTGCGCGGCGATAGCGACAGATGGTCGGCGATCTGGCGCACCTTGAGGCCGTCGATCGCCAGCCGGGCCACGCGAAGTTCCTGCGGTGTCAGGTCGTCTGGGCTCGCGTGCTTGCGCTGCCGGCCGCCGGCGGCGTGCAGCTCGTCCATGGCCTGCTGCGCCAGCCAGGCGGCTCCGGCCTCGGCGGCGACATCCGCCGCTCGCGTGAGATATGGACGCGCCTCGACCGACTTGCCGACCTGTCTCAGGAACCGTCCGAAATAGATCAGCGTGCGGATCTCTGACAGCGGCTGGTGGATCTGCGAATAGACCTCGAGCGCCTGGGCATAGAGCTCCGCCGCCATATCGTTCTTGCCTGCCTTCTCCGCGAGCTGGGCGCGCCCGAAGACGGCTGTTGCGCGCGGCCAGAGGCAAGGCAGGTCCGCGCTTTTGGCCTCCAGCCAGGCGACGACCCGGGCGGCGTCGTCGAGCCGCCCGCATGCAACGTGAGCGGTGATGGCGTCGCGGGACCAGGGCACCACGCACGGCTCGTTGAGGCCCGCTTCATTGGCGATCTTCTCCGCGACCAGAAAAAGGTCGCTCGCTTGCTGCTGCTGCCCGCCCCTGCCCGCGATGATGCCGCGCATGCGCTGAATCCAGAGTCGCTGGACCATGCTCTGCGGCAGCTTGTCGAGCCGGTCGCACCATGCCGCCGCCTCGTCCATGTGCCCCATCTCGAGAACGGTGGCAGCGTTCGCGATCCATGCGTAACCGGCCAGCGACGGCACCAGGTCCACCATCGTCAACGCGTGCTCGGCATGATCGCGCGCCTCGCTCAGGCGGCCGCGCCTGATGAGGGCATTCGTGCGCAGCGTATCGAGCAGGCCAATCGCCATCGGCGCGCCCAGCTGCTCCGCGGCGCGATAGGCGACGTCGAGCACACGCTGAGCTTCGTGGTAGTTCTCCGAGAACTCCGAGATGAACATGTAGTTGCCAATCGGTCCCCAGCTCCAGGTCGGGTCGACGGTCTCCAGCAATGGGTTCAGCTCGGCCTCGGCGGCCGCGGCTGCCGCCGCTGGAATCCCTTCAGCTGAGCCCGAAAGGAACGTGACCAGGGCCCAGGTCGATTCCGCCCGCCGCCTGACGTCCGGACCGGCGTCACGGGCCAGCTGCCGGGCCCGCTTCGCGTAGTCGACGGCAGACGCGATACGGCCCGCGAGCCAGCAGACGGTGGCGTGGTCGAGGAGCGCCTCGATGCCAGGTGTCGGGTCGGCGGCGTCGAGCCCCAGTTCCGCTGCGGCCGCGAATTGCGCCTCGGCGGCGCGCGCATCTCCGCTGGCGAACAGCGCGCGGCCGAGCATGCGGTGGACGTCGGCGAGAGCATCGCCGTCGTCCGCGGCGCCGTCGAGGACACGGCTGTAGATGTCGACGGCCTTCGCGGGCTCGCCCGTGGACAGCAGGGTCTCGGCCAGCCCGATCAGCAGCTGTGTCGACGGGCTGTCGCCGGCCAGGGTGACGGCCGACTGCAAGCGGTGGCGCGCGGTGGCGACAGCCCCGTCAGCCATGGCCGCCCTGCCCGCCCGCTGGAGCACTGCAATCGCTTCGACGTCCCCGCGCAGCTGGCCGCTCACGGCGTGCTCTGCCGCTTCGCCGGGCTCGACACCATGAGCAAGCAGATGCTTGAATGCCGCGGCGTGCCACCGCTCACGGACCGGCGGGGCCATGTCCTCGTAGAGGGCCTGGCGAAAAAGCGGATGAGTGAACTGCGCCCAGCCGGCCTGGCCAGGCCGAACCAGCCCCGTGTCGACCAGAACGCCAAGGGCTTCGGTCGCCTCGGCCTCGCTCATCCCGGCCACCCGGGCTGCCAGCATGGGCCGGAACTCGATACCGAAAACGCTCGCCGCATGCGCGTAGCGCAGATCAGCACCTGGGCCGGCGATGCGCGACAGCAGGATCGTGGCCTCAGATCCGCGTTCGTCCAGATCCTCCAAGCTGCGGCCATCTCTAAGATGGCGCGCGATCTCTTCCAGGAACAAGGGGTTGCCGCCGCTCGCCGCCCAGGCCCGGCTGATGGTCTCCTCGGAAAGTTCGGCGCCCATCTGCTCGGTGAGCAGCGCAGTCGCCGCCGGCGGGCTGAGTGGCATCAGCTGCTCGAGCTCAGCTTGCCCCTGCTGGGCGAGATGCCGGGCGAGATCGAGCGCCGCCCGCGGCCAGGGCCGCAGGGTGGCTACGATCGCGACGCGCACCGAGGCGACACGGTGGCTCAGGAACGATATGAGCGCCAGCGAGTCGGGGTCCGCCCAGTGCAGGTCGTCGAGCAGGATGAGCGCCGGCTTTTTTCGGGATTCCAGGTCGCGGAGCGTCGCGTAGAAGTAAGAGGCCCTTGCGTCAAGGCCCGCCGGCGCCGCTCCCTTAGGGATGTCCAGCGGTGTGCCCGCGCCCAATCCTCGGAGCGCTTCGCTCACGATCCCGAAATGGAGCGTCGCTTCCACTGCCTGACCCCGGCCGACCCCGACTGCGAACCCGGTGGCCAGCTCGCGCGTGCTTTCCAGCACGCTTGTCTTGCCGAGACCGGCCTCGCCGATCACGAATAGAGTCTGGCCTTCGCCCGCGCGCGCGCGTTCGAGCACGAGGGCGATGGCCGCCATCACTCCTTCCCTTTCGAACACGGCGTCGCCGCGCGCATCTTAAATCTCCGTGCGCTCACGGATGATGTATGAAGCGGCCCGGCCTAGGATGCGATCCGGTGGTCAAGGCTGATGGGGCGCCGAATGGGGTGGAAGCCATGCTGGCTTCGGTCCGCAAGAAGGTGCCCGATCTCTGGGATCGCGCAGCCCTCGCGCTGGCCGCGGGCCAGGACCACGTGGCCAGCCTGGCTCTTCTGCGGCGGCGCGTGCTGCTGCACGAGCTCGACAACCTTACCCAACTCGTCGTCTCGAAAGCCCCGCACAGCCGTGTGCGGTCCCGGATCAAAGCGGCCGATCGCCTTCTTGACGCAAGCCTTTCCGAGGCGTCGCGCACCGGCCAGCCCGCTCCGCGGGAGCCCGTCGCGCTCGATCTCGACCCGAAGATTCAGTCGGATCTTCAACAGCTGCGCGCCGAGATCCGAAACGAAACGCCCTCATCGTCTGTTTCTGAACATCAAGAAGGAGAACGGTGATGGCAGTTGCGCCCTCGACCCCCGCCGCGCGCCGGCCGCGGCAACCACGCACCGCCAGCGCGCGCTTTACCTGGACCTTCGTGCTCCTCTGCATCTGGTTGATGGCGGGCGCGTATCTCGATTCCTGGCACCATCACAGCCTCAAAGGCGTGGAGACGAACTTCTTCACGCCGTATCACGCCGTCCTCTACTCGGGGATGACCGCGATCGGGATCTATCTCGCCCTGAACGTGGTCCGCAACTATCGCCGTTACGGGATGTGGGATGAGCTGCTGCCTGACGGCTACGGGGTCTCCCTGCTCGGCACCGTGCTCTTCGCCATCGGCGGTGTGCTGGACCTCGTGTGGCACCGGCGGTTTGGCGTCGAATTCAGCGTGGCCGCGTTGTTCAGCCCGCCGCATCTCTTCCTCATGTTCACTGGGGGGCTGATCGTCAGCGGTCCTCTTCGCGCGGCCATGCGCCGGGGCGGGAATCGTGCGACCTGGCCGGCGATCATCTCGGGCGCGCTGACGCTTTCGATGCTCACATTCTTCCTGCAGTTCGACCAGCCCCTCATCGATAGATGGGCGGCGGGAACGATGCCGGACGCGCGCGGCCCGCTGTGGATGGAAGAGGAGCTCGGGATGATCGGTCTGATCCTGTACGCGGCGATGGTCGCCGGGCTGCTCGTACTGCTGTTGCGCAGGTTCGAGCTTCCGATCGGGACGGTGACGGTGATCCTGACCATCAACGCACTGCTCGTCAGCCCGGTCGCCAACCACACCGAGCTCGTTCTGGTTGCGATTGTCGGAGGGGTCGCCGGCGACCTGTTCCTGTATGTCCTGCGCCCATCGCCCGCGCGGCCGTACGCCTTCCATGCCTTCCTGTTCCTGACGCCGGCGGCGCTGACGGCTTCTTATTTCATAGTGCTGGCGTCGACGACCGGCATCTGGTGGGAGCCGAACATTTGGTCGGGAGCCGTGCCTGTCACCGGTACGGTGGGCTGGCTGGTGAGCTTCATCGCTCTGCCAGGCCCAGCGGCTCGGGCGAGGTTCGCAACCGCGAGCCCCGCCGGCTAAACATTCAGTACAGGCCCGGACGACACGCGCCCCAACGCTGCCTACGGTGGTCTCCAGCAGGCCATGCCTTCGCAGGAGAACACGACCATGTCTATGAACCCGTTGAGGCGACCGCTTCCAATCGCGGCGCCGTCCGCGCCCCCGCCAGTGTTCGCGATGGCGTCCAGCTACGCGCCGCGCAGCGTCCCGGCCGAGGCTTTCGTTCGCGACCGCCGGCGACACTCGTGGGTCGCGCTGACCGCAATGGCGCTCGCCCTTCTATTGATATGTGGCGTCCTCGCTCTCCTTCTGTACCGCCGGCGCTTCCTCGGATAGGCTCTGAAAAGTAGCCGACTGATCCCCCTTCGGTAAGCGACCCCCCTGTCCAGCTGCTTCGTTGTCGATCTGAAGAGCGAGCAGCAACCAAAGGGGGTAGCGGATGGCAATCGTCATCCCAGGTCCGCTGGTAGGGGGATTTTCAAACCGGAGCGGCAAGGCACGAATCGTGCATGTGTCCGACCGCGAGATCCGAGCACACAATGGCCGCGTAGGCGAGCTGTGCGTCCAGATCGCGCGCCAGCTGGGCATGACGGACGGTGAGCAGCGCGTCCTCGCGCGCTCGGGCCTGCTGCACGACATCGGGAAGCTGGCTCTCCCAGGCTCCATCCTCCACAAGCACGACCCGCTTGACGACTCGGAGTGGAAGCTGATGAAGACCCACCCTGAAGTCGGATTGAAGATCCTGCAATGGGCGGGCCACTTCGAGCGCTCTCTTTTGGCGGTGCTTCACCATCACGAGCGGATGGATGGCAGCGGATATCCGCATGGCCTTGTCGGCGATGCGATTCCAATCGAGGCCCGCGTCGTCGCCGTGGCCGACATGTACGACGTGCTCACCTCAGACCGGCCGTACCAGCGAGCCCGAAGCGAGCGCGAAGCTCGTCGCGTTCTTCAGGAGGAAGCCGGACCGCACCTCGACCCGGTCGTGGTCAGTGCCCTGATCACATCGCTCGACACGCACACCCCCAGGCGGGCGCCCGCGTTCGACTAACCTTGGCGGCGTGACGACGCGGAGCAAGGCCGTGCCGCTCCCGTTCGTACAGCTCGACTATCTATACACGCCCAGTTCCAACGTCGCCGCCGATTCGAAGTACTTCACTGACGTGCTCGGTGGCAGGCTGGCCTTCGCAATCGAGGGGATGGGCGCGCGGGTCGCGAAGATCGAGCTCACCGATGGGCCGCCCTACGTTCTGCTCACCGACCACCTCGACGGCGACCGGCCGATTTTCATCTACAGGGTCGAAGACCTCGACCTTGCGATGCGCGAGTTGAGGAAGCGAGGCTGGAAAAAGGCCCAAAAGTTGGAGATTCCGATGGGTCCCTGCTGCTCGTTCACGACGCCCACCGGCCATCGCCTCGCCATCTACGAGCTGACGCGCCCGGAGGTCGCCAGGCATTTCGACGGCCGCTTCGACTTCTAGCGTGGTCCGGAGTGGCTTTCAAGCTGTCTCGACCTCTCGGGAACGTGTAATTAGCCGGTATTTTGCAGGCCGGCGGCAACTCCGTTGACGGTCAGCAGGAACAATCGCTCAGCTCGGGCCCGCCGCTGCGCCGATCGACCTGTCGCCCGCAGCTCGCGCAGCGCGCGCAGCTGCAAATGTGAAAGCGCGTCGACATAAGGATTGCGCAGCTCGACCGCCCACGACAGGACCCGATGCCTTTCGAGCAGTCGTGTATGCCCGGTGACCGCGAGCACGTTCTTCTTCGTGAGGTCGTACTCGCGGAGAACACGCTCCGCGAGGTCTGGGCGGTCGCCCAGCGCCAGGTATCGCGCGGCGATCCGCCTGTCGGTCTTGGCAAGGCTCATCTCGGCATTGTCGAGAAGGACGTTGAAAAGCGGCCATTTGGCGTAGGCCCGGCGGAGGTCATCAAGGTGCGCCGCCTCCAGGCCGCTGCCAATTCCGTACCAACCCGGCAGGTTGAGGCGCATCTGCGACCAAGCGAACACCCACGGGATCGCGCGCAGGTCGTCGAGTGACTCCCCGCCGCCTCGACGCGGCGGCCTGGATGCGATGCGCATGCGGCCAAGCTCTTCGATCGGGCTGACGTCTGCGAACCACTCGGTGAAACCCGGAGTCTCAACCAGCGCGCGATAAGCGGCGCGCGACGCCGCGTCAACCCCGGCCGCCAGCTTGCGAAATCGGCTCGAGGGCTCGGACCGCGCGGGCGCGGTCGTCGCCTCGAGCACGGCCGACGCCACCTGCTCGAGGTGGCGCCGTGCGATGGCGGCGTTTCCGTACCGCGCGAAGATGACCTCGCCCTGCTCGGTGACCTTGAAACGACCGGCAACCGATCCGGGCGCCTGGGCGCGCACCGCGCGGTTGGCTGGACCGCCCCCGCGCCCGAGCGCTCCACCGCGCCCGTGAAACATGGTCAGGCGCACGCGACGCTGCTTGGCCCAAGCGGTCAAATGTGATTGAGCTTCGTAAAGAGCCAGGGTGGCGGATAGCGGCCCCACCTCCTTCGTCGAGTCGGAGTAGCCGAGCATCACCTCGAGGCCGCGGCCTGTCTCCGCGAGGCGACGCTTCACTGGCGCAAGCCCGAGCATCTGCTCCATTACGTTCGGCGCCTCATGCAGGTCTTCGACAGTCTCGAAAAGAGGGATGACGTCGAGCACAGGCTGGATGCCGCCGTCTGCGTACTCGGCCAACTCGTACACAGCGGCGATGTCCCCGACACTGCGGGTGAAGCTCACGACGTAGCGCCGGCATGCCTCGGGGCCGAACCGGGCCTGAATTGTTGCGATCGCCGCCATCGTGTCGAGGACTTCTTGGGTCGGCGGCGACAGCGCTCGTTTCGCGCGGACCTCGGCCAGTGCTCGCGCGTGGACCCCGCTGTGCTGGCGCACCTCGAGCGCGGCTAGGTGAAACCCGAATGTCTCCGCCTGCCAGATTAGGTGCTGCATCTCACCGTATGCCTGGCGCGGCGCGCCCGCGCCCGCCAGTGAGGTTTGAACGCTGCGGAGGTCGGCAAGCAGCTCCGCCGAGGACGCATATCGCTCGCGTGCCCCTGATCGTGTTGCGCGCAAGCGATCGCCGACATGGAGCAGAAACTGACGGTGCTGCTCGGATGGCGAGTGCTTCTCCAGCTCGGCAGATCGCTCAGGCTCGACGGCGCGCAGCGCCGCCAGGCGGCGGCGGAGCTCGGCACCGGGAGGGGTGGTGGCCGCATCAGACGTGAGCGCCCGGCCGATTCGAAGCGTTGCCGCTTCGAGTCCGAGCAGTGCGTGCTCGGCCTGTATCAGCATCGTGGCCGCGGTCACCTTCGCGGTCACCGAATCGTTGCCATCGCGATCGCCCCCAACCCAGCTGCCGAAGCGAAGGAACGCGGGCGCGAGGGGAGGGCGCATGCCGGCATCCGATGGGCCGAGCGCGCGATCGAGCTCGCGATAGATCTCCGGCACGACACGAAACAGCGTTTCATCGAAAACGGCCATCGTCGAGCGGACCTCGTCCAACGGCGTGACCTGCGTCGTGCGCAGCTGACCGGTTCGCCAAAGAGAGTCGATCTCTTCGGTGATCCTGCGCATGGACTCGCTGCGCTCGCCCTCGGACGCCCTCGGATCCTCGAGCCGGCGCAGCTGCTCCCCCACACGACGGATGGCTGCGACCACCGCACGGCGCCTTGCCTCGGTCGGGTGGGCCGTGAAAACGGGGTGCACCTCGAGGCAGGCGAGCACCTCGCCCAGCCGCCGGCGGCCCAATCTTTTGCGCAGCGAGGCCACGGTCGCCGCCAGCGATTCGGGCATCGGTCGCGCTCCGCTGTCGCGTTCGCGCAGGACCCGAGCCCGATGGTGCTCCTCAGCCAGGTTGACAAGGTGGAAGTAGACGGCAAATGCGCGAGCCACCTGCTCGGCTCGCTCGAGCGGCCAGGACGCCACGATGTTCTCAGTCCTGCGCTCGTGAACATCGGCGTCGCGCGCGCGAATGACCGACCTGCGTAGCGTCTCGACGTCCTTCAGGAGCGCCGCTCCGCCGTATTCCTTTATCACCTGTCCGAGAATCTCACCCAGCATTCGCACGTCGCGGCGGAGCGGATCTGGGATCGCCTGCCGCGCGGAGGATCGGGAATCCCCTCCCGCGCGGCTCGCTGCGCGAGCGGGCCGACCTCCCCTCACGACGGGGCGGCCCGTCAAGCTTTCATTGCGGCGGTTCGCGACTGGTGTGCGTACTCGAACGAGTCGAGCAGGGCCGCCAGCGATGCCTCGATGATGTTGCTCGAGCAGCCGACGGTAGTCCACCGCTTCGACCCCTTACCCGATTCCACGAGCACACGCGTCGTCGCCGCAGTGCCGGCGGCGCCGTCGAGGATGCGCACCTTGTAGTCGTGCAGGCTGACGCCCCGAAGGGCGGGGAACTTCGGGCTGAGGGCCTTGCGCAGCGCGGCGTCGAGCGCGTTGACGGGCCCGTTTCCGGAAGCTGCCGTGTGATAGACCTTGCCCGCAACTTCAACCTTGACCGTGGCTTCTGCGTGCACCGAACCGCCGTCCTTGCGCACCAGGGTCGTGAAGTCCGCCACAGTCCACGGCGCTTCGTACCCAGGCCGCAGTCGGCGCATAAGCATTTCGAACGAAGCATCGGCGGCCTCGTACGAGTAGCCGCGGTGCTCGAGCTCCTTGAGGTGCTGGACAAGCCACTTCGTCTGGGGATCGTCTCGATCCAGCTCGAGCCCAAACTCGCGCGCCTTGGCCAGGATGTTGCCGCGACCGGAGAGCTCCGAGACGAGCACGTGTGGCGAGTTGCCGACAAGGCTCGGGTCGATGTGCTGGTACGAATCGGCGTGCTTCAGCACCGCGGCCACATGCTGGCCGCCCTTGTGGGCGAACGCTCCGTAGCCGACGAACGGCTGCTGCAGCGGCAGGGCGACGTTCGCGATCTCGGCGATTGTTCTCGAGAGATCGCTCGACCGTGCGAGGGACGCCTTCGGCAGCGCGTCCATTCCGAGCTTCAAAACCAGGTTGGCGACGACCGACACGAGGTTCGCGTTTCCGCAGCGCTCGCCATAACCGTTGATCGTGCCCTGGACCATGTCCGCGCCCGCGGCGACGCCCTCCAGCGTGTTGGCGACGGCGAGCTCGCAATCGTTGTGGCAGTGGATTCCTACCCGTGCCGGACGGTCGAGGTCGGCGAGGGCGCGGCTCACCGCCTTCACACCCTCCCTGATCTCGGCCGGGAGGCTGCCACCGTTGGTGTCGCACAGGACGACCCAGCTGGCGCCGGCCCGCGCTGCTTCCAGGCAAACCTCGACCGCGTATTCGGAGTCTCGCGCGAAGCCGTCGAAGAAGTGCTCTGCATCGAAGATCACCTCTTTCCCGCCGGCCACGCCATGCGCGACGGACTCGCGGACCATCGCCAGGTTCTCGTTCGGCGTCGTCTGCAAGACCTTGCTCACCTGCCACGTGTCGCTCTTGCCGACGAGGGTCCACGTCGGCGCACCGCTCCGCGCCAGCGCCTGCAGGTTCGCGTCGTCTTCACACGTGCCGCCGGCACGGCGCGTTGCGCCGAACGCGGCCAGGTGCGCGTGCTTGAGTGGATGAGCCGCCAGCTCCGCGAATGTCTCCTCGTCTTTCGGGTTCGATCCTGGAAACCCGCCCTCGACGTAATCGAACCCAAGCCCGTCGAGGGTGCGCGCGATCCTCACCTTGTCCGAGGCCGAGAACGAGATGGCCGGGCCCTGGGCGCCATCGCGCAGGGTCGTGTCATAGATCACGATCCGCCGTGCGGCGCCGTTGCGGTGATGGCTGGTGGTGGGCTTGGGCATAAAAAAACCTCCGGGCCTTCTTTTGGCCGGGAGGTCCAACGACTTGAGCGGAGCGCGCTAAGTCGGGAGACCTCCCCGAGTAATCTCGATCTCGTTTGCGATCTGCTTGCGCATGGAAGCAGAAGAGTAAGCCAACCCGGCCGCGGGCGTCCTGGCGGCCATCTCCAAATCTGGTGCCCAGGCTTCGTGTCAAGCTCACATTGCGGCAACGCCAAATTGCCTGTTGACAAACCGCCTGTGGGGGACTACGGTTTGTGAAATCAGTTCGACATTGTCGAACACTAGTCAGATACAGGGGGTCGGAAGAGATGCATTCGATGCCACAGCGAGCGCTTGCCGAGATGTTCGGCACAGCAGCGTTGGTCCTCGTAGGTCCTGGTTCTGTAATCGCGACGCTCACCCTTGCAGGCAAGGCGGTGCCCGCCGTCACTGAGGCGGACCTCCTGGCAATCAGCTTCGCGTTCGGGTTCATCATCACGGCCCTCGTCTACGCGATCGGCAAGGTCTCGGGATGCCACATCAACCCCGCGGTCACGTTCGCGCTCGCGGTGACAAGGCGCTTCCCGTGGAAGGAAGTCCCCGTCTACTGGGGGTCCCAATACATCGGAGCCGTCATCGGCGCATTCGCCATTTGGGGCGTCTTCGGGACCAACGCGGTGACGTTCGGAATGGGCCAGACCCACTTCGCAGCCGATGCTTCATCCAACTACTTTCTGCAGGCCGCGCTCGCCGAGGCTCTTGGCACCGGGCTGCTCATCTTCGCGATCCTCGGCATCGTCGACTCGAAGTCGCCGACGCAGCTCGCCGGCATCGTGATCGGCGGCGCGGTCGTCGGCATCATCCTCATCTTCGGACCGGTGACGGGCGCCTCCCTCAACCCCGCGCGTGCCTTCGGGCCCGAGCTGGTGCAGGCGATCGCCGGAGGCACGACCTTCTGGACACAGTACGTGCCCGTGTATCTGATCCCAGGCCTGGTGGGGGCAGCTGCTGCAGCCTTCCTGTACGACTTCCTCGCCAACCCTCGGCTCGTTGCGCGGCCAATCGTGGAAGCGGTCACCCACGAGGACACCGGCGCACGCGCGGCCGCTCACTAGATCTTTACGGAAAGGAGAAAAACCAGAATGGCAGTCGAAACCAATCAGATGCGGAAGTTCCTCAACGATCCGTCCGCGGTCGTAAAGGAGTCGTTGAAAGGGCTCGCGGCGGCCCACCCCGACCTGCTGCGGTACGACGTCGCGAACCAGATCATCGTGCGCAAGGACGCGCCCAAGAAGGGCAAGGTCGCGCTCATCTCGGGCGGCGGGTCGGGGCACGAGCCCCTTCACGGCGGATTCGTCGGGCTGGGCATGCTCGACGCCGCGGCCCCTGGTGAGGTGTTCACCTCGCCGGTGCCCGGACAGATGCTCGCGGCAACGAAAGCCGTCGATGGCGGCGCGGGGGTCATCCACATCGTCAAGAACTACACAGGCGACGTTCTCAACTTCAAGCTGGCGGCCGAGGATGCAGCCGACGAAGGCATCAAGGTCACCTCGGTCGTCATCGATGACGACGTGGCGGTCCAGGACTCGCTCTACACCGCGGGCCGCCGCGGCGTAGGCGCCACGGTGCTCGCGGAGAAGATCGCCGGCGCCGCGGCAGAAGCTGGGAGTGACCTGGCCAAGGTCACCGACATCGTGAAGCGGGTCAACGATCGCTCACGTTCTTTCGGTGTGGCGCTGTCCTCGTGCATCCCACCAGCCAACGGGAAGGTCATCTTCGAGCTGCCCGAGGGGCAGATCGAGTTCGGTGTCGGCATCCACGGTGAGCCAGGGCGCCGCCGCGGGACGCTGGGCACGGCCAGCGAGGTCGTCGACGTCATGGTCGAGGCCGTGGTGTCCGACCTGAAGGCAAAGCGCGGCAGCAAGGTGCTCGCGTTCGTCAACGGCATGGGCGGCACGCCGCTGCTCGAGCTCTACCTTATATATGGAGAGGTCGACGAAAAGCTGCGCAAGGCTGGACTCGAGCCGGTGCGCAACCTCATCGGCAGCTACATCACCTCCCTCGAGATGGCCGGCTCGTCGCTGACCCTGCTCGAGCTCGACGAGGAGCTCATCAAGCTGTGGGACGCGCCGGTGCACACTGCTGCCCTGCGCTGGAGGGTCTGACACTAACCTTTGATCACCGAAAGGGTCATGGACGCGGCCACGATCACATCCTGGATGCGTGAGATCGATACGTCGGTGCGCGTCGAGCGGGACCACCTGGTCCAGCTCGACGCCGCCATCGGCGATGGCGATCACGGCACGAACATGACCAGGGGCTTCGAGGCTGTCGTCCAGGCCCTCGGCGCAGACAACGGATCACCGCCCGGACGGCTGCTCATCATCGCCGGCCGCACTCTGGTCTCGACGGTCGGCGGCGCCAGCGGTCCCCTGTGGGGATCGGCGCTTCGCGCCGGCGGGCGCACACTCGGTGACCAGACCACCTTCGATGGCGCGCAGCTCACTGAAGTCCTCGCTGCCGCCCTCGCCTCGGTCAAAGATCTCGGCACGGCCGCGCTGGGCGACAAGACGATGGTGGACGCGCTCGAGCCTGCCGTCGACATCTTGCGAGCCCGCGTCGCCGATGGTGAGCCGCTAGACCGCGCCCTCGACGATGCGGCCGAAGCCGCGGAAGCGGGCATGCGCGCGACCATCCCACTCCAGGCCCGCAAGGGCCGCGCGTCATATCTCGGCGAGCGTTCGGTGGGCCACCAGGACCCGGGTGCTACCTCGACAGCTCTGATCATTCGAGCTCTGCAGAGGGCGGTTACCTCCGGGGGCTGACATGGAACGTGCGGTGCAGGGAGTCAGCGCCGCCCCCGGCGTCGCGTTCGGCGTTGCGGTTGTGCTCGATCGACCTCGACCCCTGGCTCGGACAGCCGTGGCGCCGGCGGCGCGCGGTCGCGAAGTCGATCGCGCCAACGCCGCGCTTCGAGCTGCCGCGCATGAGCTGCAAGAGATAGCGACACGTTTGCGGGAGAAGGGTCGGGACGCTGAGGCAGAAATCGTCGAGACAGGCGAGCTCATGGCCGCAGACCCTGCCTTGATCGACCGGATGCAGTCGTTGATTCTCGAGTCTGGCCTGCCGGCGGATGCGGCCTTAGGTCAGGCCGCGGACCAGATAGCGACGGACCTGGCGCACCTGGATGATCCAACGCTCGCGTTGCGTGCAGATGACGTGCGCAGTCTCGGCCGCCGTGCAGCCGCCCATGCCAGAGGGGGAAGAACGCACGCCTCTGCTGGTGTTCTCGTCGCCGCCACCCTTGGTCCCGCCGACGTGGCCGAGCTCGCGACTCACGCCAAGGGTGTCGCCCTGGCGGGCGGCGGCGTCACCGCGCATGCGGCGATCGTGGCTCGGTCGCTTGGGATGCCCATGGTCGTCGGGCTCGGCGCAGATGCGCTCGACGTCGAAGACGGGGAAGAGGTGGTGCTGGACGGAGACGCAGGCGTGCTCATCCGCCGGCCCGACCCGGATCGGGTCGCGGCCGCGCGGGCGATAACGGAGCACCGGCACACCGCCAGGAGGAATGCGGTCGCCAGCCGCCTGGAGCCGGCTGAGACCAAGGACGGTCATCGGCTCGTCGTGCTTGCCAACGCCGCAAGCGTGGCCGAGGTGATCGAAGGCGCCGAACAAGGCGCCGAAGGTGTGGGCCTGCTTCGCACCGAGCTGGGTTTCCTCGATGCGTCCGCGTGGCCCTCGCTCGCGCAGCACCTGGGTTTCCTCAAGCCGATTCTCGACCGACTCGAGGGCCGCACGGCGACGGTTCGCCTCCTCGACTTCGGCGGCGACAAAACCCCGCCCTTTCTGCATGGAGTCGAAGGTCGTGGAATCGAGCTGCTCCTGCAAGCTCCCGAGGCCTTGAAAACTCAGCTGGCCGCAATCGTGGAAGCCGGCACCGGCACGAAACTGCGCATCTTGATACCGATGGTCACGAGCCCTGACCAGGTACGCGCGGTGCACGAGATGCTGGGAAATGTCCTGGACGGACGGCCCGCGCCTCAGGTCGGGTCGATGATCGAGACGCCTGAGGCCGCCTTGCGAGCAGGCGACATTGCTGACGCATCGGACTTTCTCAGCATCGGCACCAACGACCTCACGCAACTCGCGTTGGGCCTCGACCGCGAAAAGTCGAAATCAGCTCCTGTCACGGACATTAGAGTTCTGCGGCTCATCGAGGCGACGACGCATGCCTCGCGAGCGGCCGGGATCCCGGTTGACGTTTGCGGCGAGGCGGCTTCGGACGCCGAGGCCATGCCGATTCTCGTCGGCTTGGGTGTTGATGAGCTCAGCGTCGCGGCCGCGCGCGTCGGCGAAGTTCGTCAGGCGATCCGGGCCCTGGACTTCAAGATCTGCCGCGAGGCCTCGGAGGAACGGCTACTCGATCAGCCCGCTGACGCAGCTCGCAAGGGCGTCTAACGCCGCGGGCGCGTCCTCGCCTTCGGCGCTCAGCCGCAGGACGCTGCCGCCGGTAGCTCCGAGCGCGAGCACGGCGAGGATGCTTTTGGCGTCGGCGACCTTCCCGTCGGCGCCCACAGTGACGCGCGACCGAAACCGCAGAGCGGTTTTCACAAACGTCGCCGCGGGACGGGCATGCAGGGCAACCCCCGCCGGCAGCGCGACGGTCGATTCAGAACTTGCTGGCACCGCGGGCATCCTCGGCGGCTTTCGCCACGTCCTCCAGCGACTGGCCCGCCGAAGACATGACCGCCGCCGCTACGGCTCCCTCGACGAAAGGAGCGTCGACCAGGCGCACATGGCCGTTCAGCTTGCCTTCGAGCAGGTGGCGAACGGTGAGGATCGAGCTGCCGAGATCGGCGAGCACAACCACACCCTCGCCACTGTCAGCCCGTGCGATCGCCTCTCGCACCGCGTCCCCGCTGGTGCCGAGCGACCCGCCCGGGCCCCCGCCCGCGGCCTCGACCTTCACGCCGTCGCCGGCGACCTGGGATGCCAGATCCGCCAGGCCTCGCGCAAGTTCATGGCTGTGGGAGACCAGTACAATCCCGACCAAATTCGACACTCCCCACGAGGCCCCGAAAGGCCCCGCAATCGCGTTCCAGACGACGGCCGTAGTCTACACTACCGACAGGAATTCAGCAATGCCGAATGAAGAGAAGGGACGGCGATCGTCCATCCAGTCCATCGATCGGGCGACCGCCATCCTCCAGGCGCTGGCCAGCGGCCCGCGCCGCCTGGGGGTCAGCGAGCTTGCGGACCGGCTCGGGCTGGCACGTCCGACGGTTCACGGCCTTTTGCAAACCCTGCAGTCGCACGGTTTCGTAGAGCAGGACCGCCACTCGGACAAGTACCAGCTAGGTCCCGGTTTGCTTCAGCTCGGCTACTCATACCTCGACCTCAACGAGCTGCGCGCTCGCTCGATCCCATACGCCGACAGGCTCGCCGCTCGGAGCAACGCGGGGGTCAGGGTCGGGGTCATGCATGGATCGAGCGTCGTCGTCGTCCACCACGTGTTCCGGCCGGACACCGCATTCGGCGTCCTGGAGGTCGGCCTGCAGCTGCCGCTGCATGCGAGCTCGCTAGGGAAGGCAATCCTGGCGTTCTCGCCCCTACAGGTGATCGACGACCTCCTTGCGGAGCCTCCCACGCGCCTGACAAAGCAGACGCTCGAGGCGACGACCCTCCGCAAGGAGATCGCGTCGATCCGAGACCAGGGAGTCGCGACGGAGCGCGACGAGGCCGTGCTCGGCGAGTCGAGCGTGGCGGCGCCGATCTTCGACCACGCCGGCAGTGCGGTCGGCGCGATTGGAGTCGTTGATGCGACCGAGCGCATCTTTCCACGCGGCCTTGCGCGGGGGCTGTCGGCCGCGGTGAGCGAGGCGGCTCGCGGCGTGTCCCGCGAGCTCGGTGCGCCGCGCTGGCCACACGCCGCGGAAGCTTAACCCGCCAGCGGTTATCTTCTCCGCATGTCGGACAGGGAAGTGCTCGGGCTTTTGGTCGCAACACGCGACGAGCCCGGCGTGCTCTATCGGATCTCGGAAGCGATCTTCAAGCACGGCGCCAACATCACCTACATCGCTAGCGGTGCTCATCGCGACAGCCTCGCCGAGCTGCAGCTCGAGGTGACCGGCGCGCGGGACGAGGCCAAGCTGGTAGCGGACCTCGAAGGGCTCGACGGAGTCACGCAGGTCAGCCGCGTGCCGACCTTTCAGCGCATTTTTGGCAAGCGGGTGATCGTGATCGGCGGCGGCGCGCAGGTCGGCATGGTTGCCCAGGGCGCCGTAGCAGAGGCGGACCGGCACAACATCCGCGGCGAGCGAATCTCGGTGGACACGATCCCGTTGGTAGGGGAGGAGCAGCTCGCGCAGGCGGTCCGGGCCGTGGCGCGATTGCATCGGGCGCGCGCGCTCGTGCTGGCTGGGGCGCTGATGGGCGGTGACATCAGCCACGCGGTTCGAGAGATACGTGAGGCCGGGATCATCGTGCTCTGCACGAGCATGGCGGGATCGGTGCCGGATGCCGCCGACGTGGTCGTCAGCGACCCGGTGGAAGCGGGAGTGATGGCCGTGATGCTCATCGCCGACACGGCCAAGTTCTCGATCGACCAGGTCCGGGGCCGCCGCTTTTGACAGGGAACGTCGGCTGAGGGAGCGGTGTAATAAGCGCAGATGTGCCGTTGGCACCTCGTAATGCTTGCGCTATTGGTCGCCGGTT
>DATNOD010000097.1:0-8342 GCA_035601515.1 Candidatus Eiseniibacteriota bacterium | reverse complement strand
GCGTCAACGAGCTCACCAAGACGATTGCAGCTGCGCCTGCGCCTGCCCTTGCGGGCATCAAGGCCGCGGTCAACGCGGTCCGCCCGCACCACCATCCCGAGCTCGCGGACGCAACGATCTCGGCATTCGCGAAAACGTGGGCTGACCCGGCTCACTGGGAAGCTGTGGCGAGGATGGAGCGGCAGCGCCGGAACCGGTGAGCAGACGTATGCCGCATCCGCTGCTGCGGTTCCGGCTGCCGGCGGTGCTGCTGGGGTTGGTGATCCTCTACGGCATCGGCGGCTACATGCTCATCGAGGGCTGGAATCTTCTCGACGCCTTCTACATGACGATCATCACGATCAGCACGGTCGGCTACAGCGAGCTCCACAGCCTGTCGACCGCCGGCCGGCTCTTCACCTCGACCCTGATCGTCGTGGGCGTGGGTACGATGCTCTACGGTTTCGGCGTCTTCGCCGAGACGCTCACCGACGGCGCCTTCGTCAAGTACAGGAGGGAGCGGCAGTTGGAGCGCGCGCTGAACCAGCTGAGCGATCACTTCATCATCTGCGGCTACGGCCGTATCGGGACGCAGATCGTCGCCGAGTTCGACGAGCACAAGGTCCCCTACGCGGTCATCGACCAGACCGAGGAAGCGCTCGTCCGGCTGCGCAACGAAGACCGGCTGCACGTCGAGGGCGACGCTTCCAGCGAGGAGGTACTGAAGCTCGCCGGCATCGAGCGCGCGCGTGGCCTCATCTCGGCGGTCGACTCCGATGAGCGCGCCGTATACATCACGCTCGCCGCGCGAGCTCTCAAGCCGGACCTCTACTTGATCTCGCGCGCGGGCCGGCCGGAGTCGATCCGCAGGCTGGAGCTCGCGGGCGCCAACCGGATCATCTCCCCTTACCAGATGGCCGGGCACAGGATGGCCGAGCTCGCGGTGCGTCCGGCGCTGGTCGACGTTCTCGACACCCTTCACCACGGCATGTCCGAGATCGCGGTCGAGGAGATGCTGGTGAAGCAGGGGATGGCGGCGGTGGGCAAGACGATCTCCGACGCGGGACTGCTCAGCCCGCAAGCGGCGAAGCTCCTTGCGCTGCGCCGCGACGACGGCACTGTGCACGTCAACCCAGGCGCCGACATGCGCCTGGAGGAGGGCGATCTTCTGATCGCGCTGGGCTCGGAAGATCAGCTCTACGCGTCGGCGGCGATGCTCAAGTAGCCCTCTACAGTTGTATGAGGTGAGCCCGGGGATGCCAGCCGGATCTTTGGAGCCCATGCGGCCGCATCCGGTCGTTGGGGGGCCCGTCCCGTCGTCGTCGCGCATTTTCAAATGCGCTCCTCCTAGGTCCACCCCCGCCTACGGCTGCAGCCACCTGGATCTCCAAATCTCTCGGCCGGCACCCCGGCCCCACCTCACGTGAAGGCTCTCGGACGCCGGCCCGAGCGCGTCGCTCTCGGCTCGGTTCTGATCGGCGTGGTCCTGGTGGTGGGCAAGCTCGTCGTCGGGCTGCTCACCGGCAGCCTCGGGATCATCAGCGAGGCGGTCCACTCGCTGCTGGACCTGACCGCCAGCGGGTTCACGCTCGTGGCGGTGCGAACGGCGCGCAAGCCCGCCGACACCGAGCATCCCTACGGCCACGGACGGGCCGAGAACCTGGCCGCATTCGCCGAGGGCGTCCTGCTCTTGATCACGGCCGCCGGCATCGCGTACGAGGCCATCCGCAGGCTGACGACAGGCGGCGCCGCCGTCAACGCCGCCGGCTATGCGTTCGCGCTTCTCATCGCCACGTTCTTCATCGAGCTCGGACGTGCTGCCGTGCTCCGCAGGGTCGGCCGCGAGGCGAGCAGCGACGCCCTCCTGGCGGACGCGACCAACCGCTGGTCGGACGTGCTCGCCACCGTCGGCGTGCTGGCCGGGCTGGTGGGCGTGAGGATGGGATTCGCATGGGCGGACTCGGCCGCGGCCCTCCTGGTGGCCGCGATCATCGCGCGGGCAGCCAGCCGCGTGGCGTGGCGGTCAGGCGACATCCTGATTGACCGCGCGCCGGTCGGCGCCGAACGCAAGCTGCGCGCCGCCATCGCGGCCGTGAACGGAGTGCGCGAGGTGCGCTCGGTCCGAGTGCGCCGTTCCGGGCCGAGCCTGCTGGGCGACGCCAGCATCGCCACCGCGCGAATGCTCCCACTCGAAGCCGCGGGCGGGCTCGTCGAAGAGGTCAAGCGGGCAGCGAGGTCCGCGCTGCCGGAGCTCGACCTGACTGTGCTCGTCGAGGGGCAGTCGGAGCCGAGCGACCTGGTCGAGCGCGTGCATGCAGCGGCGGCTCGCAACGGCGGAGTGCGCGACCTGCACAACGTGACAGTCGAGCGTGAGAGCGATGGATCACTTCACCTCACGATGCACGCGAAGCTTCCCGGTGACATGACCCTTGCCTCGGCGTCGCAAGCCAGCGCCCAGCTGGAGAAGACCCTGCGCGCTGAGCTGCCCGAGGCCACCCGCATCGACATCCATCTCGAGCCGATGGAGCCGCGGGTGGTAGCCGGCGAGGATGTCACGCAGCGACGCGCATTGCTCGCGGCGCGGATACGAGAAGTGGTCGAATCGCACCCGGCGGTGAAGCGCAACGTCGACGTGGAGTTGAGCGACCGGCACAACCGCATCCATGCACATGTAGTGGCCGAGCTGGCGGGGGACGTCAGCCTCGAGCAGGCACACCAGGTCGAGACCGAGCTGGAGGAGATGATCCGCCGAGCGCTGCCGGAGGTGCACGAGGTCACGGCCAGGGCGACAGCGTGAGGCCAGGACGGCCAGACGACTTGTCCGCCGTGCTCGGGCTCATGCGCGCCGAGGTGCGCGCGGGCCGGCAGGACTGCGTGCCAGGTGAATCCCTGCTCCAAAGAATGCTGGCCGGCTTCGATTGGGAGGCTCGCTCCCGCATGATCGAGGGCCCCTCCGGGCTCGAGGGGGCAGTTCTTGTCGCCGGCCGGTCGACGCCAGAAGGAGTCGTCACCCAGGTGTCAGTCGCAGCCATTCGGACCAACCTGAGACGCGACCTGCTGAAATGGGGGTTCGGTCTTTCGAAGGCGTCTGGCGCCTTCGCCGCGCAGGTTTGGACCGGGCGCGGGCACAGCGACGGGCTGGCTCAGCTGGGTGCCGCGCTGGTACGGCCGTGGTGGCGAATGGACCTGGACATCTCCGACCAGCTGCCGAACGCGCAGCCAGTAGCCGGCTACGAGCTGCGCGACGGGACCCGGGTTGGTCCGGGCGGCTGGTCTGATGTCCACAATCGTTCGTTCGCAGACCACTGGCGCTTCTCGCCGCGCCAGGAGGTCGAGCTCGTGACCGGGCGTCCGCCCCATCTTTCGCTCATGGCGACTACCAAAGAAGGAGCGCCCGCGGCGGTCACGCTCGCTCATGTCGAGTCGTACATCGAAGACTCCCGCCCGCAGCCCGTAGGAATCGTGAGCTCGGTCGGAACGGTCCCCGAGCACCGCCGCAAAGGGCTCGCCACGTGGCTGGTCGCGGAGGCGCTTTGCCGCCTGCGAGCCGAGGGGGCGCGATCCGCATCGCTTTACGTCGACGGCTTGAATCACACCCGAGCGTTCGATGCCTACGGCAAGCTCGGTTTCGCTTTGGCGTTCGAGTCCGAGGTCTGGGAGGCTAACCTTCGGTGACTATGCGGTTCCTGGGGGCGCTGACCGCCCTTGTGATCGTGGTCGCGGCGGCGTGCAGCCCCCAGCCGTCCACTGGATCCGGACACCCGCGAGGGAGCAACATCAGCCCGCCTACGCCGTTGCTCGCGGCCGCCATCTCCCAGGCCACGCATATCGGCAAGGCTGGATCGGCAACGCAGATCGACCTGAGCCTCGGCCTCAAGGTGAGGCAGCCCGAGCAGCTGGCCAAGCTCATCGCATCCGGCCAAACGGTCACGCCCGATCAGTACGCGGCCCGGTTCGGCCCTGATGCTGCCGCTGTCAAAGCCGCGGTTCGGTCACTGACATCGGCGGGATTGGAGGCGACCTGGAATCCGGGGTCCGCGCTCATCGCCGTCGCCGGTCCCGCGCCGCTGGTGGACGCGATCTTCAAGGTCGACATCGAGGACTACCGGCTCGCCAACGGCACCACGTTTTACGCATCGCTCGATGCCCCGTTCCTACCACCGGAGATCGCTGCCGTCGTGACCAGCATCACCGGCCTCGACAACTTCCGGCGCGATCGCACATATGCGATCCGTCCGGGCGGAATGACGCCCACCGACATGATCGCCTTCTACAACCTGAAGCCACTCCGCGACATTGGGCTCGACGGCTCCGGCATCACCATCGTCCTGCCAGAGATCGACGACCTGCCGAACCTCACCGATCTGAACAAATTCGCGACCAAGTTCGGCCTGTCGGCCTACGACCCTCTGGTGACAATCAAGCGCGATCCCTCGTGGGGCACGCCTGAAAAACCGCAGGGCGAGGCCGTCCTCGACCTCGAGATCATCCATGAGATCGCCCCCGCGGCGAAGATGGTCGTCTACCTGTCAGCACCGGACTTCGCGCATGCTGACCGGGCCTTCGACCAGATGGTCAACGATCATCTGGGCTCGGTCATCTCCGAGAGCCTCGGCGCATGCGAACCGGAGACCCCGCTGGGACATCGCGACACATACGCGAACATCCAGGATCGTTCAGTCGCACTGGGCATGTCGCATTTCGTCGCCAGCGGCGACAACGGCGCTTTCACATGCGGCGTGGACCAACCGCCCGCGGCGAGCTTTCCATCGACGCTCGCCAACGTGACTTCAGTAGGCGGAACCACCGTTTTCGAATCGGTGCAGGGCATCTACTTCAAAGAGGCCGCATGGGGCGGCCCCGTCGGCGAGACCGGCTCGGGCGGCGGCGCCAGCCAGTTCTATCCGATCCCCGATTACCAGAAGTCCGTCAGCGAGGCGGCGGGCCATGGGTTCAGGCAGGTGCCCGACGTCGCCGCCGACGCCGACCCGAACAGCGGGTTCGCGATCGTGTTCTTAGGGCAGGACGGTGAGGCCGGTGGAACCTCGGCTGCAGCCCCCCTGTGGGCTGCGACTGTCGCGCTGATCGACCAGGACCTGAAGCGGAAGGGTCTGCGCGAGACACGATTCGCGAACCCAGCCATTTACTGGATGGGGGCAAACGCTACGAAGCTGCCCGCCAATCCATTCCACGACGTGAAGTTCGGCAACAACCTCGGCTTCGATGCCACAACCGGCTGGGACTTCGCGACCGGGTGGGGAAGCATGGACGCCGCCGCCCTCGACGCCGCCTGGATCCTATACATAAAAGGAGGAGGGGCGTGACGGACGAGGTAAAGCCGCGAGCGCGCCGCACGCCGAAGCCTCCGGCTCCTGAACCCGCCGCCGGACCCCCGCTGATTTCGTGCCCGCACTGCGGGTCGATGGTGCCGGCAGGCGAGTTCTGCGGGCACTGCGGCGCGCATCTGACCAAGGGCAACGCCAGTCGCCGGAATGCATTCGCGGCGGTGCCGTCCGAGCCGGTCGTGCATCTGTCGATCGTCACGACTCTCTTCCCGCATCTTCCCCATCGCCGCGGAGGGGCGTTTCGCTGGGCGCTGTTCGCCGGCAGCGTCGTTGTGGTGATCCTCGCCGCGCTGCACCTGTTCGCCCCCGCAGCCGTCGCCGCGGTTTTCCTGCTCCCCGTCCTGTATCTGCTTTACCTATACGAGGTCGAGATCTACGAGTCCGAGCCATGGTTGTTGATCGGTGCCACGATGATCACGGGCGCGGTCCTCGGCTTCGCGTTCACATCTCTGACCGGTGGAACGGTGTCCAGCCTGCAGATCAGCGGCGACACGGGGGGCACCCTCCTGTTTGCCGGGGTGGTCTTACCGATTGTGGCCCAGGGCTTGATGCTGGTGGGACCGCTCTTCCTTTACTTCTATCGAAGCGCTTTGCGTGAACCTCTCGACGGGCTCACGTTTGGTGCAGCTTCCGCGCTCGGGTTCACACTCACCACGACCCTCACCGCAATCTGGCCGCTGCTCGAAGGGCCGCTGGTGGGCACCGGCTCGCCGCTCGACTGGGCGCTCCGACTGCTGAACGTTGGGATCCTCTTGATGCTCGTCAATGCGACCACGACCTCACTCGTGACCGCATCCGTTTGGCTGCATCGTTACGACCTCCGTCGCGCGGGGCGAGGATGGGAGGCGACAGTGCTGGCGACGGTTGCAATCGCAGTCGGCGCTCAGCTCATCCTTGGGGTCCTGTCCGTGATCGTTCCGGACCTCGTGCTCCAGGTCGGCATCCGAGCCGTGGCCGTTGCGGCTCTTCTCATGTATGTGAGGCTCGTCATCCACCAGGCGCTGCTCGCCGAGGGCGCCGGCCATGAGATCGGCCCTGACGCCGCTTGCCCCGAATGTCACCGGATCGTTCCCACCATGCTCTTCTGCCCTTCTTGTGGCGTCGCCCGAGCGGCGGCGAAGCAGACGCGTATGCATTCGGCCGGGACCGTGTAGATGGCCGTCCAGACTCGCTTCTGCGGCGTGTGTGGCGCGCAGGTCCCGCCCGGCGCGCCGTTCTGCGGGCGATGCGGCTCCCCGCAGGCGCCACTTCCGGTCGCGACGACGCCCGCTTACGCCTATCAGGCCGCACCTCCACGCCCAGCGACAGGCGTGCGCCGTATTGGGGGCTCGCAGATCGCTGTCGCGGCGGGCCTTCTTGTCATCCTTGCGGCTGTGACGGTAGGGGTCAGCTCATTTGTCGCGTCTCAGGTGATCGGCGGCACCCACAAGACGTGTACATCTAACTGCGGCGCCCGGATCGTCACGCCGCTGTCGGCGCCAGCCACATTCAAGAGCGCGGCCTACGGATACTCCGTCGAATACGACCCGGACTGGACTATGCGGTCACAGGACGCGCAGGGGGTCATCCTCGCCACGAAGCTCGGACAGCTGCAGGTTTCCGGCACGAAGGCAGGCCTTCCGCTCGACCAGGTGATGGCGTCTGTTGTCAGCGCGCTGCCGTCATCGACATGGCAGGACGTCGCGCACGTATCTGACCTCAAGGGTGCGCACATCGGCGACCAGGACGGGATGGGTGCGGTTTACTCGGCCAATCTGCTGGGCGCGAACGCGACCGCGGCCAAGGTGCGGTTCTTCGTCGTCGTCGCCTCCAAAGGAGGCGTCACCGTCGCCGTATTCGGTGCCGATCCCGCCGACCCCAAGAACTCACCAAACGGAATTCCGGAGGACCAGGAGTTCGACTCTTTGCTCCAGGAGTTCCAGTGGGCGACCGGCTAGACGCGCTCGGGGGCTATACGCGCTCGAGGGCGAGACGCGCACCGAAGCCCAGCAGCACGACGCCGGTCACGCGCTGCATCCACTTTCGCACTCGTGGCGCCGTGATGAAATCGCGAACGCGTGCGATCAACAGGCCGTATACGATCATCCAGGTCCAGCCGATGACGGCAAATATCAAGCCGAGCTCGAACAACCGCGGCAAGACGGCCTGACCAGGCGCCACGAACTGCGGCAGAAAAGTCACGAAGAACACGCCGAGCTTCGGGTTTGAGATGGCGGATAGAAAGCCTTGCCTGAAGATGGCGTGAGCCGGCGCAGGCGGAGGTGCGTTGGCGAGCATGTCAGCCGGACGGTGGCGCGACTCCATCAGGGTGCGCACGCCGAGGTACGCGAGGTACACAGCCCCGACGAGCTTGAGGACGAAGAGCAGCTCGCCCGACGCCCTCAGCAGCGCCGACAGTCCGACCGCGGTGCCTGTGACCCAGATCGACAAAGCGAGCGCGATGCCGGTCGTCGTCAGCACGACGCCGCGGCGGCCGTGGGCCAGGGCGTTCCTGGTCACCACTGCCATGTCGGGCCCCGGCGTTACCGCAAGGAGCAACGACACGCCGATGAACGCGAGCAGCAGCGTATCCACTATTGGTCCCCCGGTAGGTCGAAGCTGATCTCGTAGACGCCGCCGGTCAGCTTGGCCTGGTGGATCCAGCCCATCTTGCGCAGCAACCCGAGCATCTGCTGATTCTCGGGCAGGACGATGAGGGTGAACATCTTGATGCCGTGCTCGCGCCCGACCTTGCCCAGGATGGCAAGCAGCGCGCTCCCCAACCCGCGCCGCTGGAACTCGTCGATCACCGCGACGGCGGTCTCGGCCACGTCGGATCCAGCGGCGCGGTCATAGCGCGCCACGCCGACGATGCGCTCCTTGCCGCCGGGCTTGTGCGTGGTGGCGACGATGGCGAAGCGATCGTTGTAGTCGACTACGGCCAGCCGGTGGGCGAGGGCGTCAGGGAGGCGCTTCAAGGGCGAGAAGAACCGGAAATACACGGTGCGCTCCGACATCGAGGCCACCGCCTCGATCAGC
>DATNOD010000096.1:0-8356 GCA_035601515.1 Candidatus Eiseniibacteriota bacterium | reverse complement strand
ACGGCATTCGAGTCGCTGCCCACGCACAGCGGGCTGCCCGCATCGACAAGGGCGCGAATCGGGCCGACGCGATCACCGAGGTCGCGCTCCGTTGTTGTGCAGGCGCAGATCGAGACCTTGTTGGCGCCGAGAAGCGATATGTCGTCGTCGTTGACGTGAATTGCGTGGACCGCGGTCAGGTCCGGACCGAGAATGCCTTCGCGGTCGAGCAGCTGCGTGGGCCTGCAGCCCTCGACCGCGAGGCACTCCTCGACTTCAGCCGGCTGTTCGGCCAAGTGAATGTGCAGCGGCGCATTGCGCTTGCGCGCCCATCCGGCGACCGTGCGCATCGACGCAGGGTCGACTGCGCGCACGCTGTGGATCGCGGCGCCGATCCGAACACCGGCACCCTCATCCAGGTCGTCCATCCGTTGTGCCCAATGCTCTGCGTCGCCATCTGAAAAGGTCTTCTGAACGTCATCGAGGGGGCGGTTGTCCATTCCGCCGCGCAGATAGCACGCATCGATCAGCGTGATGCGGATTCCCTCCTGCTGGGCGGCGGCGATCAGCGCTTCACCCAGACCGTTGCCAAGAGCGTGCAGGTAATGGAACTCTCCTACCGCGGTGATCCCCGCCTCGAGCATCTCGCGAAACACGAATCGTGAGCTCTTGAAGTAGTCGGTCCAGTCCGATTGCGCGGCGGCGCGATACATCTGCTGCCGCCACTCCCAGAAATCGCCGCCGCCCGATTCGATGGCTCCACGCAGCGAGTGTTGGAACGCATGGCTGTGGACATTGGCCAGGCCGGGAATCGTCCAACCTTCGAGCCGCACGGCGCCGTCCGGGGCGGGCACGTCATGCGTGATCGTCTTGATCCGCCCGTCCTCGACCTCGATGAGAATGTCGTTGGCGGCTTGGCCGAGCCACGCTTGGTCCGCGTGCCAGAGACCGGAGCCGTTCATTGCATGGGTATTCGGACGCCACGTTCGTTGGCGACCTCGATCGCGCGCTCGTACCCGGCGTCGGCATGCCGCATGACGCCGGTGCCGGGATCGTTGGTGAGCACCCGTTCGAGCTTTCGCGCCGCATCGACCGTGCCGTCCGCCACCACGACCATCCCCGCATGTATCGAGCGGCCGATGCCTACCCCGCCGCCATGGTGAACGCTCACCCACGACGCCCCGCTGGAAGTGTTGAGAAGGGCATTGAGAATCGGCCAGTCAGCGATCGCATCTGAACCGTCGCGCATCGCTTCGGTCTCGCGATACGGCGAGGCGACCGAACCCGAATCCAGGTGGTCGCGGCCGATCACTATCGGGGCCTTGACCGCGCCAGTGCGGACGAGCTCGTTGAATCGAAGGCCCGCGCGCGAACGCTCGCCATAACCGAGCCAGCAGATTCGCGCGGGCAAGCCCTGGAACCTCACTTTCTCACCGGCCGCTTTGATCCAGCGCACCAGCGCGGCGTCATCGGAGAACTCCTCGATCATGGCGCGGTCGGTGACGGCGATGTCCTCAGGGTCGCCGGACAACGCAACCCAGCGAAACGGCCCTTTGCCTTCACAGAACAACGGACGGATGTAGGCAGGCACGAAGCCAGGAAACTCGAACGCGCGTGTGCTGCCGCCCAACTTCGCCTCGGCACGCAGGCTGTTGCCATAGTCGAAAACCTCGGCGCCGTGGTCGAGGAAGTCGATCATCGCGTCGACGTGGCGCGCCATGCTCTCGCGCGCGCGGCGAACGTATTCGGTGGGGTCGTCGAGACGCAGCTCTTGGGCGTCCTCGACCCTGAGCCCGGCGGGGATGTAGCTCATCGGGTCGTGCGCTGAGGTCTGGTCGGTGACCACGTCGACGTCGAAGCGACGAGATGCCAACGCCGGGAGCACCTCGGCTGCATTGCCGTGAAGCCCGATCGAAAGCGCGCGCTTCGCCGTTTTTGCGTCATGCGCCAGGCGGAGCGCATCCTCGACGTCTGACGCAAGCGCGTCGAGGTAGCGATGGTCGAGGCGGCGCTGGATGCGGTCTGCGTCTGCCTCGATACAGATCGCCACCCCTCCGTTGAGCGTGATCGCGAGCGGCTGCGCCCCGCCCATCCCACCCAGGCCCGCCGTCAATGTGATGGTGCCCGCGAGCGTGCCACCGAACCGCTTGCGCGCCACCGCGGCGAACGTTTCGTACGTGCCCTGGAGGATGCCTTGCGTGCCGATATAGATCCATGACCCCGCGGTCATCTGCCCGTACATGGTCAGACCGAGCGCCTCGAGGCGCCGGAACTCGTCCCAGGTCGCCCACTCGGGCACCAGCAAAGAGTTGGCGATGAGCACACGAGGCGCCCACTCGTGCGTCTCGAACACGCCGACCGGTTTGCCCGACTGGACGAGCAGGGTCTGGTCCGCTTTGAGCCGTTTCAGCTCGCGGACGATGGCGTCGAACGCATCCCACGAACGCGCGGCGCGACCCGTGCCGCCGTACACCACGAGGTCATCCGGTCGCTCGGCGACCTCGGGGTCCAGGTTGTTCATCAGCATCCGCATCGCGGCCTCTTGCGGCCAGCCGAGACAGCTCAGCTCCGAACCGCGAGGCGCGCGGACGGGCCGCGGACCGCTCATTTCAGCGGGCCGGTTACAGATTGAGCAGCGGCGACGATGGCGCCGCTGCGGATGAGTGCTTCGGCCGCGGCGAGCTCAGGCGCGAGCACGCGGTCCGGTCCGACGCCCTTGACGTGCTTGCGGACGAGGTCGCGAACCGCAGCGGTGGCCGGCGCCGGTTTCAACGGCGCACGCATGTCGAGCGCCCGGGCGGCAGCCACCAGCTCGACCGCGAGGATGCTGGTCAGGTTGTCGAGCACGGTGCGCAGCTTCAACGCCGCTCCCCAGCCCATCGAGACGTGGTCTTCCTGCATGCCCGAGGTCGGCACCGAGTCCACACTGGCGGGCGCCGCGAGGCGTCGGTTCTCGGCGACCAGCGATGCGGCCGTGTACTGCGCGACCATGAGGCCCGAGTTCACGCCCGGCTCCTCCGCAAGGAAAGGCGGCAAGCCCTCGGAGCGGTGCGGGTCGAGGAGGCGGTCGACGCGGCGCTCGGCGATGGCCCCGACCTCGGCGGCGGCGATGGCGAGGAAGTCGGCGGCAAACGCCAGCGGTTCGCCGTGAAAGTTGCCGTTCGACTCCACGTCGCCGTTCTCGAGCACGACCGGGTTGTCGATAGCAGACGCAAGCTCGACCGCGGCCGTGCGCCGAGCGAAGTCGAGCGTGTCGCGCGCGGCTCCCGCGACCTGTGGGCTGCAGCGCACCGAGTAGGAATCCTGGACGGCGTGGGCGGAGTGACGATGTGAGGCGACGATGCCCGACCCGCGCATCAAGCGCGCGAGGTTGGCGGCGCTCGCCACCTGACCCGGGTGGGGGCGGATCTGATGAAGGTGCGGCTGGAACGGCCGGTCGGTACCGAGGAGCGCCTCCGCGGACATCGCGGCCGTGATGTCTGCGACTCGAAAGCAGAGGTCGGCGTCGTTGCATGCAAGCGCAAGCATGCCGAGCATGCCGTCGGTGCCATTGATCAGCGACAGCCCTTCTTTGGTCTCCAGCTTCAACGGCTTGACCTTCGCCGCGCGCAGCGCCTGCGCCGCCGGCTGCTTGACCCCGTCGGCGTTCACGACTTCGCCCTCGCCGACGAGCGCTAGGGCGATATGAGCGAGCGGAGCGAGATCGCCACTGCACCCCACCGAGCCGTAACGCGGCACCACCGGGGTGATCTGCGCGTTGAGCGTGGAGACGAGCGCTTCAGCCACCGCCGGGCGCACGCCGGAAAGGCCCATCGAAAGAGTGCGAGCCCTGAGCAGCATCGTCGCCCGCACCACCTCACCGTCGACTGGCGGGCCGACGCCGGCCGCGTGCGAACGTATCAGGGCGAGCTGCAGCTCCGGCTGGCGGAGGGGCGCGATTCGGGTTCCGGCCAGCGCGCCGAACCCGGTCGAAACGCCATAGACGGGTTCGCGCGACTGCGACGCCCTTTGCACGCGAGCCCGGCTCTGCTCCATCTTGGTCCTGGCCGCCGCCGAGAGCGCCACCTTCTCCCCGTGACGCGCCACCGCCACCACCTGCTCCTCGTCGAGTGAGGCGCCCCGCAGCGTGACGGTCACAAACACACCTTAAGGGAACCAATTCCGCACGTTTGGATCAAGACGGGCGTTTGACCGAGCTGGATTTCGCGCATTTTGGCTCAAACGTGCGGAATGCAGGTCTGTCACGGAGCAGGTATGAAGCGCGCGCGCACGGGCTTGCCGGACGCGACCTCGACCACCCAGGTCGAACCCTTCTCGTAGCCACCCTCGCCCGCCCTGATCACGCGACGGCGCACGAGGTCCTCGACGAGCTCCCAGACGATGTCGCCGTGGGTGCTGAGGACGACATCATCGAGCTCCGCGTCGCCCATGAACTCGAACGCGCCGGGCAAGCCGCGCCCCTCCGCCAGCGCCGGGGTCTCCTGGATCTCGAGTCCGCGATCTTGCGCAAGCGGCTCCACCGTCTGCACGCAGCGCAGATAAGGGCTGGAGTAGATCGCAGAGGCGTTGAAAGGCTTGAAGACATCGATCAGGTCCTGCGCTTGCTTGACACCTTTCTTGCTCAGCGGACGGAGGCGGTCGTCGCCCTGCCAGTGGCCGCGGCTGCCGGCCTTGGCGTGGCGGACGAAGTAGAACGTGCTCAAGGGACCATCCACTTGCGGAGCGATTTGCGGTCGAGGGCCTTCCACACTTTCGGCCAGTCCTTGCGCGCCTTCTGCGCGGCGAGGTGCTCCATCGCGATCAGCTGCCCGGCCACAAACGCACGCCGGCCCGTGACCCGCGCGGAGCGGAGCCAGGCTTGCGCGGTCACGCTGTCCTGGTGCTCGCCGAGAATCGTCTGCAGCTTGGCCGCCGCCCGGGCGAACGCGGCCGCGCCCTCGCCGACGACCGGGGCCACCGCCTCCGCCGCGTATCGCGCGCGCTTGGCCAGGATGCGGATGCGATGCAGCTCGGGATCGGTCGGCTGCTCAGGCAGCTGCCGGACCGCGCTGCGGAGCCGGCGCCACGGACCGGTGGCCAGCGGCGGCAGCATCAACGATGCGGGCTGGTCCCCGTCGAGGGTGGTGGCGGGTGCATGTGCAGCCGCGACGAGCGATTCGAGAAGGTCGATGTACCGCTGCGAGTCGAGATCCGCGTAAAGCGTCTTTCGGAGCGATTCGATCTCGAGCTCGAGGATGTGCAGGAGGGATGCGGCCGACCTCGCATCGCTGGCCGGGAGGGACCTGGCTCGTTCGCGAAGCCGATCGAGCAGCACCTCACGGTCGCGCACCGCGCCCAGCGCCATCGCCAGCCAGCCGAGCTCCGACCGCAACGGGTCCGTCCACTCGGGCTCGAGCAAGGGACCAAACGTGCGCATGTGTGACCGGAGCCGGCGAGTCGCCACGCGTGCCTGATGCACCGCCTCGGGATCCTTGGTCGCGCGAACAAGCGGATCGTTGCGCAGGATCGCGGCAACCGATTCCGCGAGGACGCTGCGGATGACATCGCGCGCCGGCGATTCGGGAGTGACGGGAAGCGGGGCGACCTCTGGAGGCTCCATCGCGCGCGGACCCAGCGCGCGGATGTGCTTGGGGGTCGGATCGGGTGCACCGGCTCCCGCTGCACGCAGGCGTCCGACGAGCGGCGCCACGATGGCCTCGTTACCCTCCGCCCCTGCGACCTCGACCTCGATCTCGCGGAACCGCGCCGCCACGCGACGCCCGTCACGCACCGACACCTCGTCGTCGACGACCTCGGCGACGCGGGCGCCATTAATGCCGACCAGGCGGACTCGGCGGCGGATCGTCGATAGGCGGGCGACCGGCACCAGCTCTGCCTTGCGCACGTAGGCGCGCACCAGCGCCACCGCCGCGGCTGGTGGCTTCTTTGGCCCGCCCTGGAACGTGATCTCGTCTCGCTCCAGCAATCCCTGCTGCACAGCCGGTGAGAGCTTCAGCGTCCAGCCCTCGCCGGCGCGATATCGGAGCGAAACGCTCCAACGCGCGAGCCGCAAGTCGGGGGTGTCGTAGTAGACGGTCTCGAGCCTCGCGGCTTCGGGCGGGGTGACGGTCACACCGTCGAGGACTCCGTTGAGATCCGGGAGGTGAAACGCAGGGCCGGCCCCGAGCTTCACCTCACGCTCTTTAATGGGGTCCCCGCGAATTCGAGCCTTTGGCTCGGAATTCGTGGGGCTTAAGCATGCTTGATTAGGCTTACAACTCCATTGCCGCGCGCGCGCTCCAGGGCGAGCTCCTGGAAGCGCTTGTGCGAATTCAGACCGCGCTCGGTCGGCACGCGCTGCCACGTGCCGTCGGATCCAAGCTCCCACGCAAGGACGTCATCGGCAAGCCCGATCTCGAAGATCTCGGCGAGCCGGCCGCACAGCTTGGGGTCCGTCACGGGAGCCACCGCTTCGACGCGGCGGTCGAGGTTCCGCTGCATCATGTCCGACGAGCCCAGGTACCAATCGGGCTGGCTGCCGCCACCGAAACGGAATATCCGCGAGTGCTCCAGGAAGCGGCCGACGATGGAACGCACCCTGATGCGCTCTGACAAACCGGGCACCCCTGGCCGAAGCGAGCACATGCTGCGGACAATGAGGTCGATCTCCGCGCCCGCCTGCGAGGCCGCATAGAGCCCGTCGATGATGTCTGGGTCGATCAGGTTGTTGACCTTGATCGCGATGCGGCCGCCGGGCTTCGCCTCGCGCTCGATCAGCTGCATGATTCCCGTCCGCAGGCTCGACGGGGCGACGAGCAGCTTGCGATAGCGGTGCTGGCGGCTGTATCCCGTGAGGAGGTTGAAGAGCTCAGTGACGTCGGCACCGATGTCGGCATCCGACGTCAGCAGGCTCACGTCCTCGTAGCCATGAGCAGTGCTCGGGTTGTAGTTGCCGGTGCCGACGTGGACGTAGTTCTGGATGCGGTTGCCCTCGCGGCGCACAACCAGCGTCACCTTGGCGTGGGTCTTCAGGCCGACCAATCCATAGACCACGTGGACGTTGGCCTCTTCGAGTGCTCTGGCCCACGCGATGTTCGCTTGCTCATCGCCTCGCGCCTTGAGCTCGACCAACGCCGCGACCTGCTTGCCGGATTCCGCCGCCCGGATGAGGGCGCGGACGATCGGGCTACCTGGTCCCCCCGGTCCGGACGTCCGGTAGAGCGTCTGCTTGATGGCGAGCACGTTGGGGTCGCTCGCGGCGTGGTCGATGAAAGCCTCGACCGAGGTCGCGAACGAATCGTATGGATGGTGGGCGAGCACGTCGCCCGCGTGCAGCACCGCGAATAAATCCGGAACCTCCGCGCCGATGCCTCGCAGCCTGGGCTGAGTGGCGGGAGTCCACGGCTCTTCCTTCAAGTCCGGCCGGTCCAGCTGCCACAGAGCGTTCAAGCTGCCGAGATCCAGCAGGCCCTCGGACTGGTACACGTCGGCGGGCTGCAGCTCCAGCTCGCGGGTGAGGAGCTCGAGCACCTCGGGTGACATCCCGGGGTCGACCTCCAGCCGCACCACCCGCGCGTGCCGGCGCCTGCGGCGGAGCTCGGTCTGGATGGCGGCGAGAAGATCCTCGGCATCGCTGTCGACATCGTCCAGATCGCCGTCGCGCGTGACGCGGAACGGGTGATGCGCGATCACGTCCATGCCAGGGAAAAGCGCCTGAAGGTGAAGCGCGATCACATCCTCGAGCGGCATATACCGGCTGTCTTCCGACAGAGGGATGAATCGCGGTAGCACTGGTGGCACTTTGACGCGCGCGAAGCGCTGCTGGCGCCGCTGCGGGTCGCGCACCGTAACCGCCAGGTTCAGTGAAAGGTGAGAGATGTACGGGAACGGATGGCCGGGGTCGACAGCGAGCGGCGTCAGGACGGGGAAGATCTGTTGCCTGAAAACCGCATGGAGCTGGCTGAGCTCTTTCTTGCTCACCTCGTCGGAGCGAACGATGGTGATCCCGGCGTCGGCGAGAGCCGGAACGATGCCCGTGTTGTAAAGGCCCAGCTGCCTCTCCACGAGGCCCTCGACTCGCACACGAATTGCTTTCAGCTGCTCGAGCGGCGACATGCCATCTGGCGAGGAGACCGCCACCGCCGCCAGCACCTGCTCCTTCAAACCGGCGACGCGCACCTGGAAGAAGTCGTCAAGGTTCTGGCTGAAAATCGCCAGGAATCGCACTCGTTCGAGCAAGGGCAGATGGGGGTCTTCGGCCATGGCCAGGACGCGCTCGTCGAAGGCCAGCCGGGATAGTTCTCGATTGAGGAATCGACGCGCGTCTGGGGTAGCCAGCGGGCCGGTCAGCTCTGGTTCCGAATGCGCCCCAACCGCCACGGAGCAACTGTAGCGGTTG
>DATNOD010000095.1:0-27376 GCA_035601515.1 Candidatus Eiseniibacteriota bacterium | reverse complement strand
CACGCCGGGTTCGCCCAGTTCACCTATGGCTTGACAGACTTTTTCCTCGCCCCGTTCAAGGGCCTGCTGCCGACCATCGTCAGCGGGCAGTCGGTGCTCGAGCTGTCGCTGATATTCGCGATCCTCATCTACTCGCTGATCGCGCTCGGCCTCGTGCGGCTGGTAGCGATCTCGCTCTCGCGAAGCGTGATGGTCTCCCAGCACAGCCGATCGGAGGGCTTGAAGCCCCGGTCGGAGTAAGTGTCTAAGGGCTGCCGCTCAGGGATACCAGAGCGGCAGCTTCGCCAAAGCCTGGTCGTGGTCGACGTCGGGATTCGCGCCTGCGCTCAGCTTGTACTGCCACGCGACCATGTTGCCCGCGCACCCAACCTGGTTCGGCATCCACTGCGGCGATCGCGCCTTCGTGTAGCTGCCGAGGAGTGAAGGTTGGAACGACCAGAGATAGGACCCGGTGGCGACTTCTGGACGATCGCCGACGGCCGCGCACCACGCCTGGCCGAACGTGCTGGGGGCGGTGCCGTCGCCGTAATAGCCTGGCGAGTAGCCGGCACCCGCGACGCCGTCGTACCAGCCCTCGACGAACGGGCCATCGGTAGGGGCCGAACACCACGGACTCGGCGGTTCGATGTCGATCATGAGGGCGGTGCCTTTCGGGATTCCAAGTCTCGACGCCGCGGATGTCGCTTCCTCGGCATAAGCGGTGCCGGTGTCGTACCCCGAAACAGCGGAGCAGTCGTAGTGGTTGAAGATGGGCAGGATGCCCATACGCCGGGCGGCCGCGGCTGCCACCTCTGCTCCGCTGATGCCGGGGCAGTTGTGCGTGTTGGTCAGGTAGCGGCCCCAGAAGTCGGGCCGGCCGAGGATCGCATTGACCTGCGGGTACAGGCCACTCGATGCGGCCGTATCGCCGGTGAAAGCCTTGCAGGAGTCAACGCCCCAAAGCAGTCGATTCGGCTGCACCGCGGCGGACCGCACCTGCACATTCACCAGCGGCGCACTTTCGAGCACCGTGTGCAGAAGCTGGCCGGTGACCGTCGAGGCATCGGATGGCGCCGGTGCGGCGCCGATCACCGCGGAGAAGAATGGAGTGCGGCCGCTGGCGAGAATCACCTGCGCGTTGCAGACGCGGCCCGACTTGCACGGCTTGTCGACGAGCCTCCCACTCTCGTCGAGGATGCCCAGGCTCCACGGTGTGTCCGTGAGGTCGGCATTGGCGACTGCAGTCAGATTGACGGTGCCGCCCGCCTGCGCCAGCGTCGTGTTCGCCGCCAGAACTACAGAGAGCCACATCGGGGACACGGTCTCGGATGTGGCGTCCCCGCCGGATCCGGGCGCCCTTGTGCCCAGGCGGGTGACGTAAGCCCGGATGTCATGCGAGCCGCCGGTGGATTCGCTCAGCATCGTGCTGCACGTCGTGCCGCTGCTGCAAAACGTCAAGCTTTTCCCGGTCGTCGCGTCCCAGAACATCAGGACGCGACCGAGCGTGGACACGTCGACCGAGGTCGACGCAGTGAGCCTCAAAGCTTTGCCGACACCGATGACCGCGGGCAAATCGGTCTTGATCTTCAGCTGGATGCTGGTCAAGTCGGTGATCGTGCCCGCGGGAAAGGATGCTTGCGGCACGCTGGGCATTACCGGTGACCATCCCAAGCACGCGGCGCCTGATCCGGAGAATGGGCAAGGCTGACTACCGGGCGGTAACGCAAGGGTGGGTCCTTGCTCGGCCGCGCCCGGCGGATCGGAGGGCAGGCGCATCGGCGCGGCAGCGAGCACGAGGACGCTCGGATGCAGCAACACCGCCACGAAGACAAATACAGACGGCAACAGGCGACGACCGATCCGGCGCGACAGCTTCAGGTACCCCTCCTCGATCACGAGCTCTCGGGCGGCGCCCGTGCGCAGCCCGGCGCTGCGGGTCGAGTAGGAAAGTTACGTTGGGGTCCGGTAGGTGCCGGCCGCGATGGGGTTAATTAGCCTCAACAGTTGTCAAATGGCCCGAAACCTGTTCGGACCGGGTCATTTCTCCGAGTTTACGGGGCGGCGCTCAGGACATTTCCGTACATCAGCCCGAGAGCCAAGAGGCCGAGCAGACATAGAAGGACGAGCAGCGACGCGCGCGCGTAGGAGTCGATCGCGCGGACCACGTCATCGGCCTCGGAGCGCGCAAGGCTCACGCGCCGGCTGACGCTTGCGGCCCTCAGGGCAAGCCCGAGCGTGACGATCAAGATCACGAGCAGAGTTCCCATCGAGTCTTTTGGCGGCGAGGCTTCTGAGCGGGTCAGAAGCCACGCCATCAAATACAACGCCTAAAGCCGCGCAATCACCCTTGAGGCGGTATTGGGAGAATTACTCGGCCTGGTCGCCGACCGAGTCTTCTTCTTCGATCTGCAGATCGTCGTCGCTGGCCGAGTATCGATCGCGGACCTCGGCGCCGCCTGTCTCGGAATCGCCCAGGCCTTCGTCGGTGTCGGTCTCCACCACCTCGCCCGCGCGCCGGTCTTCGTCGAGCAGCTGCGAGTAGGCACGCTCGGCTTCCGCCAGCGTCGCGTACTCCCAGTACTCCGTGCCAGGCGGCACCTCGGCGCCTTCGGTTTCGTCCAGGCCGTGCTGGAAGACGTATCCGAGCCCGTTGTCAGGATCCTGGATGAGCGAAAGGAACCGCTCGCCGGTCAGCTCGGCGCGTTGCGCGGCGAGACCGTCGTTTTCCAGGCCGAAGAGGCGGCTGATGACCTGCTCTTCACTTCTTTCTTGCATGCCCGTGTTCAATTCTGGCGCAAGCCGGACCCTAGGCGGTTTGGGGCCGGTTCGGGATAAGGGTGCGCAGCACTCGCACCAGGCGGCGGCGGAATGGACCCCAGGCCGAGGCGCGTTCCGACTGCCTGCGCTCATAGCGGGGCGCGTTGGAATCGGCGCAGAGCTGACATCCGCAGCCATGTCCTGTGTCCGGCAACCGATTGCCTTGCTTGTCGAACCTGGCGTGCATCACGACCGGCCGGGTCAGTCGGCCGTCGCCACCAGTCCGGGCTCGCCGGCCACTTCGTCGCTGTAGTAGTGGCGGAGCATCACCCGCAGTCGATCCTTGGCGACGGCCAGTCGTGACGCCACAGTGCGCTCCGGAATATGCAGAGCGTGAGCAATGGCTCGGTTTGTGTAACCGTGGTAATGGCGCAGCACGATAGCCGCCGCCTGCTTGGGAGGCAGCTTGGCCAGAGCCTCGGCGAGGTCGCGCCGCTCGATCTGATCCTGTGGATCCGGGGCCAGCCCTGGGCGCCCAATACGGCGAATCAGCTCGCCAACCTCGCGAAGACGCATCTTCCGCTGGTGCGAGACCGCGCCGTTGATGGCGATGCGGTGAACCCAGGCTTCAGCGGGAGCGATGGGTTCCCAGGTGCTCCACTTCCTGTAGGCGCGTTCGAAAGCATCGTGGGTGCAGTCCTCAGCAGTGGCCCGATCGCCGAGCATGGCGGTCAGAGTGCCGAGGATCTTGCCGTACGACGCCTGGTACAGACGCTCGAAGTCAGCCTCGTCGCCTGGCTTGTACTTGGCTTTGGTGTGACGCTCATCGGTTGAATCGACGGATTCCTGGACCTTATTCAGCATCGCTGAGCAACACCCCCTTGAAGTGGGTAGCGCCTTGGCGCTTCCCCGCGTCTAATCTCGCTCCAAGGGGCCTATCCGGTCACCGTACGGTTGGGCGGATTTTGCCTCGCACAGTTGAGGTATGCCGGGTCCGGCTTCGAGTTCAGGTAACGGGCTACAACCTGGGCGTTCTCAATGCGAGATGAGTCGCCACGGCGATGTCCTTAGTGCGCTTGCCGCCGGTTTGGCGGCGGATGCCCCCGAGACCGGACGCAAGTCGCTGAAGGTTATCCGTGCGCGCTCGCCCGAGCTCGTCCGTCTGAGTGAGGGCACCGGCGAGGATTTGATCGCGACCTCGGCCGACTTCATCGACATCCTGCTGACGTCGCTGCGAAACGACGTCGAGGTTCCGTGGCCCGACTACGAGCAGCGCACACGGGAGTTCGGTCGCCTCAAAGCAGCACAAGGCGTCCCGCTCGAGACTCTGGTCGACCTGCTCGCCGTCTACCGGCGCGCAACCATCGAGCTCATCACTCAGCCAATTGAAGAGGCGACACGGCGTGAGGAGATCCTCGCCCTCGCCGAACGCCGCCTCGAGGACGTGATGGACCAGCTCACCACGTTTGTCGTCCGCGGTTATCTCGAATATCTGGATGAAGAGCATCGCACCCGCGAGAACGAGCTCTACGGGATCGCCGCGATCGTGACGTCGATGGCCCGATCCCTCGACGTGGTCGAGACCTCAGAAGTGGCGCTGATCGAGACCCTTGCGGCCTTGCGTCTCGATGCAGGCGCACTCTGGTTGAAGGAGCGGGCTGGCTTCCGGCTCGCCCACGCCTCGGGTCTCGACCTTGACGAGATCGAAGACTTCACTCGTGAGGAAGGACCACACGTCAAGGCCACCGTCACCGCCATCGGGCGCTCGGAGTCGCGTGTCGATCGCGGCCTCGGTGATGGCTGGAACGCCCTCCGCGCCCAGCTGAGGGTGAAGGGCCGGGTGGTCGGTGTGATGACGGTGGGAACGAAGATGCCGCGCGTGTTCGGGGCTTCCGACCTGCTGTTCATGGCCGCGGTCGCGGACCAGGTCGCGATCGCCCTCGACCGCGCGCGGCAGTTCTCGAGCGAGGCCCGCACCGACCATCTCACCGGTCTGGCCAACCGCCGTGAGTTCGAGAGGATCATTGAGCGCGAGGTGGCGCTGGCCGAGCGACACAACCGCACGCTCTCGCTGATGATGATCGATCTCGACAACCTGAAGCGCATCAATGATCGTCATGGTCATCGCGCCGGCGATGCGGCTCTCCGTCTCGTCGCCCAACAGCTTCAGCGCGTGGTGCGCGTTTCTGACATCTGCGCACGCATCGGCGGCGATGAGTTCGGGGTCGCGATGCCCGAAACGGAGCTCGAGCGTGCGCGCGAGGTCGGGTCTCGCCTGCAGGCGGCGGTTGGCGAAGCGGGTATGGCCGCTCGGTCGGCTGAGCCCATCGAGGTCAGCATTGGCGTCGCTGCGTGGCGGTCCGGGCAGGACTGGCAGGCCACGTACGAGGTCGCGGATGGCGACCTGTATGAGGACAAGAGGCGACGCCAAGAAGCTCGCCGAACCTTGCCCCAGCATGGGCCCGCGCCAACCATTCGGATGCTGGGTCGCGCTTCCGGCAGGCGGCGCGTTGCCGGCAGCTAGCGGTTACTCGATCAGCCCAAGCTCTCTCGCCTTGACGATCACCTCGAGCTTGGAATGGACGCCGAGCTTGCTGCCCAGGCTGCGGATGTGCGTCCGGACCGTCGTGTAGCTGATCCCAAGCCGGGCGGCGATGTCGCGGCTGGACATGCCCTCGGCCATGAGCCGAAGCACTTCCTTTTCGCGCGGAGTGAGGCTCTCCAGTTGAGAATCCATCTCGCGACGTTTGTTGAGCAGTGTGGCGATCGTGCGCGGCGTGAACAAAGTGCCGCCGGCGGCCACTGTTCGGATCGCATTCACCACGTCGGACGCGGCTTGCGACTTGTGGATGAACGCGCTCGCGCCAGCCTCGATGGCCGCAAAGCGAGCGGCATCGCTGTCTTCTCGTGTAAGGAAGATGAGCTTGGTGTCGGGACGGACCTGACGGATGCCCAACCCCGCGTCTGCGCCGGTGCCGTCGGTCAGGCGGAAGTCGACAACGGCGACGTCGGGCTTGAGGTCCTCGGCGCGAGCGACCGAGTCGGCGACCGAAGCTGCGCTGCCGACCACCGTCATGTCGGGCTGATCGTTCAGCAGGGCCGAGAGGCCGTCGGCCACCACCTGGTGATCCTCCACGATCAGGACTCGAATCTGTTTTTGGCTCATTCGGGTAAGGGCACCCAGAACTCCACCCTGGTGCCGGCTCCTGGTTCGCTCGTGACCTCGCACCAGCCACCTGCCAGCAACGCGCGCTCCTGCAGGGCGAGCAGGCCGAGATGTCCGGGCAGATGTTCTCGATCGGCGACCACGAAACCGCGACCGTCGTCGACAACGGCGCCCCGGATGCCCCCGTCGTCCTGGCGCAGGCTGACCTGGACACGAGTGGCAGCGGCGTGCTTCTCAATGTTGGCCAGCGCTTCTGACACCTGGCGGAAGAGGATGGACTTGATCTCGATCGGCTGATCGTCGGGGATGTCGAAGTCGAGCTCCGCCTCGATACCCGTGATGTTGCGCATGATCGTGACCCGATCCTTGATCGTCTCCTCGAATCCCCCCGGCACCTCCAACGCCGGCGGCCGCACGTCGAACAAAACCTTGCGAAGCGCTTGCTCGGCCTGGTCGAGCAGCTCGCGAGCCGCAATCACAGGTGGCGCCAGCTGGTCGCTGCGTTGCAGGTGCAACTCCGCACCTGTCAGCTTCTGGAGCGCGTCGTCGTGCAGCTCGCTTGCGAAGCCCCGGCGCGCCTCGTCGACCGCTGTCGTCATGTTCCGGAGCAGAAGCTGGCGCGCTTCGTCGACCCTCTGCAGGCGGTAGATGGTACTGGTGAGATCCGACTCCGCCAGCTTCAGCTGCCAAACGAGTCCAGCGGCCAGCCCCGCCATCTGCAGCACCCACGCGTCCTCCATTGAGAAGCCCTCCGGCTGCACCGAGTCATAGGCGCCGACCAAGCCCAATCGCTGGTCTCCGGCCCGCCACGGCACGCTGATCGCGCTCGAAACCCCGACCACCTCGAGGACTCGAATGTTGGGCGATTCGCCATGTGGATCTGAAGCCCCCTCCCTGACGACGAGGTCGTTGTAGACGACCTGGCTGGTGAGGTCGGTGCCGAAAGGCTCCGCCGGCGCGGGGTCCAACCGGGCGAGGAATGCATCGTCGATGCCGTGCGCTCCGGGTATCGGGGTCAGGGTTCGGTTCTCGTTCAGCTGCCAGAACAACACCCTGCCGGCTCCGACCAGCTCGGCGACGCTCCTGGTCAGGCCGCGGTAGAAATCGCTGAAGGTCGCCCCGGTCCGTGCGTGGTTTGACACGGCGACCAGCGCGTCGAGCGCGAGCCCGTGCGCCTTATCGATGCGAAGCGCCGCTTGGGCGCGCGCCTCGGTAAGGAGCCGCTGCTGTTCGCTGCGATCCAGGTCGGCTCTCATGTTGACCAGCGCCTCGACCAGCTCCTGTCTCCGCTGTTGCAGGCGAGACATCTCCATCGCGGCGGCGACCTGGTTGGCCAGGATTGCGAATGCGCGCCGCTGGACGACCGTGTAAACGCTTCCGCCCGCGACGCCCATCATGCCGATCACCTTGCCGCCGGCTTTCAATGGCGTGCCCACGTAGTCGTTCAAGCCATGATCTGGCACGAGGGGGGCCCTTCGGGTCCGACCCGACCGCTTGCGTGTGGCCGCAAACAGCGCATCGATCTGGTCGCCGCTCATGGACGGCTCCGCGCCGGCGGCGCGCGAGTACACCTCCTGACGGTTGCCGGCGTCATCGACCAGGCCGATGAACGCGACAGTTGCTCCGGTCAGGTCGAGCGCGAGGCGCAAGGCTTGGTCCGCCAGCTTTGCCGGATCCTGCGCGCCGGCCATGTCGGAGGACACCGTCTGAAATGCCTCGAGACGGTCCCAGACCGCGGCCTCTGAATGTCCAGTGGTCTCCAATTTCAGGAGCCTGCTCTCACCCCGTGCCGATTCTACTGGCCGTGCTCATCCTCGCAGTGAACTCATTCGGTATTCGCAACCCGCACCACGTTTTCTCAAACAGACGGAGCAACTCGTGATATGAGAGAGGCGTTGCGGGTCCGACACGCGGCGGAAGGGAAAGGAGACGGCGGAATGGGGAGCGGATTCAAGACTTTCTTGCTCAGGGGCAACCTGGTCGACATGGCGGTCGGCATCGTCATCGGCATCGCTTTTGGCGCTGTCGTAACAGCCTTCGTCAAAGACTTGATCACGCCTATCATCGCGGCGCTGTTCGGCAAGCCGGACTTCTCAGGTCTCTACTTCACCATCAACCACAGCAAGTTCCTCTACGGCGACTTCTTCAACGTGATCGTCGCCTTCGTCATCATCGCGTCGGTCCTTTTCTTCCTCGTGGTCGCCCCATACGCGAAGTTCAAGGCACGCTACGAGGCGGCGCCGGTGCCCGAGCCCGAGATGATGCAGTGCCCCCGATGCCTCAGCAACATCCCTGCGCACGCGACGCGCTGTGCTTTCTGCACCACAGACCTCTAACGGCCCCCGGATGTGGCGTGGTCTTCTGAGGCTCGCGGTCAGGCTCCTGGGCCCTGGACCTCTCCGGCTGAAGCTGGTCAAGCGTGCTCACGGGATCGACGAGAATCGCGACATCCCAGGCACCGCAGCCTAGGTTCTGCACGCCCCCTTTCGAGGGGTTGCAGCCGAGTATGGGTACTCCGTTTGCAGGAGGCGTTTCTACTACAGATGAACGACTTCGACCGCTTCTTGGAGCTTGAGCTGGCGCGGATGCTGGACCGCGTGGTGACCACGCCGGCGCCGCCCCGCAGCTCGCCGCCGGGGCGCCGGCCGGTGGTGCGGCCGTTCACCGCTCCTGCGTCCTCGATCGCCCCCCTTAGCCAAGATGGCCGTCCTCACGGACGGACGGGCCGAGCAGCGGGCGGAGGTAGCTTTCCCGGAGCCGGCTTCAACGTCCTGGCCCGGCGATCTTTTCCTGAATAAATAAACCTTCCTTCCTCTCGCGGGGCCGAGCCTACTGGTTCGGCCCCCATTGTTTGCCTCAAACTTGAGCTGTGAGCGCCACCACCATGGGCATCACGTTCAAGGTCCTGCCGGCGGCCAAGCGTGTAGCCGCGTCCGAACGCGCGCGCATCCTCGCCAACCCGGGTTTCGGGAAGGTGTTCAGCGAGCACATGGCGGTCGCAAGGTGGAATCGGGGCCAGGGTTGGCACGACGCCGAGGTTCGCGCCTACGGGCCGATTCCCATCGACCCGGGAACCTCCGTCCTCCACTATGCCCAGGCCGTCTTCGAGGGCCTCAAGGCCTACCACCAGCAGGACGGGCGGATCGCCGTCTTCCGCCCTGACGCCAACGCGAGGCGATTCCAGCGATCGGCTCGAAGGCTTGCCCTTCCCGAGCTGCCCGAGGCCGCGTTCGTCGAGGCGATCGATCTCGTGGTCGGTCTGGACGCCGACTGGGTTCCGGTAGAACCTGAGCACAGCCTCTACCTCCGGCCTTTCATGTACGCAAGCGAGGTCAACCTCTCCGTGCACCCTTCTGACGAGGTCACCTTCGTCCTCATCGCCTCACCGTCTGGCTCGTACTTTCCTTCCGGGGTCAAGCCGGTCACGGTGTGGCTGTCGGAAGACTTCATCCGTGCCGCACCCGGTGGCACCGGCGAAGCCAAAACCGGCGGCAACTATGCCGGCAGCCTACTGGCGCAATCGCAGGCGGCGGAGCAGGGCTGCGACCAGGTGGTCTGGCTCGATGCCATCGAGCACCGTTGGGTCGAAGAGATGGGGGGCATGAACCTCTTCTTCGTCTTCGGCCGCGGAGCGAGCGCGAGACTCCTCACCCCCAAGCTCACCGGCACCCTTCTGCCTGGTGTCACCCGAGACGCACTGCTGTCGGTCGGGAGGGACCTTGGCTACGAGGTCGAGGAAGGACGCATCAGCGTCGAGGAATGGCGGGCAGGTTGCGCGGACGGGTCCCTCACCGAAGTGTTCGCATGCGGCACTGCTGCGGTCATCACGCCGGTCGGCGCAGTGAAGTCCGCGGACGGATCGTGGCTCGTCAGCGATGGCAAGCCCGGCGCCATATCGATGCGCTTACGCCAGGCGCTCGTCGACATTCAGCGCGGCGCGGCACCGGATCGGCATCAGTGGATGCACCCGGTACCGGTAAGGAGTTTCTAGAGCGCCCTCATCCGGTTGTTCTTGGGGTTGTGCTCGACCTCGGCGAGGCCTAGGGCCTCGAGCAGCGGCGGCATGTACATCCCGAATCGTCCGCGGTAGCCCTTCCTCAACCCATACCATCCGCCGACGGGGTTCTTCGCAGAGCGGCCCCATGCCTCAACTGTTCCCTCAGCGGCGGGTTTCTGCTCGTCCGCGCTCCCGAGCGGCACCCAGCCGCCGTTTGCCTTGAGCATCTTGTGGAGGTCTTCGATCGCTCGCGCTTGATAAGCGGAGCTCGGTCTTGCCGACGATGCAGACGAGCGCTGGCGGGTTTGTGGAATCGTCCTTGTACATCTGGTACTCAGACGACCCGCTCGGGGTCGTCAGCTGCCAGGGCGATTGCTTGGTGCCGCTACCCTTGGCCGTCGATCAGGAGTGGAATCAGGTTGTTGACGATGGGCGTGCCCAGGCCGGTGACCGCGTCCCAGCCGGGTCCGGCGTGGTATCCATTGATGGCCATCAGACCGTTGCCGCCGGAGGTGATGTCGTTGAAGGCGCTGCTGTAGGCGTCGCTCTTGGCGATGTGATACAGGGTCTTGTTGATCGAACCCAAGCGACGGCCGGCAGCCTGGTCGGCCAGGGCGACGATTCCGGCCCACTGCGGAGCGCCGGCGCTCGTGCCGGCGACGAGGGCGTTGTGTGTCATCCACCGTGCAACGAAGCTTTCCGCCGCGTACGAAACGTCGGGCACTCCCCTCGCCTTGTTGTTGTCCTTCTGCAAAGGAGCCTGGTAACCGGGACGGCGGTATAGGGTGCTGAACCCCCCACCGCTCGCTGCCTTGGGCGTGGTCCAGGCCGACTCGGACTGGTATGTACCGCCCGCGCCCGCAACCAGATGCGTCCCACCGACGGCAGTCACCTGAGGATCTGATGCTGGGGTCGAAGCGCTGAGGACCCAACCGGTCCCGTCGCAAGACTGTCTGGCAGCGCCATGGTCCCCCGATGATGCGAAGACGGTAATGCCAAGCTCCGCGGCCTTCTGGAACGCCGCATGCTGCTGATCGAGCACTGCCTGCGGCGTGCACATCTCGGCCTCGCCGAAGCTCTGCGTGATGACGTCGCCCAGGTTGTTGTCGACCGCATACTGGAGGGCGGCTACGAGATCAACGTCTTCTTTGCTCTTCGCCTCGACCAGCACGATTTTGGCATCGGGAGCAACCGCATGAGCCCACTCGACATCGATCGCGATCTCTAAAGAAAAGGCAAACTGAACGTGCTTGGGGTCGGGGTCGAAAGTTGGGACGCCCAGGTCTATCACCTTGAGGTCGATGTCTGACTGGTGTGGGATTTTCCAGATCGTGTCAAACATCTTCAAGTCGTCCTGAATGTTTGGGTCCGAATACGCGCCGATGACGACGATCGTGGTGCCCCTGCCGGTGATGCCTTGATCCAGCATCGGCTGGATGCCGTAGGCGGCTCGAATCGTGTCGGGCTTGAAGCAGACCAGTGGGATCATCTCCCAACAAGGAGGAGGCGGCGGCGGCTTTGTCGCGTCGGCCTCAGAGTCTGCCGAAAAGTCGACCTGCGACTCGGCGTCGACCGCCGGCGCCATTGCGTGGCCGATCGTTGCGCCTGAGGCGGGGATGGGCCCAGCCATGAGAAGAGGCGCCGAAAGCACCAAAACAGCCGCGCGCGCCCAGAGGGTGCGCACCCCCGCAAACGACATCAGATCCCCTCTCCTTTCCGTACGAGCCCGGTGACCGGGCTCGACCGTGGCGGAAATTCTATTACCAACTTTGGCCTCCCCCACAGATTAAGAGATGATTTTTTCATCGCGCGGGCTGGTAAGTCTGGCGGGCGGGTGTTAAGTCAAAATCAAAGTATTCAGGAGGCCTGGCGATGACCGCGAAACGAGTCGTGATCGTGGGTGGTGGAGGCGCTGGGGACGCGGCCGCGTTCGCGCTCCGCAAACGGGGCTTCGACGGCGAGGTGGTGATCATCAGCGCCGACCGCGACCGGCCGTACGACCGGCCCTACCTCTCGAAAGAGTTCCTTCGAGGCGAGGTGGACCTGCAAAAGGTGTTCCTCCATGAGGAGGCCGAGTACGCCAAAGAGAGGATCGAGATCCGGCTTCAGCAGCGCGTTGTGGCGGCTTCTTTGGCGGAGCGGACCCTGTCGCTGCAGAGCGGAGATGAGGTCAAGTTCGACACGCTCGTGGTGGCGACGGGCGGCACCCCGCGGCGACTGCCCGATGCGCCAGATTCCTACAACGTCGTGACATTGCGATCGCTGCACGACAGCCAGGCACTCCGCGATGCGCTGAAGAAGGCGCGCCGACTGCTGCTCGTCGGCGCGGGCTTCATCGGCGCCGAGGTCGGTGCTTCCGCAAGGCTCCTAGGACACGACGTGCTGATGGTCGAATCGGCGCCGGTGCCGCTCGCACGGGCTCTTGGTACCGAGGTGGGCGAGGTCTACGCTTCGATCCATCGCTCCCACGGCGTCGATGTGCGCACGAGCACCACCGTCCGGGAGTGGCACACGTATGGCGGTCGCGTCAACGGCGTGACGCTGACCGATGGCAGGCGCGAAGAGGTGGACCTGGTGCTGATCGCCATCGGCATCGATCCCAACCTCGATGTGCCGAGAGCTCTTGGTCTGCCGATCGAAGGCACCGGCGTGCGCGTGGATGAAGGCTTGCGCGCCGCGGATGACGTGTATTGCGCAGGGGACATCGCGCTGCACCAGCACCCGGTCCTGGGCGAGGCGATTCGCGTCGAGCATTGGGAGGTGGCCAAGCACCACGGCCGAGGCATCGCGTTGTCGATCGCTTCCGGCTATGCACCGGTGACGAGGCTGCCGTACTTCTGGTCCGACCAGTACGAGGTCAGCCTCGAGTATCGCGGCCACGCGTCTGGCGAGGATCATGCAATCTGGCGCGGCGACAAGGAAGGCCTGACGTTCTCGGTCTTCTATATCCGCGGCGGGCTGATTCGGGCGGTGCTCTCCATGAATGACGCGAAGACCAACGAGGTCGGGGGCAAGCTGATCGAAGCGCGCAGGAGTGTCGATGAGCAGGCGCTGGCCAATCCGGCCGTCGATCTCTCGGAGCTGCTGCCTACCGCCGCCGGCTGAGGAGCCCTACTCCTGCAGCAGCCAGGGCAAGGCCTCGGCCATGGGGCGCTGGAGCGTGTGCTGCTGCTCCTTGCCGATCATTCCGTCGGCGAGGAGGCCAAGGGCCGCGGCGAACGCCGCGTTCTCAGCCTTGTGACCCATATCGCCATGCTCGGCTCGCCAGGAGATGAGCGCCGAGCCTGATTCGGTCATGCCAAACAGGGTGCGGCGAACCTCGTCCCAGGCGGGACCACGGTCAGCCTTCTCGATGGCTTGCAGCGCCGCCTTCTCAGCTGCGTGGAACGCAGGCAACCCATGCTCGCCCACGTGCTCGTCCCAACCCTGCGCCACACGCTCGACCCCAGACGGCGAGAGGATGCGGACGTCTTCCATCAGCCGCGCGATGGTGCGCTGGTGCTCGGGGAAGCCGTAGCCCTCCTGGTCGATGCCCATGGCCGTCAAGCGTAACGTGCGACGAGAATCCAGAACCGCGATTCAGACGTGGCCAAGGATCTGGATCGACTCCACCGGATGGATTTCGTTCCAGCCATGTTCGGTGTCGAGCACCCACGGTCCGTCGATCGCGATGTGGTCTCCGGTCCGTGGGAGAGGTAGCGTCGAACGCGGGCATCGGTCCGCAGATTCGGCGTTGGGCCGGTTGGTGGCCAGTGGGCAATCCGGCGTGATCTCGGCAAGCAGCGCGGGTTCGGCCTGGAAATGGTTCTCGGCATTGAGCAAGTATTCGTAGCCTGGATCGACCCGCAACCAGATGTGATGGTCGCCGTCCGGCTCCGGCTGGGTGACGGCGACGATTCCGGTCACGTGCTTGCAAGCGCTCACGACCTGGAGCCGGTCAGGGCTCCAGACGCCGGCGAGCGGCGGACCTGAACGGCAACCATGGCCGGGCGAAGTCGAGCCCGCAGAGCCGCCGCCGGTGCAAGCGCAAACTCCCACCAGGACCACGAACAGCAACCGGGTCAGCGCAGGTAAGCCGGTACCCATTTGAAGCCAGCCACGGCGTAGCGTCCCGCGCCTGAGGCGATCACCTGAGCGTTCGCGATCACCGCCAGGTAATACATCCAGCGGAAGCCATCGTCGTTGAGGCCGAAGGCGACTGTCACCGCCAGGTTGAGGGCAAGCAAGAGGCCCAGAATGGCGGCCCAGCGCGTGGCGAGACCGAGGATGAGAAGTACCGCTACGAGCGTCTCGCCGATCGTCTGGCCCACCGCGAACAGAAACCAGTTCGGGACCACGACGCCGACGAGGAACTGGTGCAGCCCCGGGATGGGGTTCGACTGAGCGCTTGCCGTCATCACACTCTGCACCCAGCCCACGCCATGCCACTTCTGGCTAGCGAAATACAGCCAGTAAATGCCGACGACGATTCGAAAGAGGCTGGGCCAGGCGTCACTCATGATCGTTCACCACTACGGCCAGTAGGTTGAGCGCAGCATCGGGCGCGAGCGCCACCGCCGGCATGCCGGACGCCCATACGCTGATTTTTTCACCGTCGATGGCCAGCACCTCCTTGTCTCCGTGAGCGGCGACCAGGACTTTCGTCGCATATTCCACCACCTGGTCCGGATCTCTGGGCCGGGCCAGGGTTGTGAATGTTTCCGACCCTGTGTCGAGCGAGAAGACCCCGCCGGAATCGACGTCCTCGTCGCCGCCTTCGGCCGAAATGAGCAGCCGCCCCGGGCCGCCGGGAGCGAGCCAGAACGGAAACAGAGGCAAAGGCAAGCCCACCCGGTGGCCATCTGGCACGCGAACGAGCTCCGCGCGCTCGTAGTCCTCGGTCCACATCGAACCGCCGGCCAGCGCGAGCGCATAGCCGGTCCCGGCCGGAAGCTGCGTGCCGTCCAGGTAGGTCACCTGTCCTCGCGTGCCCGCGACCACCACGCGATCCTTCTCGTCCACCGAGATCACTGCCGGCCCCGCGGGTACGGTGTAGGTCGCCAGCTGGGAGCCATCGGTTGGATCGAGCGCCACCACCGCTGAGCCCGCGAACAGGCTCACAAACAGGCTCCCACGGTGAAGCAGAAGGCCGAACGGCGAGCCGCCCACATGCCGCTTCCACGCCTTCTGGAGGCCTGGGAGGCGCACAGCGTAAACGTCGCCTGGCGAGCTGTCAGCCACATAGGCGGTCTTGCCGTCATCGGCAACGATTACAGCAACGGGGTCGCTGCCGACCGACGCCGAGCCGAGCAGTGCTCCGTCTTTTAACGACAGCAGCACAAGGCCGGTCTTCGGATACGCGTGTGCAGGCTGCGGTGAGCCGCCGCACGCAATCGCCAGTGCTGCGACAGCGGCCGCTACCTGAGGGCGCGTAGCACAGGATCGGTGGCGAGCTGGAAGGCTCTGGCCGCAGGTCGTAGGTGCATCTTGTTCAGCCGGTGCTGGATGGCGCCCTTCATGATCGCCGCGCGCAGCTTGTTCTCGGAGAAGTCGGTGTTGAACAGCAGGCGGTTGTGCCGTACCTTGTGCCACTCGCCCCGCTGCCGGCGCTCGCGAACGCGTTCGTAGAAGCCGGTCCCGGGCAGCGGGTAGGCGATCGTATAGCTCACGTAGTCGAGCGGCAGGCTGCTCGAGAAATTGATGCTTCGGATCAGCGAGTCGGTGGTCTCGCCCAGGTATCCGACCATGAAGAATCCCGCCGCTTTGATCCCGGCGGCGACACAAGCCTCGACGGCGGCCCGAGCCTGGTCGGGCGTGATGCCCTTCTTCATCTCCTTCAGTACCTTCTCGTCGCCCGACTCGATGCCGAAGAAGATTCGCTTGCAGCCTGCGCGCTGCATCTGCTCGAACAGCGCCCGGTCGACGTGCGTGACCCGGCTCAAGCATTCCCATGTCAGCGGCAGATGCTCTTTCTCGATCGCTTCGGCCAGCTCGAACGTGCGCTTGTAATTGAGTGTGAAGAGGTCGTCCGACATCCAGATGTGGTCATAGCCGAGCTCGGCGATCTCGCGCATCTCGGCCACAACAGATTCGACCGGCCGTGCGCTGAACAGGTCGCCGAAAACCGACTTATGGCAGAAATCACATCGGAAGGGGCAGCCACGCGTCGACATCAGCGGTGTGGTCGCATCCTTCCAATGCTTGCGCCAGTAAGCGATGTACTCGGCGTTGGGAACGTCACCTCGATAGGGAAGAGGCAGATGAGACATGTCCTTTGTCCGCGTGCGAGCGTTCGACCGGATGATCTCGCCGGCGCGCCTGAACACAACGCCCGGTATCTCCTCAAACCGGCGGTCGTCGAGGTGCTCCATGATCGAGACGATAGTTTCTTCGCCCTCGCCAACCGCGACGAGGTCGAACTGATCGACGAAAGTGTCCGGCTCACCCGATGGGTAGGGGCCGCCGACCACGGTCAGCGCCTTGTGACGGACCTGGTGGGCAAGCGAGAGAGCCTCGTCTTGCATCGTGATCATGCAGTAGATACCGATCACCGACGGCTTGAGGCGGTCGATCTCGGCCAGGACCTCTGCGCGCTCGAGAAACGTGTGGTCGATGTGGCGCACCGAGTAGCCGGCACGACGCAACGCCGCGCTGAGATACATCAGCCCGAGCGACGGCATGATCCAGTGGCGGCCTTGCTTCGGGGCTCGCTGCGGATAAACGAGGACGACGTCGGCTCGTTCCAAATCTCTCACCTCGCTGGCTGGACCAGGATTTCGTAAGACGTGCCGGTGAACGATGGTCCGAAGCTGTAGTCAAGCCCGGCCCAGTTGAAGTCGGGCGGCGCCACCTCGCGGCCCCCGTGCAGCTGTGCGCCAGTGATCGAGGGCACCCAGAACTGGACGCCCAGGCTCTTCGCCTGGAGGCGGGCCCAGGAGCCGGTGACGGGAACCCAGCTGCCAAAGTTGTGATCGACCAAGGTCGGGCTGTTGTCGGCGGCGAAGTCATCGAAGGCCGCCGACTGCTCGTTGAGGACGCCGACCTCGGTGAAGCCGGGCTCGAGCGACAGCACTCGAACGACGACCCAGATTCCGGTTCCGTCGACGGTGTACGTGACCTCGATCTGGCCCCGCGACGGGATCGGTACGAAATCGAATGCCCCTTCGGGCAATGCATTGCCGCCAGACTCGTCCAGCTCGAACACCCGTCGCCAGACGGTTGCCGTGGCCGTGGAAACGTCGGTGGTGCTGGCCGTCCGCGGGAAGACCCAGCCATCGGCGTAGTGGACGATGGGGACGCCGAAGCCCATGCCCTCGCCCGCAGCTTCGACGCCGGCCACCTCCAGGTCGACTCCCTTGGCGAGCCGCGCCGTCTTGCCCGTTCCGAAGTCGCCCTCGATGCATGCAGCGACTCCTGGATAGATCGACTGCGTCTGCAGCTCCGATCCAAACCGGTATGCGAAAACCGACTTGCCGCCCGCAAACTGGTAATGCGCCTGCTCGCCAAGCGGCGCGAAAGGTGGGCTCGCATGGCCGCTCGCCAGGTCGGGGAAGATAGACGTCGCTCTGTAGTAGCTGATGCCCTCGAGCACAAGCGCGTTGACTCCATTGGCGTTCATCCAGCCGACCGCCAGCCGGCGGTCGGGCGGCAGAACCTCTGAGCCGGCAATGTCGGCCGGCTGCCGACTGCTGTAGTAGGCGACCACGGGGGAGTCGGTGATCAGCATTCCTTCGCCTGCCGCGGCGTGACCTGCAGCGATCAGCCCGTTGTTGCCGGCCGCGAAATTGAAGAAGACCGGGAGGAAAGCGACGGCCAGCAGTGCGCCGGCCGCGGCGGCACCGAGACGGGCCACGGCCGGCTGGCGGTCGAGCGCAGCCACCGCCAGCAGGGCTAGGGAGGGCAACGCCGGGTACAGGTATCGATGGCTTCCCGTGTACGCGCCTGCCCCGACGAGCGTGAAAACCGTCGCGAGATAGACGAGGGCCGGTACGTGGAGAAAACGGATCGTGGCTGGACCGCCGGCGGTCTCGGGACGGCGGATGGCACCGACCAGGCCGACGATGCCGAGTACAAACAGAGGCAGGGCCGCCAGCCCGTAAGTGGTCGCGAGCTGCACCACACGAGCGAGGCCCGTGGCCGCGACGCTACCGCGGGCGGCGGCTGACAGCACCTCGGTGGAGCCGCGCGCCAGCGAGTGCGTCGCCGGCAGGTAGCCGAATTGCAACACCACGAGCAAAGCGAGGGCCGGCACCGCCCATGCCGCCGCCGGAATGGAGTGCGCACTCCGCTTCCTGAACCGCGCGACAACTTGTTCGAGGACCAGCACACCGACCGCGGCGGCGATCCAGATCCAGGCCTTGGTCGCGGTGACAGCAGCGAGGGCAGCGAGCAGCCCGGCCAGTCGCATGTTGCGCTTGATCGCGGCCAGTGACGCGCCGGCGAGCAGGGCAGTCATCAGCGGCTCGACGACCGCAGAGCCCGACGTGAACAGGAATACGGGATTGAGCGCGAGAAGAATCACCGCGAGTCGTCCCTGGCGGACGTTGGGCGCGATCCAATAGACGCACATCAGCGTCGCCAGCCCGAGCAACGCGCTGAGGATTTTCAGCGCGCCGAGCTGCCACAACCCGAAGACCCGAAGCACGGCGGCAGCGAGCACGTGGTAGCCCGGCAGCCACGTGTCCTCCATGGCGAACAGCGGATCGCGCAGGTGGCCGGTCGACGCGAAGTTGGCGGCGATCAGCCAGTGCGCGTACCCGTCCTCGAACGGTTCGGCCAACTGGGCGGCGACGACCAGCAGCACCGCGCACAAACCGATCAGGCCGGCGGCAGGGGCCGCAGCTCGCAGCCGCCCGAGGGCGCGCCGGCCCATGCGGCGCAGCGTTACGACCTGGAGCAGGTCGACCAGGCTGAGAGCCGCCACGGCGAGGAATCCGACCGCGAACAAGCTCGAGTAAATGGCGACCAGGTATTGGCTGGCGGCCAGGGCCACCGGGACGATCGCCACCGCCGACAGCCCGAGTACAGCCTCGGCCGCCGTCTTCGGGTCGCCGACGCGAACGTAGGCCTGGTCGCGCCACTCCTGCCCCCGCTCGACGATGCGGTACTTGGGCGTGCGCACGAACTCGCCGCCGCGATGAGTCGCGCGCTCGAGCGCCAGCAGGGTGTTGAACGACATCCCAGCACCCACCAACTGGCACAGCACCGCCGGCACGCCTGCCCACAGGCTCCTGCCCTGCCGCGTCTGCGCGACCATGAACCCGACCCAGGGCGAGGCTCCGACGGCGATTGCCAGCAGGGAAGCATCTTCGAGCTGCCACGGCACATCGATGCGAGCGCGCGAGTAGATGACCAGCAGGAGTGGGTAGCAAGCGAGCTGCAGCAGCATCACGGGACCGACTCCATAGGCGACGAGGTGGACCGCGGCCTGGAATTTGACAGCAGCGCGGTTGGAGCTGCGCAGGACTGGGCCCATTAAGAGGAAGGCGGACTGAAAGCTGCCGGTCGCCCATCGCGATTGCTGGCGGCGGTATGCGTCGATCGACACCGGGAGCTCTTCGGGCACGACCAGGTCCTCGATATACGCGGCGCGCCACCCACGCAGCTGTGCGCGATAGCTCAAGTCGAGGTCCTCCGTGAGCGTGGCCGCACTCCAGCCACCAGCGTCTTCGATCGCTTCACGCCGCCACACCCCTGCCGTGCCGGTGAAGTTGGTGAAGTAGCCTCGTTCGGAGCGAACAGCCTGCTCGATGAGGAAGTGGAAGTCGATCGCCAGGGCTTGAAGTCGTGTGAACCATGAGTAACCCTCATCGAGATGGCCCCAACGAGCCTGCGCAAAGCCCACACGTGTGTCCTCGAACACGGCCATGGTGCGGCGCAGGAAGTCGCGCGGCGGTACGAAGTCGGCGTCGAAGATCGCGATGAACGGCGCGCCGGTGAGGTTCAGCCCATGGGCGAGCGCGCCGGCTTTGAAACCATCACGTGTACCGCGCCTGACATGGACGACGTCGACCCCTCGTGCGCGCCAGTGCGCCGCGCACCTGCTTACGATCGAAGACGTCTCGTCGTCAGAATCGTCGAGGATCTGCACCTGGACGCGGTCGCGCGGCCATTCCATCTCGCAGACGGCGTCGATCACGCGCTCGGCTACGTAGCGCTCGTTGTAGATCGGGACCTGCACGCAGACGTCTGGTTCATGGCCGAATGGCATCGAGCTGGGTGGCGACTTACGGATGCGGGTGGAGCTCCAGGTCAGATAGAGAAGGTTCACCCCGAAGCACAAGAGGGCAAAGCTCGAGGTGGCGAGGATGCCAAACGTGATTGCGGTTATCGCGGCGATCACGATGCGTCGGGCTCGTCAAAGAGCGTGTAAGGACGCATGGTCGCGCGCACATAAGCAACTCGAGCCAACGCATCGGGCTTGTTGCGTCGCGTCCACTGCATGTATCGCCAGGCCGCATTCCCGAGGCGGCGTGCGGCGCCGTCGAGCGATGGCGGAAACAGCCACGCCGGCGCGCGCGCTCGCGCGGCGGCCACGACGATTCGCGCAGAGGAGCCATACGCAAGCTGCGGAAAGTGATCGAGCAGCGCCGGGTTAGCGTCCACCGCCTCTTCGAAAACGTCGAGGCCGAACACCGGATGCGACATCAGCAGCTCGAACGCCATGTCCTCGTCCTGGCGCGCAAGGGGATGGCACTGTGACTGTTCCAGGATGAGGTTGGCGGTCATGAGGCGCGGCGCGATGGGTCTTCGCGTGAGATCGTCGACTGGTTTGCCGCGGTAGCGGAATGCGTGGAGCAATCCGAGGACGTTGACCGCCACGTAGGCGAGATGGCGATGGCCGTCGTCGACGATCAGGTTCAGGTCCACGTCGTCGGAAGCTCGGAACCCACCACTCGCGAGCGACCCGGCGATGGAGACACTGCGGATGAAGGGGGCGAAGGCCACGAGCGTGCGGACGAAGCGAAGCGTCATAGCGAGGTAGGGCGGCGCGTCGGTGGCGTGGTCTGCAGCGCGCGACCGGATGGCGCCGGCGCGCCCAGCGTCTGAGCGCTGCAGCACCAGGTCGTGGGCGAGCGCGAGCTCCGACGAGGCGGCCACCGCCCACCGCACGTCCGATTCGGACACCGCCCCGCCCATGCACAGGCTGCCCACGCGCTCGGGGCCGAGGGCGAAACCTCGACGCGAAAGGAGCGCGACCGTACGGCGGACCCGCTCCGACGTGGTCGAGGTTTGGGCAGGAGAATGTCCGATCATCGCAGCGCCTCCAAGAGTCCGATGGCTCCTAGGCCGATACGAGCCCGGGTTACGGGTTACCCCCTACCATCATCTTGTCTGAACCGCCCGCCTCACGCCAGGAGCTCATATGACCGCTGATGGACATTTCAAGGTCCCAACCCCCGTCAACGAGCCGGTTCGCGCTTACGCGCCCGGCGATCCATACCGCAAGAGCCTCAAAGCCAGGCTTGCCGAGCTGACCGACGCGCGCACCGAGGTCCCGATGCAGATCGGGGGCGAGCGCCGATGGGGGTCATCAAGGGCCGACATTCGTTCGCCTCACCGCCACGAGCTGGCCATCGCCGAGTACGCCGTTGGAGGCGGCAAGGATTTCGACGACGCCGTGTCAGCCGCGCTCAAGGCGCGCCGCGCATGGGCCGCCACGTCTTTCAACGAGCGTGCCGCCGTGCTTTTGAGGGCAGCCTCGCTGCTCGCCGGTCCGTGGCGCGACACCATCAACGCGGCCACGATGCTGGGCCAGTCGAAAACGGTGCACCAGGCGGAGATCGATGCTGCCTGCGAGTCCGTCGACTTCTGGCGCTACAACGCTTACTTCGCCGACCAGCTCCTCGGGCAGCAGCCATTCAATGACGGCACCGCCTGGAACCGCCTCGAATACCGGCCGCTCGAGGGCTTCGTCTTCGCGGTGAGCCCGTTCAACTTCACGTCGATCGCCGCCAACCTGCCCACCGCGGCCGCGCTGATGGGCAACACGGTCGTCTTCAAGCCGGCAACGCAGACGCTGCTCGTCAACCACTTCTTGATGGAGGTGCTCAACGAGGCCGGCCTCCCGCCGGGCGTCATCAACATGGTCAGCGGCAGCGCCCAGGAAATCTCCGAGCAGGTCCTCAATCACAAGGACCTCGCCGGCATCCATTTCACCGGATCCACCGAGGTGTTCCAGGGCATGTGGCGGACCGTCGGCCAGAACGTGGACCACTACCGCACATACCCGCGCCTCGTCGGTGAGACGGGTGGCAAGGACTTCGTTGTCGCGCACGAGTCCGCCGACTCCGACGCACTGCGAACTGCGCTCATTCGCGGCGCTTTCGAGTACCAGGGCCAGAAATGCTCGGCCGCGTCACGGGCTTACATTCCGCAATCGATGTGGAAGCGATTGCGGTCAGAGATGGCCGATGAGGTCGAGGCCATCCCCCAGGGAGACGTTGCCGATTTCCGCAACTTCATGGGTGCGGTCATCGATGGCAAGGCTTATTCGAAGCACATGGCCGCCATCGATTTCGCGCGCAAGTCCGAGAGCGCGAAGGTCGTCGCGGGAGGGAAGGGCGATGACAAGGTCGGTTGGTTCGTAAGGCCGACGGTCATCGAGACGACCGATCCAGACTTCAAGCTCCTCAAGGAGGAGCTGTTCGGCCCGATCCTGACGGTGTATCCGTATGCGGACGGGAAATTCCAGGACACTCTCGAGCTCGTCGATCGCACCAGCCCGTACGGATTGACCGGTGCGATCTTCGCGCGCGACCGGCAGGCGATTCGCACGGCATCCGAGACGTTGGTCAACGCCGCGGGCAACTTCTACATCAATGACAAGCCCACAGGCGCGGTCGTCGGCCTGCAACCGTTTGGCGGCGCGCGCGCGTCGGGCACCAACGACAAAGCCGGTTCGATCCTCAATCTCATCCGCTGGACCAGCCCGCGCGTCATCAAGGAGACGTACGCGCCGCCTACCGATCACCGCTATCCATTCATGGACGCGGAGTAATCCGCGAAGGACCAATGACGGTTCGGTACGAGCCCGACGGGCCGGTGGTGGTCGTGACCATCGACCGGCCCGAGGTCCGCAACGCCGTCGACCCGAAGACCGCGGCTCTGCTGGTGGAATCCTTTGAGCGATTCAATGCGGACGCCGCGTTGTCGGTGGCCGTGCTCACCGGCGCCGACGGCAACTTCTGCTCAGGCTTCGACCTGAAGGCGCTGGCGCGCGGCGAAGGCAGCCGCCTTGACGAAACAGGACCCGGCCCGATGGGCCCAACGCGAATGGTCCTCGACAAGCCGGTCATCGCCGCGATCGAAGGCTATGCGGTCGCCGGAGGCCTCGAGCTCGCGCTGTGGTGCGACCTCCGGGTCGCGGGCCGGGATGCGACGCTGGGCGTCTTCAACCGCCGCTTCGGCGTCCCGCTCATCGACCTCGGCAGCATTCGCCTGCCGCGCATGATCGGCCAGGGACGTGCGATGGACCTGGTCCTGACCGGCCGCCCTGTAACGGCTGTCGAGGCGCTTGGCATCGGTCTCGTCGAGAGGCTGACCCAGCCGGGTGATGCCCTCGAAGAGGCCCGCGAGCTGGCACGCCGTCTGGCGTCGTTTCCGCAACGAGCCCTCCGCGCCGACCGCCGCAGCCTGTTGGGGCAGTGGTCGCGTGACTTCGCCGATGCGCTGCGCGCCGAGTATCTCGGTGGCGTCGAGGTGCTCGAGTCAGGTGAGGCTCGGGAAGGGGCCCGACGGTTTACCGGAGGCGGCGGTCGCCACGGCGAGTAGCTGTCTTGACAATTACTGTCTAGGCAACTATCGTGGTGCAATGGTCGCCGAGGACCTAGAACGATCCGCTGCCGCGGATGATGGCGACTCCATTGCGGCGCTTGTCTTTCTCACCGCTCGTGAGGTGCGCACGGCGCTCCAGCGCAAGCTTTCGTCTCACGGCGTCACCGCGCAGCAGGCAACTCTGGCCCGACTGCTGCGCGCTTGGCAGCGAAAGAAGAAGCCCAGCCCATTTCAGGTTGCGGCGCGTCTGGGGACTGACGGCGCCGGGATGACTCGCCTCATCGACCGGCTCGAGGCCAAGGGCGTGGTGGTCAGGAAGGTAGGCATCGGCGACCGGCGATTGATCTCGATCGAGCTCACCGCCACGGGCCTCGCGATCGCCAAGAAAGCCGCTCCGACGTTTGAGAGCGTGAACCGGCAGCTGCTCGAGGGTTTCACCGACAAAGAGGTCGAGCAGCTCACGGGTATGCTCCGACGGCTCGGCGAAAACGCGCGTAGGTTGAGCGGATGAGCAACGCCGAAGCGGTCATTCAAGCCAGTGGCCTCGTCAAGCGATATGGGCAGGTCGAAGCCGTGCGAGGGATCGATCTTGCGGTCGGGCACGGCGAGATATTTGGATTCCTGGGCCCGAACGGCGCAGGCAAGTCGACGACGATTTCGATCCTGTGCACGCTGCTCACACCTTCCGCGGGTTCAGCGAAGGTGGCCGGCATCGACGTCGTCCAGGACCCGGCTCGGGTCCGGCAGCGCATCGGTCTCGTCTTCCAGGACCCGTCCCTCGATGATGTGCTGACCGGTCGCGAGAACCTCGAGTTCCACGCCTGGCTCTATGGCGTTCCGACCAGCGAGCGCCGCAAGCGCATCGACGAGATGCTGGCGTTGCTCCAGCTCACGGATCGTGCCCGCTCCCAGGTCAGGACGTATTCAGGCGGGATGAAGCGCCGTCTGGAGATCGCGCGGGGGATGCTTCACCAGCCACAGATTCTGTTCCTGGACGAGCCCACGCTGGGACTTGATCCGCAGACTCGCCAGAGCATCTGGACTCACCTCAACGAGCTGCGCGATACGAAGGGCATCACGATCTTCATGACCACGCACTATATGGATGAGGCTGAGTACTGCGATCGCATCGCAATCATCGACCGCGGCAAGATCGTCGCCCTCGGGACGCCCGACGAGCTCAAGGCGATGGTTGGTGGCGACGTCGTCACCATCACGTCGAGCAAGTCCGACGATGCGGCGGCCGAGATCGAGAGACTGCTCGGTGTCACGCCCGTGCGCGACAACGGCAGCTTGCGGATGGAGGTGCCCGACGCCAAGGTCTTCGTTCCGCGCCTGGTGCGCGACCTGACGGCCCCGGTGGACACTGTGACGCTCAGGCGTCCGAGCCTCGATGACGTCTTCCTCAAGCTCACCGGCCACGCCATTCGAGACGAGGAGGCGGGCACCAAGGACCAGATGCGCGCCATGGCAAGTCGCTGGATGGGTCGTAGGAGATGAGCGTGACAGCAACTGCGTCCGCAACCACGACCTTCGCGCCCGCGGACACCCGGATGGCCAGCCTGCGCGCGATCTACATCATCTGGTACCGGGACATACTCCGTTACTGGCGCGACCGGTGGCGCCTGGTGGCGTCACTCGCCCAGCCGCTGCTGTTCCTCATCGTGTTCGGGTCGGGCCTGGGCTCAGCCCTCGGCCGCGGCACGGTCTTTGGCGCGGCGGGTGGATTCAGCTACATCCAGTTCGTGTTTCCGGGCATCGTCGGGATGGCGATCCTCTTCTCCGCGATCTTCGGCGCGATGTCGATCGTTTGGGATCGGGAGTTCGGGTTTCTCAAAGAGGTGCTGGTGGCGCCCATAGACCGATCTGCAGTTGCCATCGGCAAAGCGCTTGGCAGCACCACGCAAGCCATGATCCAGGGCCTCATCCTCCTGGTGCTCGCGCCATTGGTCGGCGTCAAGCTCAGCTTTCTCACGATCGCTGAGGTGATCCCACTCGCGGCGCTGCTCGCGTTCGGGCTTTCATCGTTCGGCGTCGCGCTCGCGTCGATGATGAGATCGCTGCAGGGGTTCCAGGTGGTGATGAACTTCCTGATGATGCCCATGTTCTTTCTCTCGGGCGCGCTGTTTCCGCTGACAAACCTGCCTGGCTGGATGACGGTGCTGACGCGGCTCGACCCGGCCTCGTACGGGATCGATCCACTGCGACGAGTCGTGCTTTCGGACTCAGGCCGGCCCAGCGCGCTTGTCGAGCGATTCGGCTTGACGATCAACGGCCAGGTGCTCCCCATCCCGCTGGAGGCCGGCATCGTGCTCGCGTTCGGCGCGGTGATGCTCGGCATCGCCGTCGTCATGTTTCAGCGCCGCGACTGAGAGCAACACCAGCACCGCGATCTCGCCGGCGAGCAGCGGCAGCGGTCCCCACTCTGTGATCCCCTCAGTGGCGATGAACATCGCGAGCACGAACGCCCAGGACCACGCGGGGCGCTTGCGGATGCGGAGGAACATCCACCCCGCGAGGCCCAGCATCACCAGGTCATCGATGTGCAGGTATGGGCTCGCCGCGATCCCGCCGATGATCGCGGGAACGAAGATCCACTCCACAGATCGATTCCGAAATCGATACACGAGGGCGAGCGCCCAGAAAGCGATTGCCGCCTGGATGGCCCGGGTGACAGTGAGGTCTCCTATGTAAGGCGCCAATGTCAACTCTCGATTGGTCGCCACGCCAGCAGCAAAGCTCAGCCTCTGCTCGTAAGCCGAGATGCCCGCGGGACCGACGTTGATGGCAGATGCGATAGCCAGGAGGCCGATCGCGACCACAGCACCGGCGAAAGCGCGATAGCGGCCGGCGACGAGCAAAGCGATCGGCACCAGGAACGCGAGCTGGGGTTTGAGCACTATGGTCCCGAGAGCGAGGCCTGCCGCCAAAGACCGACCCGATCGGAGGAGTGCATACGAGCCCGCGACGCCGAACGCAACGAAGATCCCGGGTTGGCCGAGCTGCAGGCCGTAAATCACCGGCACCCAGCCCAGAGCCGCCAGAAGGTGGATCAACCGCAGGCGGCCCGCTCCTGGGGCCGCCAGGTACCAAGTTCCCGCGAGGGCGATCAGCAGGAGCGAGCTCCAGATCCAGTACGCGAGGGCGTACGGGAGCAGAGTGAAGGGAAGCGCCAGCCACGCGACCGGAGGCGGGCTGATGTATCGGGCCAGCTGGGCGACCCCGATGCCGGAACCCATTGCGTTCAGCTGCGCTTGCATCAGGTCGAGGTCGTAGATCGACTGCCACCCGTGAGTGGCGCCGATCCTCGCCGCCGCGTAATAGAACGTGAAGTCGTTATGGAAGTGATCGGACGCGTATGCGGCCAGCCACTGGTAGATGTCGAAGGCCGCGAAGAGCGCGGCGGCAGCCGCCCCCGCCGCAATGCCGAGGTTGCGCCACCGCTTCACCGCCCGATCGTAGCCGCCGGTTCCCGTACCTTGGTGCGTTATGGCTGAGCCAGGTTTCGAGCCGCGCATCCTGGAGCTGACCGACGGAACCAAGGTTCACGTCCGGCCGATCGTCCCCGAGGACGAGCCGCTGCTGATCGAGGCGGTGGCCTCGATGTCGGAGCGCACCGTGTATTTCCGGTTCTTCTCGCCCTTGAAGCGCCTCCCTGACGCCCTCGCCCACCGGCTGGCCGTAGTCGACTACAACGATCGCTTCGCCATCGTCGCCACCAC
>DATNOD010000094.1:0-17801 GCA_035601515.1 Candidatus Eiseniibacteriota bacterium | reverse complement strand
CGTCGAAGAAGGCAAGGATGCGGCCGAGCTCGAGCGCCAGTCCGCCGCAGTCGAGCGCCGCGAGTCAATACACCTCCCACCGAGGAGCTACTACCAGCTGCTGCTGGATGAGCTGCCTTGGTGCCGCACATATGTCGGCCGCCATCCGGACACGCGCGAGGCGCTCTCGGCGGTCCTCGTCGCCCGGCATGCGGGCCGTGCATATCACCTATTCGCCGGGCGCAGTGGCGCACACCCGGAGCTCATGGCCAACGACCTCGCGTGGTGGGCGGCGATCAAGGCCGCCGCCGAGGATGGCTGCCGGGATTACGACCTGTGGGGTGTGCCACCGCCCGCCGCCGGCTCCGAACACCCGTGGCACGGCCTCGGCTTCTTCAAAGCCGAGTTCGGTGGCGACGAGATTGCCTACGCCGGCGCGTGGGAGCTCGTGCTGTCGGAGGCCGCCTCTCGGCTTCTCGGCCTCGAGAAGAAGGCCCGCGGGGGCATTCGGGGCCTCAAACGCAACATCTCCTAACAATCCTTCAGATCGATTAGGATATTTGCTGATGGCGCAGTCGAACGGAGCCCGAAAAGTTCTGATCGTGGACGGCGACTCGGCCACCCGGCGGGACGTCCGCTCCGCGTGCGCCCAGGATGGCTACCAGGTGCTGGAAGCGGACTCCGGCGCGGAGGCGCTGCGCCAGATCGAGTCTGTGCGCCCAAATCTGGTGCTGCTCGAGGTGGCGCTGCCCGACGCCTCCGGCTTCGACGTGTGCCGCGAGCTGCGCAAGAAGGACACGGCCGTGCCCGTGATCATGATGAGCTCGCGCTCGGATGAGATCGACGCCGTGGTCGCCCTGGAGATCGGCGCCGACGACTATGTGGTCAAACCTCTCCGTTTGCGCGAGCTGGCGGCCAGGATCGCCGCGCACCTGCGCCGGATGCGCCTCGAGTCGGCCGAAGCCATGCGCAACCGGCTCGAGTTCCGCGACCTCGTCATCGACGTCAACGAGCGCCGCATCTACCGGGGTGGTCAGGAGGTCGAGCTGACTCACACCGAGTTCGACCTGCTGACGTTCCTCGCCAGCAATGCCGGGAAGGTGCTGAGCAGGGAGAAGATCCTCAACTCGATCTGGGGTTACGAGTATCCGATCGAGACCAGGGTCATCGACGTGCATATCCGCAACCTGCGCCGCAAGATCGAAGCGCAGCCGTCGCGGCCCTATTACATACTCGCGGTGCCGGGTATCGGTTACAGATTTACGAACGCCCGCCCCACCTAGGATCCACAAAGCCAACCCATAAACAACCCTTCACTCGCTTTTCGTCAGGCGGGGCCTATATTTGGCTTGCATCGACGGGCGGGTTCATGGAGGAGATGGCATTGACTCGATCGCTACGACGTGTCTTGACCTTCGCGATCGGCTCGCTCACGGTCATGGCCGCGGGCCCGGTCTTCACCGCGGTCCAGGCCGGAGCCAGCAACGGCCCGGGTGATGAAGGCAACATCGGCGCCCTCGCCGGCATCAATCACCTGGTCGTCATCTACGACGAGAACCACAGCTTCGACAACCTCTACGGCTCCTTTCCCGGAGCCAACGGCATCAGCCGAGCGAGCGACACCGCCACCACCCAGGTGGACCTTGCAACCGGGCAGCCGTACACCTGCCTGCCTCAGACGGACTCGCACCTCATCGGCACCTGCCTGCCCGATCAACCGTTCGACATCACGAAGTACGTCCCTGCCGACCAGAAGACCCGGGACCTCATCCACCGCTACTACCAGGAGCAGGTCCAGATCGACGGCGGCAAGATGGACCAGTTCGTGACCGTCAGCGACGCCAAGGGGTTGTCGCTCGGCTTTTACCCGACCGACCAGCTCCCGGTCGCGAAAGAGGCGGCGAAATACGTCCTCGAGGACAACTTCTTCCACGCCGCGTTCGGAGGTTCGTTCCTCAACCATCAATGGCTCGTCTGCGCATGCACGCCGACTTACGCCAACGCGGTTCGCGACGGGCTGCCCGGCGATCTTCACAGCACCCTCGGAGCGAACGGCCTTCCGATAAAGGATCGGCAGTTGACGACCCAGGCCACCGGCGATTACGCGGTCAACACGATCTTCCCGGCCAGCGCGCCTACGATCGCCGGAGCACCGCAGCTTCCGCTGCTACACAACAAGACAATTGGTGACGAGCTCTCGGCCAAAGGTGTCAGCTGGGCGTGGTACTCAGGCGGCTGGAACGACGCCGTCGCCGGGCACCCCAACTCGCTCTTCATGTATCACCATCAACCGTTCAACTACTTCGCAAACTATGCGCCAGGTATGCCGGGCCGTTCGCACCTGAAGGACGAGACCGCCTTCATCGCCGCAGCGCAAGCGGGAACACTTCCAGCCGTCTCCTTCGTCAAGCCGATAGGGGCCGACAATGAGCACCCCGGGTACGCGGACGTGCTCACGGGCGAGCAACACCTTCGCAACCTGATCAACGATGTCCGCAACGGTCCCAACTGGAGTGACACCGCGATCGTCATCACATACGACGAGCACGGCGGTTTCTGGGACCACGTGGCGCCGCCGACCGATTCTCAGCACTCCGACATCTGGGGACCGGGCAGCCGCGTACCGACGATCGTCATTTCGCCGCTGGCCAAGCGGCACTTCGTCGACCACACGCTCTACGACACCACCTCGATTCTCGCCACCATCGAGCGCCGGTGGGACGTGGCGGCGCTGGGAACCCGCGACGCCGAGGCCAACGACCTTCGCCGAGCCTTCAGCGTCGGGCGCGAGTAGGGCTACAGCTTTTTCGAATTTAGCCGGGCGCCGGGGGCGGTAGCGCCCCCGGCGCCCCGAGCTCTTCGAGGCCTGCCAGCACGAAGGGGCGCTCCGCGATGCGCGGGTGCGGGATCAAGAGGCCTCGCTCTGATACCCGCTCGTGGCCGAACAGCAGGATGTCGACGTCGATGACGCGCGGCCCCCACCGACTGGTGGCCTTGCGCCCGCCCTCGCGTTCTACGGCCTTTGCTGTCGTCAGCAGCCCGCGGGGCGAGCCCTGCCACTCGACCTGCAGGACCTGGTTCAAGAAGCGAGGTTGGTCGGTCACGCCCCAAGGCTCGGTTTCTATGACGCGACTTTGACGCAAGATGCGCACACCTCTCTGACGCAGCCTCCGCCGCGCCGCGCTCAAGTTGCGGTCGCGTCTCCCGAGGTTGGATCCGAGGCCGAGGTACGCGACCGTCAACGACTCATGCGGTCGGCGACGCGCACCACTCGCATCATCTCGCGCACGTCGTGGACGCGGACGACGTCCGCCCCCCGCAGGATGGCCGCGGTCACAGTCGCGGCGGTACCTTCCACGCGATCGGTGACGGGCAGGTCGAGAAGCTTGCCGATGAACGACTTGCGTGAGGTTCCGATCAGCACCGGCTGCCCTAGCTCTCTCAGTTCCTCCAGCCTGCGCATGACCTCCCAGTTCTGATCGGCCGTCTTCCCGAAACCGATGCCGGGATCGATCAGGATGCGCTCACGCGGCACTCCGGCCGCGATCGCCTCGTCGACGGACGCCCGCAGAAATCGCTTGACCTCGGCGATCACGTCACCCGAGTACTCGGTGCCGTCCTGGTTGTGCATCACGATCAACGCGCAGTCATGACGCGCCGCAAGCTCGGCCAGGGCGGGCGTGCGGGCCAGCCCCCACACGTCGTTGACGATGGTGGCGCCCGCCGCCACCGCCACCTCCGCGACGTCGATCTTGTAGGTGTCGATGGAGACGGGGATCCCCGATTCCTTCGAGAGCCTCCGGACTACCTCCTCTGTGCGGGCGATCTCCTCGGTTGCGCTGATCGGGACGTGCCCCGGTCGCGTGGATTCGCCGCCGACATCGAGAAGATCAGCGCCTTCCTCGACCATGCGGAGTCCTTGCGCAACGGCCGCGTCACGATCGTCGCCAAGACCGTCGCCACTGAACGAATCCGGCGTGACGTTGACGATCCCCATCACGTAGGTGCGGCTGCCCCACTCGAACCTGTGGCTTCCGATCTCGGCGATCACGACGCCCAGTATGAAACCCCACGAAATCTTCGATTTCGCGGGGACCCCTTAAGCTGCGACCAAGAGATGAGGCTCGAGGAACTGGCGCGAGGCGTGCCGGACGCGGCGCTCGAAGGCTCCGGCGATGTCGAGGTCCACGGCATCGCATACGACTCGCGCCGGGTCAAACCCGGCGACCTGTTCGTTGCCGTGACCGGGATCCGCTCCGACGGGCACGCGTATGCGGCCGACGCCGTCGCCGCGGGCGCGATCGCGGTCGCCGTGCAGCGCCCGGTTGCTGTTCCGGCGGGGACGCCCGTCATGAGGCTCCCCTCGACACGCACGGGACTGGCCGACATCGCGGCGGAGTTCTACGGACGCCCCTCGCGTCTTTTATATGTGGCGGGGATCACGGGCACTGACGGCAAGACGACCGTGACTCACATGGCCGAGCACGTGCTGATGGCGAGCGGGGTCGTCGCGGGGGCCATGAGCACAGTTGCGTTCTCGGTCAGCGGAAACGAGACCGACAACACCACAGGTCAGACCACGACCGAAGCCCCGCAGGTGCAGGACTGGCTGCGCCGCATGGTCGACGCCGGCGTCAAGTGCGCCGTCATCGAGACGACTTCACATGCGTTGGTCCAGGAACGTGTGCGAGCGTGCGACTTCGATGTGGCGGCATTCACCAACGTGGGGCACGACCATATGGACTACCACGCGACCTGGGAGGACTACCTTGAGGCGAAGGGTCGCCTCATCGACCTCGCTGCCGCGGGCGCCGACAAGGGCATCGAGAAGACGGCCGTCCTCAACCGCGACGATCCAAGCTACGAACGGCTCTCGCGCCGATCCATCTCGCGGCGCTGGTCTTACGGCCTCACCACCGCCGCCGATCTGCACCCACTCGACCTCTCGATGAGTGCGACCGGCTCGCGCTTCCGGCTGAAGACGCCCGCCGGCGAAACCGAGGTCTCGTTGGCGGTGCCCGCTCGCTTCAATGTCTACAACGCTCTGTGCGCAGCCGGCGTCTGCCTCGCGGTCGGAGTGCCGGTGGAAGAGATCGGTCCGGGGTTGGCCGGTTTCGATGGCGTGCGAGGGCGGCTCGAGCGCGTCGATCTGGGCCAGGACTACAGCGTTTTCATCGACTTCGCGCATTCGGCCGGTGCGCTCGCGAGCGCACTTGCAGAGCTGCGGCCCTTCACGCGCGGAAAGTTGATCGCGGTCTTCGGATCGACGGCGCGCTCGGACCACGACCGGCCTGGGATGGGTAAAGCAGCGGCGGATCTATCCGACTTCTTCATCATCACCACCGACGATCCGCTTCGCGAAGATCCGACCGAAATCGCGCGCGACGTGCAGTCCGGCGTGGTGGGCAAGGCTCCGGGACGCGATTACGAGATCGTGATCGACCGCCAGGCCGCGATCAGGCGCGCGATCGACCTCGCGCGTCCGGGGGACACCGTCCTTCTGGCCGGTAAGGGACACGAGCGCACCATGCAGATGGCTGCTGGAGCGGAGCCGTGGGACGAGCGGGTCGAGGCGGAGGCGGCGATCAGGGACAAGGCGCCGCGGCGCTAGCAGCCACCGCCGACCATGCGCACGATCTCGACGACGTCGCCGTCATTGAGCATCGCCTCCGCATATCTGGAGCGTTCGATGATGACGCCGTTGTGCTCGACCGCAACCGCACGCGGGCTCACACCAAGCTTCTCGAGGTAGTTCAACAACGCGGTCGGCTCTTCGAGCTCGACGCGCCGGCCGTTGATCTGCAACGCGATCATTCTAGAAACCGGGGCCCCCGCGAAATCGATGATTTCGTGGGGTGGTTTCGTAGAGCCCGATCGCGGCGTAGCCCGCGGCGCCGGCGTTGTGGCATTCAGCGACCCGATCCTCGGTCACGCCACCAATGGCGAGCACTGGTATTTCGAGCGCATGCGCCACTTCCGCCAGTGCCTCGATACCCACGGGAAGTGAATCAGGGTGGCTCGCGCTCGCCCACACCGGCCCGAAGATCACGAAGTCTGCGCCATCTCCCTCGGCGCGAAGGGCAGCGTCGAGCGAATGGACAGAGCGGCCCACCAGGCGCTCGCCCATGAGCGACCGCGCCGCCTCGACAGGGATGTCACTCTCCGGCAGGTTCACACCCGCCGCGCCTGCCGCCAGCGCGATGTCGCATCGCGAGCTGACCACTACGGGCACCGGCGACAGAGGCACGAGGTTCGATGCCTCGTCTTCGATCGCGCGCGCCGTCGATTGAGGAGCCCGCAGCTGGAGGATGGTGGCGCGCGTGGCTGCTCTCATCCCCGCGCTCGCTGTGGTGACGATCGCCATCGCGACTGGTGTGACTAGCGGGAAGGCGAGATGCCCTCGGTCGGCGAGCTCGGGCTAGCCTGCACGCGTTTGGGGATGAGCCCGGCCGTGTAGGCCTTCCGCCCCGCCTCGACCCCGCCGGCGATTGCCTCCGCCATCAGTGTCGGGTCCTGCGCGAGCGCGATCGCGCTGTTGACGAGCACGGCGTCCGCCCCTATCTCCATCGCGAGAGCGGCGTCTGAAGGAGAACCGATTCCGGCGTCGACGACAACAGGGACCTTCGCCTCTTCGATGATGATCCGGATCTGCTCCAGGGTCTGCAATCCCTGCGCGGAGCCGATCGGCGAGCCCAAAGGCATCACGGTGACGGTGCCGATCTCTTCCAGCTTCTTCGCCAGCACCGGGTCGGCGTTGATGTAAGGCAGGACCTTGAAGCCTTCGGTCACGAGGGAGCGTGCGGCTTTCAGCGTCTCCTCGGGATCCGGAAAGAGATAGCGCGGGTCGGGTATCACCTCGAGCTTCACCCAGTCCGAGAGACCCATGGATCGCGCCAGGCGAGCGATGCGGATGGCTTCGTCCGCGGTGCGGCAGCCTGCAGTGTTCGGAAGGATGCGGTATCGCTTCCAATCGATGACGTCGAGGATGGTCTTCTTTTTGGGATCGTCCAGGTCTAGCCGGCGCAGCGCCACCGTCACGAGCTCGCACTTCGAGGCCTCGAGCGCGGTGACCATGCTCTCGTTGTCGGCGTACTTGCCCGTGCCCAGGAACAGGCGCGAGCGAAGCTCGACTCCGGCGATGACGAGACGGTCGGCGGTGGCGGTTTGCACGAATTCAGCTTAGCGACTGGACTCGTCAGTCTCCCCTCCGGCCGGCGCCATTCGGCGGCGGCCACCTTCCCACATGGTGGGGAGGCCAGTTAGAGGTCCTGCTGCTCCAGGAGCTTCTTGTCGCGCGGGTAGGTCAGGCGCTTGATGGCGCCGGCGACCGGCAGCCATACGAGCTTGTCGACCTCGATGCCGGCCCGGAAGCGGCCACCCTTGGCCTCCATGAGCCAATAGCACGCCACTTTGTCGCGCCCACGCCGATCGACGTAGGCCGTGCAACCCAGAGGGCGCTCGATCTCACACCTGAGCCCAGTCTCTTCGCGAACTTCGCGCAGCGCACAGTCCTCAGGCGTTTCGTCGGGCTCGACCTTGCCCTTGGGCAGAGTCCAGTCGTCGTACGCCGGGCGGTGGATGATGGCGAGCTCTGTCTCGCCGGATGAGTCGGTGCGATACACGACTCCACCCGCGGCCCTGATGACGCTCACATCGGTCAACTCGAGAATCTTGGTAGCCAACATTGCTCCTTCGTATGCTTGATCGGCGGGCTAAGTCGTTTTTCTCTTTACCGATGACGGGCGATTGTTGAGTTTACCTGCGCGGCAGATTCTGTACATGGTCTTTAACAACAAAAACGTCAGAGCTGTCTTGCGAGTGCGATCTGGCGCCGCAGCACCCAGCGACTGCCGAGATTGATGACGAGCACCATGACCACCAGCACGAGCGCCGCGCCCCACGCCTCCTGCTGCAGATCTTTGTACGGGGTGAGCGCGTCGCGAAACACGACCAGCGGCAACGTGGACATCGGGTGACCCGCATCGAACGTCAGACGCTGGTTGCCGAGAGCTGTGAACAAAACGGGCGCCGTCTCGCCCGCTGCGCGCGCTACCGCAAGCAAGGCCCCTGTGATCACGCCAGGTGCCGCGGCCGGAAGGATCAGCTGCAGGGAAACGCGCCACCGTGGCAGGCCGAGCGCGAGACCCGACTCGCGCAACCCGTTCGGAATCAACCCGACCGCGCTCTCGGTGGTGCGAATCACAACCGGCAGCATCAGGATCGCCAGCGCTACAGAAGCAGCCGTGCCGGAGAAATGGTGTTGTGGAACGACCACCAGCGCATAGGCGAATAGGCCGAGCGCGATGGACGGCGCTCCTACCAGCACGTCGCTCGCGAGCCTGACCCAGCTGGCCCAACGACCCGAGCCGTATTCCGCCAGGTAGACGCCGCTCAGCACGCCGATCGGGATGGCGGCAATCGAGGCCAGGCCGACGATGATCGCGCTGCCCACGATCGCGTTGGCGATGCCGCTGCCCGGTATGCCGCTGGGGCGCTGCGAATTGACGAAGAATTCCAGGCTGGTCACAGCCGGCAGCCCCTTGACGATCGTGAACCAGAGCACGAGGCCGAGCGGGACGAGGGCGAGCACGGTCAGCGTGTACATGGCCAGCACGGCGAAGCTGCTGCTGAACCGCCGCATGAGGTTGTGTCTCATAAGGGGTCCCGGCAAAATCGAAGATTTTGTAGGGTTTTCATACAGTTGCCCTCGCCTTGGCGGAGTGAACCAGCAGGAGCGCGATGACATTGACCGTCAGCGTGACCAGGATGAGGACGAGACCGATCTCAACCAGCGCGCCCTGGTATACGTCCCCGGTCGCCTCGACGAACTCGTTGGCGATGACCGCAGCCAGCGTGTAGCCGGGAGAAAAGATCGAATGCGGGATCTCGGGCCGGTTGCCGATGACCATTGCAACGGCGACGGTCTCAGCGAGGGCGCGTCCGAGGGCGAGGACCGTGGCGCCGAAGAGGCCGGCGCGGGCCGCCGGCAGGACCACGTGCCAGATCGTCTCCCACCACGTCGCGCCGAGCGCGACGGTCGATTCTCGCATGCCTCGCGGTACAGCGCGGATGACGTCCCTTGACACAGCCGCCAGCGTCGGCAGGATCATCACCGCAAGCACCAGCGAGGCCGTGAACAGGCTCGTCTGTCGTGGCACACCGCCCAGGAATGGAACCGCGGCCAGGTGGTCGGTGATCGGCGTCTCGATGTGCAGCAAGGCCCACGGAGCAAGCACGTACAGCGCCCAGATTCCGTAAACCACGCTTGGGATCGCCGCGAGGAGCTCGATGCCAGTCCCGAGCGCGCCGCGCAGGCCCTGCTGCCCGGGCTCAGCGAGCAGCACAGCGACCGCGATCCCGACCGGCAGGGCGATGACCAGGGCGATCGCGCTCGTGACGACAGTCCCGAATATGAATGGAAGCGCGCCGAAGGTGTTCGTGACCTGGTTCCAATCCTGGCCGATCAGAAAGCCGACCCCGAACCTCGTGACCGATGGCCAGGCCTGCTGGATCAAGACGGCGACGACGAGGATCAGAGCAGCGGGCGCCGCCCAGCTGATGAACGCGGTGACGGTGCGATATCGATCTGGCGGCCGGGGGGCCGGGGCTACCGAGAGCGTGGAGCTATCGACCGCGACTGCCAACGTGACTCCCTCGCGTTGGGGCGGGGACCGATTCAGGCGCGCCGCCGACCAGGTCAGCGGGGGCGGCCTGGCGGTCGAGGCGGTAACCGATCCCTCGCACGGTCACGATCTCGAAAGGGGCCCGCGCTGCGAACTTCTCGCGCAGCCAGCGGATATGCACATCGACCGTCTTGCGGTCGCCGGTGAACTCGCGGCCCCACACGTTCTCCAGCAGCGAGTCCCGCGTGTGAACACGTCCTGGAAACGCGAGCAGGTACGAGATCAGGTCGAACTCGCGAGCGGTCAGCTTGACGTCTGCGCCATCCAGGATCACGCGCCGCGCGGCCCGGTTGATGCTGAAGGCGCCGATCGAGTCCTGTTCGGGGATCGATTTCGGCTCGTTGGCCTCGGGCTGCGCACGGCGGAGCACCGCATGCACTCGTGCCAGGACCTCGCGAATCGAGAAGGGTTTGGTGATGTAGTCGTCGGCGCCGAGCTCGAGCCCGACGATCTTGTCGACTTCGGAATCCTTCGCGGTGATGATGATGATCGGCACACGGCTGCTCTTGCGCAGCGCGCGGCAGAAGTCGAAGCCGCTCATGCCTGGCAGCATCAGGTCGAGCAGGACGAGGTCCGGTTTGGCGGTGCGGGCCGTTCGCAAACCCGATGCGCCGTCGGCCGCTTCTTGCACGGAGAACCCGGCGGCGGTGAGGTTGTACTTCAGCATCTCGCGGATGCCCTCGTCGTCTTCCACGACCAGCACGCGCCCGGAGTTGGCGGCGGCCGCGGAGCGATTCATCCGAGCTCGACCACCTGGCCGGTTTCGAGGAACACGATGTCCTCGGCGACGTTGGTAACGCGGTCCGCGATGCGCTCGAGGTTGTGGGCGACGAGCAGAAGCGTCACCGCACGCAGGGCCCCGTCGGAATCCGTGTGGCCCTTGCCAATCTCGGAGATCAGCTCGTCGAAGACCCTGTGATAGAGGCGGTCGATCTCGTTGTCGCGGCCCGCGACCTCGCGCGCATGCGCCTCGTTTTCGTCGATCAGCGCTTCGAGGATGTCGTGCACCTGGCCGATGGCAAGGTCGCCCATGAGCCCGAACTCCGCCCGCAGCGGTCGGTCGGGAAGGCCAACGAGGGTCTTCGTCATGCGGCCGATGCGAACCGCGTAATCACCCATGCGCTCGAGCTCGGTGGCGATGTACTGGATACCCATCAGGCGGCGCAGGTCTCGCGCCACGGGCTGCTGCGTGGCGATGACCATGAAGATCTGCTCGCGGATCTGCTTGAACAGCTCGTTCAAATATTGGTCCTGCGCGCGAACCTTCTCGGCCGCAGGGCCGTCGCGCCTGCGCAGCGCGTCGAGCGATGCCTCGATCTGGGACTCCACGAGCGTGCCCATGCGCACGAGCGATTCGCGGAGGCTCGAGAGCTCTTTTTCGAATGTCAGGCGCGGCATTAGATGTCTGCGGTGGCCGGGTGGGCCGCAGATCGCGGCAGGCGCCCGATAGGGCGCCGGTCAGGGCGCCGAGGCGAAGGCAGGGGTGGACCTAGGAGGAGCGCATCGATAGATGCGTGACGACGACGGGACGGGCCCCCTAACGCACGCCTCGGTGTCCTGAGCCGATGAGATGCGGTCTGCCTGGCCGCTGGAGACATCAACTAGCCGAACCGGCCGGTGATGTAAGCCTCTGTCCGCGGGTCGCGCGGGGCGTTGAAGAGATCGGCGGTGGGTGCGAACTCGATCAGCTCACCGTGACGTCCTTCGGGATTCATGAGCATGAACGCAGTGAAATCGGAGACGCGCGCCGCCTGCTGCATGTTGTGGGTCACGATGACGATCGTGTACTCGCGCGCCAGCTGGACCATCAGGTCTTCGATCTTCAGCGTGGCGATGGGATCGAGAGCTGAGCAAGGCTCGTCCATGAGGATCACCTCCGGGCTCACCGCCAGGCAGCGCGCGATCACGAGTCGCTGTTGCTGGCCTCCGGAAAGTGATGTAGCGGATTCGTCGAGGCGGTCCGAGACCTCATCCCACAGGGCGGCGCTCTCGAGGCTGCGCCGGACGATGTCGTTGATGCGCGATTTGCTAAAGCCAAGCAGTCGTGGACCGAAAGCGACGTTGTCCTGAATGGACATCGGAAAGGGGCTGGGACGCTGGAAGACCATGCCTACCTTCTGGCGCAGGTCGAGGAGCCTGGTGGTACGGATGATGTCCATCCCGTCGTACATCACCGTGCCCTCCGCGCGCGCCCCAGGGACCAGGTCGTACATCCGGTTGAACACCCGCAAAAGGGTGGTCTTGCCGCACCCGGAAGGCCCGATGATGGCCGTGATCCTGCGCTCGGGGATCTCGAACGTGATGTCCTTGAGCGCGCGGTTCTTGCCATAGAAGAAGGAAAGAGAGTCGACCTTCAGCTTCGTCTGAGCAGATCCAGGCATCGCTCGAAGCTCCGGCCTCCCTAACTGCGCCAGAGGCTGAATGATCGGTCTAGCGTCCGCCAACCCGATGCCTACGATACGGGGTCCCTGGTTAACGCCGGTTTATGGGCTGGTTAAGGCTTCCGTTGGGATCGCGATCGTGAACACCTGCCCGCCGTCCCGGGCCGTTTCGGTCCAGATCCGGCCTCCCAGGACCTGCACCAGGTGCTTGGTGATGGCCAGACCCAGACCAAAGCCGCCGGACTCGCGCGGGCGCGCCCGGTCGACCTTGTAGAAGCGTTCGAAGACCCGGCTCCAATGCTCGGGGGAGATCCCGGGACCGCGGTCCCGGACGCTGAGCCGCACCTCGTCGCCGGCGACCTGGGCGCTCACATCGATGGCCGAGCCGGGCGGCGAGAACTTGGCGGCGTTGTCGAGCAGGTTGTCGAGGGCCTGGACGAGCTTCGGCCGGTCGCTGGTCACGGCCAGGGAAACGGGTATATCGGTGTTCACGGGCCGGTCGATGCCCAGCCTGGTCACGCTCTCCTGGACCAGCTCAGCGAGGTCGAACTGCGACGTCTCCACGGCCATCGTCCGAGCCTCGATGTCGCCCAACTGGCGCAGGTTGTCGATGATCTTGCTCAGGAGGTCAGCCTCCTTGACCAACCGTTCGGCAAACCTGTGCCGGTCCTTGGGCGAAGGGTCGCTCAGCAAGCTCTCGGCGGTGAGGCGCAGCGAGGTGATCGGCGTCTTCAGCTCGTGGACCAGGTTCGCGACGAACTCCTGCCGCACCGTGGCCAGGCGCCGGAGCTCGGTTACGTCTGTGAGGAACATCAGGGTCTCCCCCGCCCGAAGGCTGGGCTCGAGCCTGACCAGGACCGCGCGCCTGTGGTGGACAAGATGCGCCTCGGCCTCGTTTTCGGTGCCGCTGAGGACGTCGAGCAAGCTTGCCTCGAGAGTCACCTCCACGAGGCTCGCGGGCAATTGGTCCAGCTCGATCTCGAACAGCTCGCGCGCGGCCCGGTTGGCGGTCACGACGCGACCTTCTTCATCGAGCAACAGGGCCATGACCGGCGCGTTTTCGAGAAGCGCGGCGAACGGGTCGCGCTGCGCGATGCGCCTTTCCGGTTGCTCATCGTTGCGGCCCCGATCCCAGATCACGGCCGGAGTATATGAGCGGTTCGATCGCGTTAGCGCTTAAGCACGAGTTAACCCCCGCTTAAACGGTGCTGCGTAGTTTGGAGACGTAAACATCGTTCATTCGTGGAGGAGGGTTTGATGTTGGTAGGCAGACAAATCGGGCGGGCGCTCCTGGTGGGCATTACGGCCGCCATGGTCGCCGCGGCTTGCGGCAGCAACGACACCGGCACGGCATCCCCCAACCCGGTCGATGTCGGCAGCGGATCGCTGACGGGAGCGGGGGCGACGTTCCCCGCGCCGTTCTATCAGAAGGCGTTCTTCGATTACAACGCGAAATACCCGAACGTCACGGTGAACTACCAATCCGTGGGATCGGGCGCGGGCATCTCGCAGTTCCAGAAAGGCACTGTGGACTTCGGCGCCAGCGACGTGCCGATGGGAGACGCTGACATCGCGAAGGTCATCGGCGGCGCCGCCGCATTGACACAGATTCCAACGACCCTGGGCGTCATCTCCATCGCCTACAACCTGTCAGGCGTCAAGAAGCTCCAGCTCGACGGTCCGACGCTCGCCAACATCTTCCTGGGCCACATCACGAAGTGGAACGACGCGGCAATCGCCGCTCAGAACTCGGGCGTGACCCTGCCCAGCAGCGCCATCCAGGTCGTCCACCGTTCTGACAGCAGCGGCACCTCATACCACTTCACCGACTACCTCGGCAAGGTGTCAAGCGAGTGGAAGTCGAACGTCGGCGTCGCCAAGGCGGTCAAGTGGCCGGCGGGCATCGGTGCCAGCGGCAACCAGGGCGTCGCGCAGCAGATCACATCCACCATCGCCGCGCTCGGCTACGTGGAGCTCGCATACGTGGTGCAGACGGGCATGAGCCAGGCATACATTAAGAACGCGGCCGGCAACTACTTGCAGGCCAGCGTGGGCGGAGCGACTGCCGCCGCCGCGCAGAACACCGGCGTCGGCCCCACCAACTTCTCGATCACCAACGAGCCCGGCAACGACTCGTACCCGATCGCAGGATTCAGCTGGGTGATCCTTCCGACCTCGGTCTCTGACGCCGCCAAGGGCCGGGCACTCGTGTACCTGTTCAAGTGGCTGGTCACCGACGGCCAGACCGACGGGACCTCGCTGCAGTACGCGGCTCTTCCGAAGCCGGTCCAGACCCTCGCCCTTACCAACCTGAAGACAATCCAGGCCGCAGGGAAGGCAGTCCTGACCTAAGACAGCGGTTTTCGTGCGGGGACGCCGGGCCGGCGGGGATATTGCGCCGGACCCGGCCGGACTTTGTCGATGACGACCACGGTCCCCGTCGCGCGCGCCTCGGACGGCGCCGCCAGAACCTCCGACAGCTTGCCGCCGAGGAGCGTGATCGCGGCGGCCGCGGTGGCGGGATCCTCGTCTTTGGTCTTTTGCGCCAGCAAGCGCCCTCCCACGCGCACCAGCGGCAAGCAGAGTTCGACCAGAACAGGCAGAGGCGCCAGGGCACGGGCGACCGCGACGTCGAATTTCTCCCGGAGCGCCGGATCGTGGCCTGCCTCCTCCGCGCGCCGGGCCACGACCTCGACGTTCTCGAGCCGGAGCGTGGCGCACGCGTGCACCAGGAAGGCGGCCTTCGCCAGATCGGCTTCGATCAGGGTCACCTCGAGCTCGGGCCGGGCGATCTTGAGCGGGATGCCCGGCAGGCCGGCGCCCGAGCCGACGTCAACCAGGTTGCGCGCTGGGCCGAGATGCTCGAGGAGAACCAGGCTGTCGTCGATGAGCGCGCGATCCGGCTTGGCCATCAACCCCGGCCAGGCGGATATGAGCCGCGCGAAGTGATCGAGCTTAGAATCTTGCATTGAGATGCCCATCTACGAGTATCGGTGCGAGAGCTGCTCCGGGAAGTTCGAAGTCCTGACGAGATTCGCCGAAAGGGACATCAGCCAGATCTGCCCTTCGTGCGAGTCGACCAAGACCAGGGTGCTCGTCTCGAGCTTCGCGGTCGCGGGCGGCAGCGAATCGTCGCTCGATTTCGGGACCGAGCCGGCCAGCGGCGGAGGCTGCTGCGGCGGGGGATGCGGCTCCTGCGGCTCGTCGCCGAACTAGCGAACTAATCTTGCTTTTCCCGGTCACATACCGGGTCAACGCCGCCAGCCACATGGAGGTGGGCGGTTGTGACCTGGTCGAGCTTGCGCGCGAGCACGGCACACCTCTTTATGTGTACGACGAGGCCACCGTGCGTCAGCGCGCTACCGAATACGTGGCCGCGATGGGCTCGGCCGGCCACGTGCTCTACTCGGCCAAGGCGTTCGCGTCGCCGCGATTCCTGCGCATCGTGGCGGAGGAAGGCCTCGGGCTTGACGTGGTGTCGGCCGGCGAGCTGTACCTGGCGCTGAAAGCGGGGACGAAAGCCGACCGCATCCACTTCCTCGGCAACAACAAGAGCCTCGAAGACCTGCAAGCCGCGTACGACGCCGGGGCCACGATCGTCATCGACGGCTCGTACGAGTTCGAGCTGCTCCGCGGCATCGTGCCGGAGGGCAAGCGAACGCCGGTCATGCTGCGCATCTCACCCGGGGTCAAGCCGGATACACACGCCCACATCTCGACCGGTCAGCTCGATTCCAAGTTCGGTTTCTCGATCGAGTCGGGGGCGGCGTTCGATGCGATCGCCGAAGCGCTGCGGCATCCGCGCCTCGAGGTCGTCGGGCTGCACTCGCACATCGGGTCGCAGATCCTGGCACTTGGGGCTTACGAGCAGGCGATGGAGATCATGCTCGACCTGCTGGTCCGCCTTCGCAACGAGCTGAAATTCGAGCCGCGCATGCTCGGCGCGGGTGGCGGGCTAGGCATCGCCTATACGCACAACGACGACCCCCCGACGCCTCGTCACTTCGTCGAGATCGTCCGTCACGCCCTCGAGACGGGATGTGTGCTCAGGGATCTCCCGGTGCCAGAGCTGGTGGTCGAGCCGGGGCGTTCGATCGCGGGGCCGGCGGGTGTCGCGCTTTACACCGTCGGCTCGATCAAGGACATCCCCGGTGTCCGCCGGTACGTCGCGGTCGATGGGGGCATGGGCGACAACATCCGGCCCAAGCTGTACGGGGCCCGTTACGAAGCGTTCCTCGCTTCAGCTCCGGACCGCGCGCCCGACGGCAAGGTGACGATCGCGGGCAAGTACTGCGAGTCGACCGACATCCTGATCACTGACATCGAGATGCCGCAACTGAAAACAGGCGATGTAATCGCCATGCCCGCGGCCGGCGCATACAACCTGGCGATGGCGAGCAACTACAACGGCATGCCGCGGCCCGAGGTGCTGATGGTTGGCGATGGAAAAGCTCACGTGATGCGCCGCCGGGAGACGCTGGACGACCTGATCGCGGCGGAGGTCTTTTAGCCGGTCAGGTTCACGTTCACGGTGGCGTACAAACAACCGTTGGTGCCGCAGACCTTCACGGCGGCAGGACCCACGACCGATGTTGCAGGGACGGTGAAGGTCTTGGAGAAGTACCCGCTCGAGCTCACCACGGAGCTTCCCTCCGACGTCGTCAAGGATCCCTGGTAAAAGGTGATCGCCACCGAGCTGCCGGGGCTGAAGTGAGCGCCATTAACAGTCTCGCTACCGGTGAGGATTTTGATGTTGTAGTTCGAGACCGAGATCACCGGTGCTGGAGGCGGAGGTGGCGTGGGCGTCGGGGTGGGGTTTGGCTTTGGGGTAGGAATCGGGCTTGGGTGCGGGCTGCCCGACGTGCCGCCGGTCGGAGTGGGGCTTGCGCCGGGAGTCCTGTTAGGGGTCGGGCTGGCACTCGGCGTCACGCTGGGCGTGGTCCTCGGCGTGGGCGAAGCCAACGCGACGCCCGGCTCGATCACGTGCAGCGTCACCGAGTTGCGGCACCTGGACGCCCAGCAGATCGTCACTGTGTGATCGCCGGCGCCGATGTTGCGCGGAACCACAAGGGGAACGCTGACATGGCCGTTCGAGTCGGCACGAAAAGTAAAGATGTGCACGGTGCTGTGCAGCTGAATCTCGCCGTTTTGATTGGCGGGCACGTTGGTCGCGCTCACGACCAGGATGTCACCCGCAGTGACGGTTGACGAGGACAGCGATAGCGTCGAAGTGCGCAATGCGGCGAACAACACGACGCCCGAGATGAGGAGGAGCAAAATCGCAGCCCCGGCGATGATCGCGTAGAGGCGCTTGTGCGATTGCTTCTTCGCCACCGGCTCGGCGGTGGGCGCCGGATAAGCCATCGCGACGGTGGCGCTCCGACTCGCCGCGTCAGCACGGGCTGCCGGCGGAGCCACCGCCACCGCGGCACCGGCCGCAATCGGCGCAGCCAGCGCCAGGGTCGAAGCGATCGGCGGCGCCATGACCGCCGTTTTCGCCAGTGCAGGTTCCAGTTTGCCGGCCAGCGCTGCTTCGAGGGCGTCGACGAACGCCGTGGCGGTTTCCCAGCGGGCGGCCGGATCCTTGGCCAGGCCGCGCATGATCACGGCGTCGACTTGCGGGTTCAGCGCGCTGTTGCGGGCGCTCGGCGGCAGGGGATCGCGGTGCACTTGCGCATAAAGGACCTCCATCAAGCCCTCGCCGTCGAAAGGGATGACGCCGGTCAGCATCTCGTACGCGATCGTCGCCAGCGAGTAG
>DATNOD010000093.1:0-15999 GCA_035601515.1 Candidatus Eiseniibacteriota bacterium | reverse complement strand
CGCGCTTTCACGGAGTTTCCAGGCAAGACTCCCGCAGACCTACGCAAGGCGATCGAGGCGGCGCAGACACGCGCCAGGCGGCGTCGTTACCGAGCGGTCGGACTGATGCGGTATGCGGCCTGGGGGCTGAACCACCAGCGGTACGTCGCGGCGGTCTGACTCAGGGCCTCCACCGGCGCACCAGCAGGTAGGCCCCTAGCAGGATCAACAGCAAAGGCCACAGCACGTCGCCGGGAAGCCATTTGAGCAGGCCGAGGTTCTGGAGCAGGTAATAGGCCCCGACCACAAGCAGCGCCGCGCCCCAGAACCAACCGCCTCCCCACCAGTTCCACGGCCCGAACCAGGGCCCCGGTCCGTACCAGTCGCCCGCATGTCGCTGCTGGTGGCGCCATGCCCGCCACTCTTCGCGAGATGCACCCGGGCCGGGCTGCGGTGGAGGCGCCGGAGGTGGGGGAGGCGCAGCTGGTGGGGGTGGCGGCGGGACGTCGCTGGCCATCGGACGGATCGTACGCCGGGAAGATTTTTCGCGCGGCTTGCGCAAGACGCGCGAATCACCGCATGCCATTTCGCGCGTTTCGATCGAAACGTGCGACTGGGCCTACTAATTAGGATGGGTTTGCGCCCGCTTAGCTCAATGGATAGAGCGCCTGACTTCGGATCAGGAGGTTGCGAGTTCGAGTCTTGCAGCGGGTACCAGCGCCCTCGCCCGATCAGGCGCCGGATGGATGGCGAAGCCTCGCGTGCAGCGCGGCCGTCCCCAGGCGGTCGACTTCTAGGGCTCCGGTGTCCCTAAGCAGCTTCTCCGTCTCGGCTTCGTCTCCTTCAACCTCGGCTGAGACGAGGATGCGACCCGATTGCACCTCCTGCATGAAGTAGGGCTCCTCCTCGCTGCTCTCAGCGCCGAGTAGCCCACCCATCGTCCCTCCGCCCGCGGCTCCTCCGACCGTCCCCAACACCACCGGTAGCAGGGCGCCCCCGACCAGCCCCGGACCGACGCCGGGAATGAGCGCCACGGCCGCAGCCGCGAGCAGACCGCCGATTACGGCACCTGAGGCCGCGCCGGCTGCGATCCCTTTCCCGGCCGTCGTCCCCGGATTTTCCAAGTCGTGCTCGTCGACGGGTTCCAGGTAGCCGATGCGGTCACGACTGACGCCGCTGTCTATCAATTTGTTGATCGCCCGGTGCGCATCCTCGGAACGTGCGAACAGGGCCACCACGGTGTGGTCAGATGCCATGCGACTCACCTCCCCTGTACCTATTCTGGGCCGGATCCCTTAGGTAGAATCAACCGGCGCAGCCGGGCGGCTGGCGGAACTGGTAGACGCGCACGTTTGAGGGGCGTGTGAGGTAACTCATCCGGGTTCGAGTCCCGGGTCGCCCACCAAGGTCCACACCCATAGCTAAACCCACGCCCGCGCGCGCGCATGTCATCACACTAATCGGGTGCCCGAGGAGAGGGAGCTCGATCCCGCCACCGAGTTCCGTCAGCTCTACGACCAGCAGTATCTCTCGGTATTTCGGTCCATACGCGGTGTCGTCCTGGAATCGGCCGCCGCCGAAGACCTCACCCAGGAAACCTTCGTCCGGGCATACCGAGCGCGCCACCGATACACGCCGACCGCGCCGCCCGGCGCCTGGTTGCGCCGCATCGGCATCAACCTCGCCATCTCCTACCTCCGCCGGCAGAAGCTCGCGCGCGTGCTGCCGGCCCGCCTATACATAGCCCCGGACCGGCGAGACTACGACCGCGCCGAAGCTCGCGACGTAGTCACCAAGGCTCTCACTGTTCTGAGTCCCAAGCTCCGCGCGGCGGTCGTCCTTCACTACTACGATGGGCTGACACGTGAGGAGATCGCCTCGGTGCTTGGAGTTCCTGCAGGGACTGTGGCCTCCCGGATCGCAAAAGCGGTGGCGATCATGAGGAAATCGATTGGCAGCGATCAGGATCTTGGGCCGGAGCGTTCGAGTAGTGAAGGTGCCCTACGTGGAAGATAACCCCACACCGGGAGGGTTTCGAACACCCTCAGAAGACGACCTGGGCCGGATGATCCGGGACACAGTCGAGTCGTGGAAACCCCGGCGCGGTCCCGACTGGTCTGACGTCCTCATCCGGCTCGCCAACTCCGGCCCGCCCCCCTGGCTTCTTTACACCGCCGCCAGCGCGGCCCTGATCGTCATTCTGGTCGCGGCTTACCTGGTCGGCTCGGCGCTCCAGATCGGCGCCCTTGGGCCTCAATCGGTGCCCTCGGACATCCACCACTAGCCGAAGAAGGCGACCTCCTCGCCGAGTCCTTTGGCCCGCGCGGCAGGAAGGACGACTGACGCCGCGGCGAGATCCCATATCGCGAGGCCGTGCGACTCGAACAGCGTGATGCCCGGCTCTTCAGGCATTTGCCATTTGCCCGTGAGCACCGAGGCCAGCTCGGTAGCGCGCTCCCAGTCGAAGCTGCCGGCCGCGTGAGCTTGGATCAGATCCCCGCTCTCGAGGCGGGCGGTGGCCAGTTGGTCGACGACGACCGAGCGGGCTCGCGCCACCAGCTCGGCAGGGATCTCGACGCGATTCGGAAAGTTGGAGCCGGCGGCGATGACAAGGGCATGCGGCGCCACCCAATCGGCCTCCAGGACCGGTTGCGAGCTGGTGGTCATGACGACCACGATGTCCGCGCCGTGCACCGCGGCTTCGGCCGATTCCGAGGCCACCACGTGCAACCCAAGCGTGGCCCGGCGGTCCTCCGCAAACGCCGTTCTGCGATCCGGATCGCGGCCAAAGACGCGCAGCTCTCGGATCTCGCAAACGCGCGACACCGCCAGCACCTGGGTGTGCGCTTGATAGCCCGTCCCAATGATCGCCACGGTCACAGGGCTCTTGGGACGCAGTGCTCTTGCCGCCACTGCGCTCGCCGCGCCGGTGCGGTATGCGCCCATCAAGTCGGCCTCGATTAGCGCTTGTAGGCTGCCGTCGAGAGCGAAGGCACTGACCAGAAAGCGCACCTTGCCGCCGCCGATCGTGTAGGCCTTGAGACCGGTGTAGCCACCGCCGGGATAGGTCGCGAACATCACATTGAGCAGCCCGCCGGGTGCAAACGCCCGCCGGCGCGGTTCGTTCTGGGCCGTGCCGTCGCCAAGCTCGCGCATGGAGGTCTCGACGGCGCCGATCACGGCATCCATGTCCACCACCTGCCTCACGTCGGCTTCGCGCAACACGAGGGTCATCGCGGGGACAATACACACCCATGGCCGAAAGCACATTGAATGTCGGGCTCATCGGTCTCGGCACGGTGGGCGGCCAGGTCGCCGAACGACTGCTCACCTGGCAGCCCCAGCTCGCGCGCCGGGCCGGCATCGAGCTGTGCCTGAAGCGGGTCCTGGTGCGCGATGTCAAGAAGCCACGGAAGGTCGACGTGGGCGGCGGGCTGTTGACCGCCGACGCGGACGAGCTGATCGACGACCCCGACATCCAGATCCTGGTCGAGGTGGCCGGGGGCGACGAGCCGATGTACGCATATCTCGAGCGGGCGATCCGCGCCGGCAAGCACGTCGTCACCGCCAACAAGGTGGTGATGGCCAAGCACGGACCTGAGCTGCTCGACCTTGCGGCCGAGCGCAACGTCGATGTCTACTTCGAAGCGGCGGTCGGAGGTGGGATCCCGCTGATCAGCACCTTTCGCACCGACCTGCAGGCGAACCGCATCGAGCGTGTTTCGGCGGTCATCAACGGCACCACAAATTACGTGCTCGGCCGCATGGCGAGTGCCGGTCTCACGCTCGACGATGCTGTCAGCGAGGCCCAGACCGCCGGCTTTGCCGAAGCGGATCCCACCGACGACGTCGGCGGATTCGATGCCACATACAAGCTCGCCATCCTCGGGTCGATCGCTTACGAGATCAAGATCCGGCCCGACGATGTCTTCCGTGAAGGCATCGAAGGCATCGAGCCGGTCGACTTTCGATATGCGCGCGAGCTCGGCTACGCGATCAAGCTCATCGCGCACACGCAGCGGCATCCGGGGCGGGTCGAAGCGCGGGTGCACCCGGCGATGGTTCCACTCGACCACCCCCTGGCCCAGGTCGAAGGAGCCAACAACGCGGTTTTCGTGGAGGGCGACCTGGTGGGCCAGGTCCTGCTGGTCGGCCAGGGTGCCGGCGGACGGCCCACGGCGTCCGCTGTCGTCGGCGACCTCATCGATCTCGCCCGGTCCATTCGCCGAGGGGTGCAGAGCCGGCCCTCGTTCAGCTTCGACGACCGCGTCGGAGTGATCCCGATGGGTGAGGTCAAGACGCGCGCGTATTACCGCATTCGCGTCGACGACCGCACCGGTGTGCTCGCTGCGCTCGGTCAGGTGTTCGCCGAAGAAGGGGTCAGCATCTCAAGCCTCATACAAAAGGACGCGTGGGTGGACGAACAGACTGCCGAGCTGGTCGTCACCACGCATCCGGCCCCCGACGCCAGCCTGCAGAAAGCGCGGGATCGGATCGCAAAGCTCGGACCGGTGCACGCCGTGTCCTCGTTCCTTCGCGTCTTCTAATACCTTGGGTGTAATCGCTCGCTACCGCGAGCACCTACCGGTCGGACCTTCGACTCCTGAGGTCGACCTCCAGGAAGGTTCGACGCCGCTCGTGCCGAGTCTCAACATCGGGCGGGCGCTGGGTCTCGAGCGCCTCTATTTCAAGTACGAGGGCTTGAATCCAACCGGGTCTTTCAAGGACCGCGGCATGGTGGTCGCGATTGCGAAAGCCCTCGAGGCCGGCAGTCGTGTGGTCATGTGCGCGTCCACGGGCAACACATCGGCGTCGATGGCTGCATACGCCGCGCGCACCGGCCTGCGCGCGATCGTCGTCGTCCCGTCGGGCGAGATTGCGATGAACAAGCTCTCGCAGGCCCTCATGTACGGCGCCAAGGTCGTGGCGCTCAAAGGGAGCTTCGATGACGCGCTCGAGGTCGTGCGTGACCTCACCAGCCGCTACCCGGTGGCGCTGATGAACTCCGTCAATCCAGATCGCCTGCAGGGACAGAAGACGGCCGCCTTCGAGATCGTCGACGTTCTGGGCGACGCGCCCGATTACCTGGTGCTCCCGGTCGGCAACGCCGGCAACATCACCGCCTACTGGAAGGGCTTTCGCGAGTACCACGCGGCAGGTCGGTCGACGCGCTTGCCGCGAATGATCGGCGCCCAGGCCGAGGGCGCGGCACCAATCGTGACCGGCCACGCGATCGCGCATCCGCGCACGGTCGCCTCCGCGATCCGCATCGGCAACCCGGCATCCTGGGAGGGCGCGACGAGCGCTCGCGACGAGTCGGGCGGACTTATCGCCGCGGTCACCGACACCGAGATCCTGGCGGCTCAGATCCGCCTGGCGAACAACGAGGGGCTCTTCGCCGAGCCGGCATCGGCCGCGCCGCTGGCGCTGCTTATCCGGCTTGTCATGGAGGGAAAGATCGAGAAGAACTCGACCACGGTCGTCGTGCTCACTGGTTCTGGCCTCAAGGATCCGGATGCGGCGCTGAAGAATGTCGAACCGCCGATCGAACTCGATGGTGATGCCCGTACACTCGCTAAGGTCTTGAAGCTGTGATGGAGCCGCCCGCGCCCCTCTCTCCAGACTCTCCCCCCGATGGGGGGAGAGTGACATCGTTCGGATCTATCTGATTTGCGCGTCCGCGTGCCCGGCTCCATCGCCAACATCGGCCCAGGATTCGACTGCATGGCCATGGCCATCGACCTGTGGCTGGAGGTCGAAGCCGAGGTGGCGGATCACCCCTCGTGGGACTTCGAAGGCGAGGGCGCCGAGTACCTGGCCGCCCACGAGAATCCTTTCACCCGCCTGAACATGAAGGGCCGCGTCCGCAGCGAGATACCGCTCGGGGTCGGCCTGGGCAGCAGCGCCGCGGCGCGACTCGCGGCGTCCGCCCTCAACAGTCCATGGGACGTAAAGAGCCACGTCATCGATGCCGGCGCTGACGAGGGACACCTCGACAACGTCGCCGCTTCCGCCGCGGGGGGAATCCGCATCGTCACCGAGCAGTTCGACGAGCGCCTGCCCAATCCGGGTTGGGGACTGGCTGTTTTCGTCGCCCACGCGCCTGTGCCGACCGAGAAGGCGCGTGCGGTGCTGCCCGACTCGGTACCGATTGATTCGGCCGTTTACAACGCGGCGCGAACGGCGCTGCTGGTTCGCGCGATCACCGCCAAGCGGCCGACGCTGCTCGAGCACGCGCTTCGCGACCGAGTCCATCAGCCGCATCGCCTTCACCTTTATCCCTGGACACAGGACGTCATCGACGCCGCGGAGAAGGCGGGCGCATACGGCGCCGCCATCTGTGGCGCCGGTCCCAGCGTCTTCGCGTTCTGTGCCAGCTCGCAAGCTCTCCGCGTCTCCAGGGCGATGGCGGGGGCGGCACCGCACCACGGCAAGCCCATGGTCACGCGCGTCACAGACAAGGGGATGTTCAGGACTCTGTGATCGTCCAGAAATACGGCGGTACCTCGGTAGGGACCGCCGCTCGAATCCGGCGCGTGAGCCGGCGCATCGCCGAGACGGTCAAGAGAGGGGAGAAGGTGGTGGCCGTCGTCTCGGCGATGGGACACACCACCGATCGCCTCATCGCGCTCGCGCAAACCATGAATGCGGAACCGCCTCCCCGCGAGCTCGACATGCTCATCGCCAACGGCGAGACGATCACCGCGCCGCTGGTCGCGATGTGCTTGGAGGGCATGGGCGTGCCTGCCATATCGCTCTCGGGTTTGCAAGCCGGAGTGCGGACCAGCGCGCACCATTCGCGCGCACGAATCCACGACATCCAGCCGGACCGCATCCTCGAAGCCCTGCGTCAGGGCAAGGTCGTCGTGGTCGCTGGATTCCAGGGAGTCACGGATGACATGGAGGTCACCACGCTGGGTCGTGGCGGGTCGGACACGACAGCCGTCGCGCTTGCGGCTGCGCTCAAAGCCGACTCCTGCGAGATCTACACCGACGTCGATGGAATCTTCACGGCCGACCCCAGGGTCGTGAAGTCCGCGCGAAAGTTGAGTTACATCGGCTACGACGAGATGCTCGAGCTGGCCGCCGTCGGCGCGCGCGTCATGCATCCGCGTGCGGTTGAGATTGGCGAGCTGTACAACGTACCGATCCATGTGCGATCGAGCTTCCACGGTGGCGTGGGTACGATGATCGTCGCCAAGGTGCCGATGGAAGACAGACAGCGCGTGCGTGGCATTGCGCAGGAAACAAATGTCGCGAAGATCACGGTCATAGGCGTCGCCGACCGACCTGGTGTCGCGGCCACCATCTTCGAGCCACTTGGTAAGGCCGGGATTTCAGTCGACGTCATAGTCCAGAACATCGGCCGATCGGGGCGCACCGACCTGACATTCTCGGTGGCGGAATCTGATTTGAAGGCTGCCGTGAAGCTGGTCAGGATCGCCGCCAAACAGGTCGGCGCCTCGAGGGTTTCGTCGGCAGGCGGAATCGCCAAGCTTTCGATCGTCGGCACGGGCATGCTGGGCATGCCTGGCATCGCGGGCCGCATGTTTCGAGCCCTTGCGGACGCCGGCATCAACATCGAGATGATCAGCACCTCCGAGATCCGCATCACGTGCCTGGTCGCGCGAGACCAGGTGGAGAAGGGAGTCCGCATTCTTCACAAGACGTTCGAGCTGGATCGCGGGTAAGTAGATGCCCGTTAACGTCGCGATAGTCGGCCCCGCGGGGTCGGGCAAGACCACGCTGTTCAAAGCGCTGACCGCGGGTCGGGGCGCGGATGGCGTCGGAATGGTCGACGTTCCCGACGAGCGGCTGCAGCGGCTGGCTGACGCGGTGAAGCCGTTGAAGGTCACGCCCGCGCAGGTGCGCGTCGAAGACACCCCGCCGGGAAGCCGGGCGCAGCGGGTCGCGTTCGCGCGGCAGTCCGATGTGCTGGTCAAAGTCGCGCGCTGCTTTGGCCCAGACCCGCAGCCGGTCGCCGAGCTCGAAGAATTTGCGCTCGACCTCGTCCTCGCCGACCTCGCTTCGGTCGAACGCCGTCTCGATATCGTCGCCAAGGAAGTTCGAGCTGGCAAGAAAGACGCCGCAGCTGAAAACGAAGTCCTGCAGCTCGCCAAGGCGCACCTCGATGCAGGCCAACCGTTGCGAACTCTCGCGCTCGAGCGCGAGCAGAGCGAGCTGATGAAGAGTGTCTTTCCAGTGACGCTCAAGCCGGCGGTGTACGTCGCCAACTCCGCCGATGAGCTGCTGCCGAGCGGTGGCGAATCAGCGGCGAAGGTCGGCGAGCTTTCGGCCGGCGAGCATGCGCCTTCGATCGTTTTGTCGGCGCGGCTCGAAGCCGAGCTGGGCGAGCTCGAACCCGGTGAGCAGGCGGAGATGCGCGCGGGTTATGGCATCGACGAATCTGGTCTTGGTCGGATCGCGCGAGCCGTGTGGGAGGCGGGAGGCCTCATCACCTATTTCACCGCCGGTGAGCCCGAGGTTCGCGCGTGGCCATGCGAACGCGACGCGCCGGCGCCAGTTGCGGCCGGCAAGATCCACACAGATTTCGAAAAGCATTTCATCCGCGCGGAGGTGACTTCAGTCGACGAGCTCGTCGCAGCGGGTTCGATGGAGGCGCTTCGTACCGCGGGCAAGTTGCGCATCGAAGGGCGCGAGTACAGGGTCAAGGATGGTGACGTTGTGTTCTTCCGGGTCGGACGCTAGAAGAGCGAGTGTCCCCCGAAGAAGGAAACCCACATCAGGTTCCCGACGAAGATCAAAACACCCAGAACCACCAGCAGCAGCACCCATCGCATAACTCGCCTAACGACATTGCCGCCAGGCTACTTGCGCCGACTGGGGCTCGTCAGTCCTTCCGTCGTGCTCCATCATTTATCTCGATGTCGCTGCGTTTCAGCCCGGCGCACGTTTGGGTCAAGGTCGACGGGCGCGAGGCCGTCCTCGGCCTCAGCGACTACCTCCAGGACCAGATGGGGGAGATCACCTCGCTCGAGCTGCCCGACCTCGGAGACGTGCTGCACGCCAGGCGGCGCATGGGCCACGTGGAATCCGAAGAGGCGTCATCCCCGATCGAAGCGCCGATCACCGGCGAGGTGGTCGAGGTCAACTCTGAAGCGCTCGAGAACCCCGACATCGTCAACAGCGAGCCATATGGGTCGGGGTGGCTGCTTCGTGTCCACATGGACGACCCCAACGAGCTCGAGGACCTGATCAGCGAAGAGGAGTACGCCGAGCTGACGACCGAGGTCTGAGAATCTCGGGAACACCCCTGTAAATGCTTGACAGTGCCCATATTCAGGGGTATAACTGTGCCCGGGACACAACATGTCGTAGCCCACGTCTCTCTCGGTTGAGTCCCACGGCCCAACAGCAGGCAGGCGGTAACCCACCCAAGGTCGCACCCCACGCTCCTGAAACGGCTCCCCCAACCGCCTGCCTGTTTTGAGTTTTAGGCGACGCCCTCCCCACTCGTGGGGAGGTCGGCTCCGGTCGCGAAGCGAGCGCAGCCGGGTGGGGAAATCCAGTCTCCGATAGACTCGACCTCCGATGAGCAAAAAGGGCCGCAAGAAAGGGCGAAGCGCCAAATACCGACAGCCGGTGCGCGTCGCGGGCACCGCGGTTGGCACCCAGGCCGCCTCGACGACCCAGATGCCGACCCGGTCCGTCTCCCAAGCTCGAGTCGGAGGCGACCAGGCCACGGTTCGGGCCGTCGAGCTTTCCCTCGGAGCGCGAAACACGATCGTCAGGGGACCTCGCGGCCGGATGGTGGTGCAGTCGGGCGATCCCTCTATCCCCCTCGACCGCGTGCCGTACTTCACACGTGACCTTGTCCGTCTGGCCGTCGTCGGTGCGGCGATGGTGGTGCTGCTGGCGGTCGGTTCGTTCGTCGTCCCGCAGCTCGTCAAATAGCTCTAATCCGGGGGCCGCCGAGCTAAAGTTCGAACGGCATGTCAATTCGCACTAGCGATTCAGGACAGAAAGCGCTCAAGCACACACTTCGCGTTCGCAAGCTGAAGGCACAGGACCACAAGCACCCGGTCAATGTCATCCACCACGAAGAGGCGTCGTTCGGTGAGAAGCTGGCCGATAAGATCTCAGCCGGTATCGGCTCATGGACTTTCTTAATCGTCCAGACGATCGCGGTCTTGATCTGGATAACCGGAAACGCATATCTGTACTTCCATTTCGATCCCAAGCCGTTCATCCTTTTGAACCTCCTTTTTTCGATCCAGGCGGCGTACACCGGACCGGTGCTGCTGCTTGCCGGCAACCGCCAATCGCAGAAGGACCGGCTCACACTCGAGCACGCTGCTGAGGAGGCGGAAAAGGCTGAGGTACAGAACGTCGAGATCCTCAAGGCAATCAAAGAAAACACCGACGTCACCGTCCAGATCCTTCGCCACGTCGAGGCACTGGTTTCCGACCACATGGCCGACGACGCCAGGAAGGTCTCGCAGCAAGGGGCCTGAGCGCCTCCCGGTACACTCAGCCCGTGCGGGTGATCCTGTTCACGGGCAAGGGCGGAGTGGGCAAGACCTCCGTCGCGGCCGCCACCGCTGTCGAATGCGCGCGCTCCGGTTATCGCACGGTGGTCATGAGCACCGACCCCGCCCACTCGCTCGGCGATTCGTTCGACGTCGAGCTCGGCTCTGACCTGACTCCGATCTCGGCCAACCTGTGGGCCCACGAGGTCTCATCGCTGCACGAGATGCAGCGTCATTGGGAGAAGCTGCACGAGTACGCAGTCGAGGTTTTCGCGACGCAGGGGCTCGATGAGGTCGTCGCCGACGAGGTCGCCAACCCTCCAGGCATGGACGAGATCGCATCCCTGATGTGGATCAAGCATTACGCGCAGCGGGCCGAGCACGACGTCCTGATCGTCGACTGCGCGCCGACCGGCGAGACTCTTCAGCTGCTCACCTTTCCTGACGCAGCGCAGTGGTGGCTGGACAAGATCTATCCATGGGAGCGCCGTGCGATGCGCGTGGCTCGCCCAGTGCTGCAGCCGATGATGGGCATACCTCTGCCCTCGGACGAGGTCTACGCGTCGCTCAAGGACCTGCTGCTCGACCTCGGCGGAATGCGCAAAATTCTCACGGATCCGGCCACGACCACGGTTCGCATCGTCCTCAACCTCGAGAAGATGGTTGTGAAAGAGGCCAAGCGCGCGTTCAGCTACCTGAGCCTCTTCGGTTATGCCACCGACGCGGTGATCGTCAACCGCATTCTTCCCGACGAGCTGCACGACGAGCTGTTCAAGAAATGGCAGCGGATTCACAAGCGGTATGAGGTCGAGGTCCAGCAGTCGTTTGTGGGCATCCCGATCTTCAATGTGCCCCTTTTCGACCGCGAGGTTGTCGGCGTCAAAATGCTGGAGCGCATGGCCAAAGCGACGTACGGGACGCAGGATCCAGCCCAGCACTTCACCAACTCGAGCCCGCAGCGAATCGACAAGGACGGAACCGATTACGTGCTCAGCATCAAGGTGCCGTTCGTCGATCGGTCAGCTGTTGATCTCAGCCGGCACAACGGCGAGCTCTATGTCACCGTCGGCAACTACCGGCGCGAGATCGCCCTGCCCAACGTGCTTTCGAAGCGCGACACCGGCGGCGCAACGATCCAGGACGGCGAGCTGCGCGTGCGATTCACGCGGCCGGCCGTAACGAAGGCGAAGAAATGAGCAGAGATGGCGAGCGGCTCATCGAGCTCGTCAACGAGCTGGGCACGCGAGTCAGCAACCTCCTCACCGACATGGTCCCGCCCGCCGCGCAGGTGCACCTCCTGAACGCGCAGAGGGAGCTGATCACCGCGCTGATGCTCATTTACGAGCACCGGGTGACCACGCCGCCGCCGGGCGGCCGCCGTCGTGTGACTGACGGAGCATCGCGCCGCGCACCGGTGCGCCGCCGGCCGTCGGCCCGCGCGGGCAAAATCCCCATCGAGTGAGAACCCCACGAACTCAGAGGCAACGCCGTGAGTTCGCGGGGACCCCGTTATGAATCAATTCGCGGCCTTTCTCCTGTCGGCGGTGATGCTGGTGCCTGCCCTGCTGATCGCCATTCCCGTTCACGAGATGGGGCACGCCGCGGCGGCTTACCTTCAGGGCGACCGGTCAGTCCGCTACTTCGGCTACTTCACCCTCAACCCGCGCCGCTTCATCGACCCCATCGGCGTCATCGCGGTCTTCGTGGCGCTGGTGGGATGGGGCCGCAAAGTGCCTGTACAGCCGAACCGCATCAGCACTGTTCGCCAGCGCCTCGTTCACGCGCTCGGAGGGCCCATCGCGAATCTCGTCGTCGCGCTCGTGCTGGGCCTGGTGTTGCGCACCCTCATCGGAGCGGGCCTCCGGCCGTCGCTGACCCTCTCATCGGGCCTGGTCGCCTATCTCATCTATGCGGTCTGGTTCCTGAACCTCTCGTTATTCGCTTTTCACCTGCTGCCGATCCCAGGCCTGGACGGATGGGACATCCTCGAGATCATCTTTCGTTCGCGCGCCCCGCGGTTCTTCTTCAACGCGTCGGTGCGGCGACGTGAGATTTGGGCGGGCGTTGTGATTGTCATTTTCGTCGGCTCGCTGATCGGCGTCCCCGTGCTCAGCTATGTGATGACCCCGTTCTACAAGCCGGCGAGCCTAATCTCATTAGGTCAATGCACCGGTTACGGAGTTCCCGGATTCAACGCCCTGTATCCCTGCCTGCTGTAGGCAAGCTGATCAACCAGCCGCAGTACGCGGAGCTGGTTGAGGAGTTCGGCCGCGTCCAGGTCGTAGACGCGATTCGCGAGCAGGTGGCCGCAGAGCGCAAGGACGAGGTTCTGGAAGACCTGGAGCGCAGCCGGCGTGTGTCGGCTCGGCTGCGATCGATTGCCGCTCCCCGACTCCAGAAAGTCATCAACGCCAGCGGGGTGATCCTCCACACGAACCTGGGCCGCGCGCCGCTGGCGCGATCGGCGGTCGACGCTCTGGCGGTGGCGGGCAGTTACAGCAACCTCGAGCTCGACCTCGAAACCGGCAAGCGCGGTGAACGTGCGGACCTCCTATCGGGTCTTCTCAACCGGCTGTTCGAATGCCAAGCGGCGCTGGTCGTGAACAACAACGCGGCCGCGGTGCTGCTCACGCTCACGGCTTTATGCAAAGGACGCGAGGTGGTCGTGTCGCGCGGCCAGCTGGTCGAGATCGGCGGGTCGTTCCGAATGCCCGATGTGATGCGGGTGTCTGGCGCGCGCATGGTCGAGGTCGGGACCACCAACCGCACGCGCGCTGCGGATTACGAAGACGGCATCACGGACCGCACCGCAGCCCTCCTGCGCGTGCACACGTCCAACTACCGTGTGTCTGGCTTCACGGAATCGGCTTCGCTGGCGGACATGGAAGCGGTCGCGCGCCGCCACGACGTATTGCTGATCGATGACCTCGGCAGCGGCGCGTCCGAGCCGATTGCGGACGAACCCACCGTGGCGGAGTCCCTTCGACTGTCCGACGTCGTCACGTTCTCCGGCGACAAGCTGCTCGGCGGTCCGCAGGCAGGCGTTATCCTCGCCCGAAGCGCAAAGGGGGCCGAGGCCGTGCGCAAGCTGTCTCGGCATCCGCTCGCCCGCGCAGTGCGGATCGACAAGCTCACGCTCGCAGCGATGGAGGCTACGCTCCGCCTGCGTTTGGCCGGCCGCCTCGAAGACATTCCGGTCGAGCGAATGCTGCGCGTGCAGATCGAAGAGATTCGAAGGCGCGCGGGTCTGTGGTCGGTGAAGCTCGAGGAGCGAGGTGTGAAGAACACCCTTGTGCCGGGAGATTCCGCCGTCGGCGGTGGCTCACTTCCCGGACATGCCTTGCCGACCATGCTCATCGCCCTCTCGGGCCCGGCCTCGCGACTCTCAAGCGCACTGCGCCGCGGCGATCCCGCTGTCCTCACCCGAATCGAGAAGGATGCTTGCTGCATCGATCCGCGCACTGTCCTGCGCGGCGAGGACGAGCAGCTCATCGATGCTGTGGAGGCGGCGGTCAAAAGCGTAGGGGTTCTCTGACGTGATCCTTGGCACGGCGGGCCACATCGACCACGGCAAGTCAACCCTCGTCACCGCGCTGACCGGGATCGACCCGGACCGGCTCGCCGAGGAAAAGCGCCGCGGCATGACGATCGACCTCGGCTTCGCGAACTTGCGCCTGCCCAGCGGCCGGCGGATCGGCATCGTCGACGTCCCGGGACACGCGCGTTTCATTCGCAACATGCTCGCCGGCGCCCACGGCATCGATGCGGTGCTCCTCGTCGTGGCCGCGGACGAAGGGGTGATGCCGCAGACCCGGGAGCACCTCGAGATCGTCGACCTCCTGGAGGTCCGCCACGGCGTGGTTGCTCTCACGAAGGTCGACCTCGTCGAAGACGCCTGGCGCGAGCTGGTCGAGGCCGAGGTGGCCGAGGCGCTGCAAGGAACCACGCTCGAGGGCGTGGAAGTCGTGGGCGTGTCCGCTGTGACCGGCGTGGGGATGGATGAGCTGGTCGCCGCCCTCGACCGTGTGTTCGATAAGGTCGAGCAGCGGCCAGACGTGGGTCGCCCGCGGCTTCCGATCGATCGGGTTTTCACCATGAGCGGCTTCGGCACGGTGGTCACCGGCACGTTGATCGATGGCGCGATCGCGGTCGGCGATGAGCTGCAGTTGCTGCCAGGTGGCGCGACAGCCCGTGTGCGCGGACTTCAGCAGCACAACGAAAAGGTCGAGACCGCGATGCCCGGCAACCGCATCGCAGCGAACCTCATCGGCGTCGAGAAGCACGAGGTCGAGCGGGGCCATGTCCTCGCGCGGCCGGGGGCACTTCAGGCAACACGACGAATAGACGCCCGGGCGCGTGTGATCGCTTCCGCGCCCCGTGGCTTGAGGCATGGCGCCGAGCTCCTTCTGCACACGGGTACCGTCGAGGTCGGCTGCCGGGCGATCCTTCTCGAGGGCGACATCATCGAGCCGGGCGCACAGGGTTGGATCCAGCTCTACCTGGAACGCCCGATCGCGGTCGCGAACGACGACCGGTTCATCCTTCGCGTCCCCAGTCCTTCAGCAACGATCGCGGGTGGGCAGATCAAGGATGTCGCACCGCGCCGGCATCCACGCCACGACGCCGCGGCTCTGGAATCGCTCGAGCGCCGCGCTGCCGGTGACGTGCTGCAGGAGGAGCTCCGCAAGTACCCGCGAGGCGTCGCTCTGAGCGCGCTCCTCAAAGCCACAACCGCGGCCGATGCCGATGTATCGCGCCTGGACGCGCGCCCTGTCGGCGATTGGCTCTTCGCCAGAGAAGCTTGGTCGGCCATCGCCGATCGGGCGGGCCGCGAGCTCACCGCGTATCACGGCGCATACCCACTTCGCCGCGGCATGCCGCGCGAGGAGCTTCGGAGCAGGCTTGGGATCCAGCCTGGCATCTTTCCGGCGGTGCTGAAGGCTCTCGCCGGCGAGCGGCGCCTGGTGGAACAAGATGGCGAGGTCGCGGCGCCCGACCACCAGGTCGCCGCCGCGGAATCAGGCGGCCCGGCCGCTCGCCTTCTCGAGCTGCTGGCGGCGCAGCCGTTTGCTCCCCCGTCGCTGGCGGAGGCCACGCGCAGCGCCGGCGCGAGCGTCGAGATGGTTCGCGCGCTTGCGCAAAGTGGCGACCTCGTGCGGCTGAGTGACGACGTCGCGTTCACGCGCGCCGCGTATGAGAAGGCCGTCGACGTGGTGAAGGAGCTGATCGCGAGCGAAGGGTCGGTGAGCGTCGCGCAGATGCGCGATCGTCTCGGAGCCAGCCGGCGCCCCATGCTGGCCCTGCTCGAATACCTTGACTCCGCAAAGGTGACGCGTCGAGTTGGTGACGCGCGCGTCCTAAGGTAGGCTTCGGCCGAATGCACATCGCCGAGATGCTCAACCGAGGGCGGCCGACGGTCTCGTTCGAGTTCATGGCCCCTCGAGATGAGAACGAGGTCGAGGTGCTCGAAAAGACAGTCGCGGCCCTGGCCGGCCACGCGCCCGATTGGGTGTCCGTGACCTACCGCCTC
>DATNOD010000092.1:0-5004 GCA_035601515.1 Candidatus Eiseniibacteriota bacterium | reverse complement strand
CGGAGCCGGTGGAGCCATCGGAGTCTGCGGAGGTCGCGAAGCCTCAGCGCTAGCTTCGAGCGACTGTTCGAGCCGGCGCGCGAGCCTCTTCATCTCGCGATCGCCGCGGTCGAGGCGGTTGACGATCTGAAGCAGGATCTCGTCCTGGTGCATGAGGTGGTTCATCAACGCTTTCAGCTCCTCTTCGGCCTTGACGTTGAGCTCGTACTCGTTCTGGGCGCGCATGCGATCGCGGTCGGCCATGCTGTTCAGAGTCATCAGCACGACCGAAACCCAGATGGCGGCCTCGAGGCTGAAGACGAAGTTGAGGAACAGGAACGGGTACGCGTCCCAGTGTCGAATGAAGCCGACGAGGTTGAGCAGGACCCAGAGCAACATCAGGCCGACCTGGGCGAGCACGAAGATCCAGCTGCCGACGAGGCGCGCGAAATCGGCGGCGACGCGATCGGCGAAGGTGAGCTTGCGGTCGACGTCGCGGTTGAGATCGCGCACCGGGGGATGGTCGTGCTGGTGCTTGATCAGGTCCCGCGCAATGTCTTCGATTTCTCTGCCGATTGACATTTTGGTCTTCCTTCTAGGGGTTGCTGTGTCGCGTGGTTCGGCGCTCTAATTCGATAGCTTGGCTCAAAAGACCCTTGTCTGGCTACTGAAAGTAGGTTTTCAGCGGTAGTCGTGGGATCGTTGTTGGGGCCGCGGAACACCTTGCAGAGCCCGGATTTGAGTGGCCAGCACCGACCAAACTCCGTCCTGGCGCTGCATCACGCCGTCGATGACGAGGATTGGCTGGCGGTTGGCGACCTGGCGATAGCGGTCGTAGACGTCAGGCTTGATGGTCACGTTGACCTGCCCGAATTCGTCTTCCAGCGTGAAGAAGCGGATCTTCTTCGCGGTCGAAGGTGCTTGGCGCGTGATGACCAAGCCCGCGACTCGCACCTTTCTCCCGCTCGCGATGGATGGCAGCTTGTTGCTTTCGAGCGCGCCGAGCTCTTTGAGCTTGTCCCTGCAGAAATGGATGAGGTGATAACCGGTCGAGAGATCGGAGATGCGGTACTCGAGCTGGTTGATGTCGAAGTCGTCGATGTCGGGGAGGCTGGGCGTGGCTGCTTTCAGCTGCAGCTCTGACTGGAGTTGGATGCCCTTGCGCAGGCCATGGCCGTGCCAGCGCTCCTGCCAGCCCCACAGCAGCTCTCGGCGCGGCTGCCCGAGCCCGTCGAAGGCGCCCACCATGACGAGGTTGCGCACAGCGCGGGGGCCGATGGGGCCGCCCCGAAGGCGGTCGATGAAATCATCGAAGGAGGTATAGGCGCCACCGGCGCGTTCGGTGACGATCGCCTTGCGCCCATCCTCGCCGAGGTCGCGGACGTAGTTGAAGCCGATGCGCATGCCGTGGGTGTTCTTAACAGGCAGGGTTGTCGGGGTTTCGAAATTTCCATACCCTGGCCGCAGGTCGGCCGGTTGGGGGAGGAAACCGGACAGAAGGGAGGGCCCCGCAGGGGTCTGCCCATTTGCGGCCGCGGCGCCCAGGGCTTCGGGCAGGCATCGGATGTCTGAGCGGTTGACCTCCACTGGCAGCACCGTCACCCCATGGCGCTTCAAGTCCTCGACCAGCACGCTCGGGTGATAGAAGCCCATCGGCTGGTTGTTGAGGAGGCCGCACCCAAACTCGACCGCGTGATTCAGCTTCAGCCATGCCGTCTCATATGCGGTGCGCGCGAAGGCGGCGGCGTGCGAGCGGCAGAAACCGTACACCGCGAAGCCCTGGACGGCGGCGAACAGCATGTCAGCAACCTCGCGAGGAACCTCGTTGGCGAGGCAGCCGGCGATGAAGTCTCCTTCGAGCGATGACATCTCGACATGGTTGAGGTGGCGTGTCATCGCCCGCCGGAAGCCATCGGCACCGCTGGGCGTCATGCCCGCGACCCTCATCGCGATCTCGATGATCTGCTCCTGGTAGAGGATCACCCCCATCGTGTCCGCGAGGATCGGCTCCAGCAGCGGATGCGCATAAGTGACCGGCTCGCGACCTTGCTTGCGCCGGATGTACGGATGCACCGCGTTCCCTTGAATCGGCCCCGGCCGGATGATCGCGACTTCGACCACCAGGTCGTTGAAGCTTTTCGGTCGGGTGCGGGGAAGGGTCTGCATCTGCGCGCGTGACTCGATCTGGAAAACGCCGATCGTGTCGGCCTCGCTGCACATCTCGAAGACCTGCGGATCGTTCAGAGGCAGCTGGTCGAGGTCGGGACGAATGCCGGTGCGATCGCGGATGAGCTCGAGGGCCTCCGCCACCACCGACAAGGTGCGCAGCCCCAGCATGTCCATCTTGATCAAGCCGAGGTCTTCGACGTCGTCCTTGTTGAACTGGACGACGCGCCGCCCTTCCATGGTCGCCGGCTCGACTGGCGCGATGTCCACAAGCGGCTCGCCGGTCACCAGCATCCCGCCGTTGTGGATGGAAAGGTGGCGCGGAAAGTCCTGCACCTCGCGGCACAGCTCGAGAAACTGCTGCCAGCTCTGCGGCCTCATATCCGGCGGCGGCACGGCGCCGGTCATCGAATCCTCGACGTCCTCGGTGAACCAGCGGTCCACGCCCTTGGCCAATCGGTCGACCAGCTCGGACGAAAACCCCAAAGCCTTGCCGACCTGCCGGATCGCCATGCGAGGCTGGAAGGTGACGACGTTGCAAACCATGCCCGTCCGCTCCCACCCGTACTTGTCGTAGACATACTGGATCACCTGCTCGCGATGCTCGGTGGAGAAATCGATGTCGATGTCGGGCGTGCTCGTCATCTCCTCATGCAGGAAGCGCTCGAAGAGGAGGTTGTGCTCGATGGGGTCGACGCGGGTGATGCCGAGCACGTAAGCGACGATCGAGTCGGCTGCGGAACCGCGGCCCTGGCCGGGCACTCCGTGCTCGCGCGCGAACCGCATCAGGTCCCAGTTGATCAGGAAGAACTCGGCCAGCCCGGTCTTCTCGATCACTTCCAGCTCGCGCTGGAGCCGCTGCGTGACAGCGAGCGTGATCGGCTGGTACCGCTCGCGCACGCCTTCGAAGCAGAGCTTGTAGAGAAAAGAGAAAGGGGTCTCGCCCTCAGGCACTGGGTAGCCGGGAAACCGGACCTTCCGAAAGTCGAGGTCGAGGTCGCATTCCTGCGCGATGTCCCACGGCGTGGCCAGCGCTTCGGCGTGCCCTTTGAAAAGCGTGCCCATCTCGTCCCCGCCTTTGAGGCAGTGCTCGCTGTTGGGAAACAGATGTGCCCGCGCCTCATCCAGGGTGGCGCGATGGCGGATGGCGACCAGCACGTCGTGCAACCGTCGCCGCTCGCGCACGTGATAGTGGACGGCGTTGGTGGCGACCGTAGGCGCGCCGCACCGCTTGGCCAAAGTGGCCCGCCCCTCCAGCCCCCACGAATCCTCCGGACGGTGGTGGTGGTGGAGCTCGCTGAACACGTTCTCTTTGCCGAGCGCCTCCTGGAACGAGCGCAGGCTCTGCTCCTCGTCCGTGGCGGTGAGGTAAAAGAGATCGCCTCGGTGCTGGGCGACGGTCGCGAGCCCGGTCCGCGCCTCCCCCTTGGGCTGGTCGACGTGGGCGAGGCTGATCAGCCGGCAGAGGTTGGAGTAGCCCTTCAGGTTGCGCGCGATCAGGAGCACCTCGGCTCCATCAACCTCGAGGGCCGCGCCGATCAGGGCCTTGACCCCGACCTTGCGGCTGGCTTGCAGGAACTTGACCGCCCCATACACGCCGCCTCGGTCGGTGATGGCGAGCGCAGGCATCTCCAGCTCGGCCGCTCGCATCGCCAGCTCGGCCGGATGCGATCCCCCGTCGAGGAACGAGAAGTTGGAGTGGCAGTGGAGCTCGACGTAAGGCGTCACCTTTGCTGCTAGTTACTCGCTACCACGTCATGGCATAGCTCTAGTCATAGATCCGCTCCACGAACCACAGGTCGCGATCCAGGTCGTGGTACAGCTCGCACAGCAGCTCACTGCCCAGCAGCACCTTCCAGTACTCGCGCACGACCAGACGGTTCCACCAGTCGGTCTCGACCTTCCATCGCGCTATTGGGTCGATGGCGCCGTTGAGCGCGCCTGAGACAGATGCGGGCGATCCATCGGCGGCCAGGGTGAGCTCGACCGCGGCGGGTGGCGAGAGCAAGCGGGTCATAGGTCACGACACCCAGTCGAACCGCTGCGATGGGAGTGGGGAGGAGAGCAGAGCTGGACGTGGCTTGCGCACGACATCGTCGCCGTGGCGTTCCTGCAGCCGCTCGAAGGCTGCGATCACCTCCTCGCTGGTTCCATCATTGCCGGCCCACAACCGCAATTGCCTTCTTCCAGCTGCCTCGAGCACCGGAAGCTCGATCCACAGCTCGGTGATGGGCGCGCGGGGCTGCCATTCCTTGATCCATCCGCAGATGAGCCCGAACAGCTCGGCCGCGCTCGAAAGCGGATGGCGGACGGTGGAGACTCGCTCGTCAGGTTCGTCTGACTCGTAGACCAGCCGCACGCGCACTCGCTTCGCGCCTGCGCCACGAAGGCCCAGCTCGGCTGCGAGGTCGCCGCACAGCGCGCGCGAGACGAAGAGCAGTGCTTCTCGATCCTCCACCGGCGGCTCGAATTGCCGATGCGCGCTCGTGAACTGCGGCGGGCGCCAGGGGGTGAGCTCATCGGGCTCGGCGCCGCGCGCGAGCAGGACTGCGCGCCGGCCTTCGCGACCGAGCTGGCTCTCGAGCTCACGCGGGCCGATCGCCGCCACCGCTCCCAGCGTGCGGAGGCCAAGCAGGTCCAGGCGTTCACGCTGCTCTACATCAAGAGGAAGCTCTGACGACGCAAGCGGAGCGAGAAAAGTTCGCGCGTTCTCGACCTGCACGAGACGGCCGGGCCGCGCGCGAGCCGCGGCCACCCGTGCTGAAAAAGGTCCTGGCGCCAATCCGAGGCGCGGCTCGTGTCCGATCCCTGTGCGGAGCCGGCGCCTCGCCTCACGGATCGATTCGCCAGGCTTGACGA
>DATNOD010000091.1:0-3273 GCA_035601515.1 Candidatus Eiseniibacteriota bacterium | reverse complement strand
TCCGCGCGCTTCATGGCGACGATGGCGAGGTCGTGCGCGTAGACGTCGACGCAGTTGTCGCCCTCGAGTGCGATCGTGGTCTTGAACTTCCTCGGCAGGTACTGCTCGCGATAAAGTGGCTCGACCTCGGGCTCGGAGGTCTTCACGACCTCGCCGTCGAGCCAGATCTCGTGATAGGCCGCGGTTCGCGGCGTCAGCTCCTTGACCATCGCAGAGATCGACCCCTGGACCTGCGCATGGAACTCGTCATCGAGTGGCGCGGGGCAGCACATGATGTTGCGCTCGACGTCTCCGCAGCCACCGAGCGTGGTGAGCAGCGCGTCGTTGATGGCCCGGATCGATTTCTTGATGTCGCCCTTGAGCACGCCGTGGAGCTGGAAGTCCTGCCGGGTCGTGACGCGCAGCGTGCCGTTGGCCCAGCGCCGGCTGATCTCGTCGTGTGCGATGTATGCATCCGGGGAGACGATGCCCCCTGGGATGCGCGTCCGGATCATGAGCTGGTGGTGCTTGTCCAGGCCGCGGGCACGAGCCTCTTTACGGCGATCGCGATCATCCTGCTGGTAGATCCCGTGGAACTTGAGCAGCTGCTCGGAGGCGTCGCCGAACGCGGGCGTGTCCTCGACAAGCTCCTCTTTGATCAGCCCACGGAGGTGATTGCTCGCCGCCTTGATGGACTCGTTCTTGGATAAGCCTTCGAGAGATATGCCGTCGGACAGACTGGCCAACTTGATGCGCCTCCGCTGATGTGGGATACCGAACGTTTGCGATGAGCCTTGCGGCCCGTGATTGGGGCCCAGAGGGCCCCGGTCAGGACGTTCGGTCAGCTACAGAAGCAGCTGGCGCAGCGAACGTAGTCGATGGCACGCCGCCTGGTGAGCGGGGCCAAAGAAGCAATGGCTGGACTACGCATCGCCCCAACAGAGTACGAAAAAATCGGCTCCGATGCTGCGATCCAGTCGCAAAAAGAACGAGCCGGGCACGATGCCCGGCTCATTGCGCAGCCGACCTACCCACAAGGTGGGGAGGGTCAGGGCTGGGCGTCGGGGTTCGACATCGCGAACCACCGGCCTGACGGGAAGACCCCGACGAAAACGATCGGGTCTTTGCAGGGCCGCGGCAGGTCGACCGTGGCCGTGATGTGAGAGTTGCCTGCCTTGCTGGCGGCGAAGCCGCCAGTGGACACGTTGACCACACCGTCCGGGGTCAGGCAGCTGACTGTGGCCTCGAAGGTACCGATCGGGTTGATTCCACCGATGGAGGGAATCACGAGACCCTTCACGGTGACGTCGACCACGCCCTGTTGGCTGACGGTGCCCGTACCAGATGTGATCGCCCATGGCAACCCGCCGCCCGTGATGCCTCGAACGACCATGCCCCCCACCGCGATGCCCGTCATCGACGAGAAGTCGGTCAGGTTTCCCTTCTCGTCGGCGAACGTGGGCACAGCGCTCGCCGCGAGCAGGCCGCCGACGCAAAGCGCCGTGATGACGACTCTTCCGAATATCCGCATGGCGAAACTCCTCCCCAGACAGGCTGATTACATCCTGGAAGAGCTACCGACGCAGGTTACCTGTGAGTCGGCCTCCACTCGGGCGGCGATCCGAGCTTCGGTTGAAGGATCTTCACGATCTCGCCCCGCTCGGGGAACCTGTCCAATCGAGCCTTGCTGAACACTTCCTCGCCGTCGATGGAGACTTCGAAACGGCCGCGGCTTCCAGTCTTGAGCTCGAGGCCGCTCAGCACCGGCGCCCATCGGTCCATCAGCTCCTCAGCCAGGCTCACGGCCTGGGGCAGGTAGTCTCAAGGGACGCAGAACTCAATCGTGATTTTGGGTTTGGTGTTGGTCATCTATCCGCTTAACCTGTTCGTACACTTCCGGGCAAGGAGCTATTCCGAGATGAGCAAGAAGGGGCAAGGCGCGGTCCTGGTGGTGCAGTGCGCGTGCGGCGTTCTGATGCGCGGGACAGTCGATGAGCTCGTGCCGATCGTTCAGACCCACGCCCGCGAGTCCCACAACATGCGGGTCACGAGGGAGGACGTGCTCTCGAGAGCGCGTCCCGAAGCCTGACGGCGAACAAGACCCACGGCAGCTCCGCGGCGCCCGCGCCGTGGGGTACAGAAGGTCCGGTCCAGGCCGAGGTCTTCGTCGTGCGCTTGCGGGGCGGGCAGCTGGAGCTCACGGGTCCGTGCGGAGCCGACGCCTGGTACATCGAGTCGCACGGCGATGACGATCCGATGGAGATCGTCAAGCGTCTCTCGACGAACCTGATGGGCCCTCCGCTGCTGGTGCACTCGACCTCATGGCGCCGGGGACAAGGTGGGGTGCTGCTCAGCTTCCTGGTCGTCATCGGCGAAGACCAGGCCGCGGACCTCGCGGGCGTACCGATCACCCGCGCGGAGCTCGCCCGTAACTCCGCGACAGAGGCTGCGAAGGGAATTGGCTCGAACCAGGTCGTCGAGCACGCGTTGAGGCATATGGCCTGGCTCGCCCAGGACGACCCCGCCGTCAGGACTGCGCTCTCACCAGGCTGGGTGGCGGCGCTGGCCGGCTACGTGCCCGAGCCGTTCCGCCACCTCAGCTAGTCGTGCGACCTGCCTAGACCGGGCGGATGACCCCGGCGGCGCCGGAGCTTCGCAGCCGCAGCGCCAGCGCGAGCGCCAGGGCGCCGAAGATCAGCATGTAAGCGCCGAACAGCCACACGATCGTGACCACGCCCGCTGACGGGTTGATGGCGAGCAGGATCCCGAACACGATCGAGACGATGCCGCCCAGCACGAGCAAGAACTCATTGGGCACGATGCGGCGCAGCAGGTACGCGGCGCCGAGCTCAACCAGGCCGCTGAGGATCGCCCACACCGCGACCAGATACACGAGGGTGACGGCGGCAATGCCCGGCCGCAATAGAGCGACGATTCCGACGAGGATCCCCAAAGCTCCCTCAAGCGTCAGCAGCCATGACCCTCCCCGAATCCCGGCGACGATCGCGAAGGCTCCGTCGACGAGCAGATAGGCGGCGAAGAGCGCGATCAATACGAGCAGCGTGATCCCAGTCCAGGCGAAGGCGGCGATGCCGAGCAGGATGCCCGCCACACCTCGAATCGCAAGCGCCCACCAGCTGATCCTCACCGAGCTACCCATCGATCACTCCTCCTACTCCCGGGCAAGAGGAGACCGGCTCGTGGCCGGCCTCCCGAAACGCTCAGCTCTAGTGGGGACCCGAGCCCACGAGCCGTTGCATGCGCGATCTCCCCCGACCTCCGAGTCTAGGCCCG
>DATNOD010000090.1:0-4513 GCA_035601515.1 Candidatus Eiseniibacteriota bacterium | reverse complement strand
ACGCCCGCCGCTCCAGACCAGGCGTATCACCTCGATCGCCTCTTCGACCGCGGATACCGATTCGCCAGCCGTACGCACCGGGCCGCCCATCGCCCCGATCGCCGGCCAGAAGCCGCCGGCTCCGAGCCCGAGCTCGACGCGCCCATTCGAGAGCAGATCGAGCGTTGCCGCCGCCTTGGCGAGCATCGCCGGCGGACGCAGTGGAAGGTTGGCGACGTCCGGGAACACGGTGACGCGACTCGTGCGAGCAGCCACCACGCTGAGCAGCGTCCACGTGTCGTGGAAGCGGTGCTGGTAGGGATGGTCCTGGATCCCGATCAAGTCGATGCCGGCATGGTCGGCCGCGATGGCCAGCTCGAGCGCCCGGATCGGTTGGGTGGCGTCGGGAATGACGAAGTGGCCGAACGTGACGGGACGTCCGTAGTCCATGCTCGCTAGAAAAGCGATTCAGGCCCCTCGTATTTCGTCTTCAGATCCCGGCGCCGCCGGCCAGCCTGCCCCCGTCGACCGAGAGCACCGCGCCGGTGATGAAAGAGGCCTCGTCCGAGCACAGCCAGACCGCCGCGCGCGCCACCTCGTCGACCTGCCCAGTTCGGCCCATGGGGATGAAGCGGGCGATCTCCTTGAGCCGCTCCTCTGGCAGCCGGCTCATCTGCTCGTTGACGATCGGTCCGGGCGCAATGGCGTTGACGCGGATTTTCCGCTTGCCGTAATCGAGGGCGGCAATCTTGGTCAGTGCCACGACCCCATGCTTGCCCGCGGAGTAGGGGCCCATTCCTGGCGCTCCCTGCAAGCCCGCGGTCGAAGACATGTTGACGATGGCTCCGCCCCCGCCGGCGAGCATGGCCGGAATCTCGTACTTCATGCCCAGAAAGGCTCCATAGAGATTCGCCTTCAGGCCGGTTTCGAAATCCTCGAACGAAATCTCCGCGAGCGGCTTGGGCATCTGGCCCGCGCCCGCGTTGTTGAATGCGACGTCGAGACGCCCGAATTTCCTGACCGTCTCGTCGACCAGGCGTTCGACGGATTGAGGATCGGTGACATCGGTCGACACCGCCAAAGCCCTGCCCCCACTTCGATTGATCTCGTCCGCCATCGCTGAGATGGCCGACGCCGATCGTGCCGCCAGCACGACAGCAGCTCCAGCTTCGGCGAAGGCCCGCGCTGAGGCAGCGCCTATGCCGCGACTCGCCCCGGTGACGATCGCCACCTTGCCCTCCAGGAGCTTGCGATCGCTCAAGCGACTTTGACCTGCGACGCGCCCAGGCGCCGCATCCCCCGCGCAAGGCCCTCACCTGTACCAATCGCGGCGAGTCCGACGAGCAGGTGCAGGATCTGGATGGTCCAGTGCCAGTTGTTGGTGAGCAGGTTCGCCTGCGTCAATCCGAGTATCGGCGCGATCAGGCCCCACGCGAAACCCGCCACTACGACGCCCCTCTGGACGCCCGCCCGTGCGGCGAGGAAGGCAAGAGTCCAAAGCGAAAGGACGAGCACAAAGCCGAGGAACTCGTGCACGGGGATGATCGCGTCGGCCCGGCCGGTCCAGATGGCGAGGCCCAGCAATATCAACAGGACGCCAGAGCCGCGCAAGGTCATGTGAACAGCGGTGGCCAGTCTATTCATCGGAGCATCCCCCACAATCGACGAATTACTTGAACTCGTTCAACTATACGATAATCTCAAGTAATGACTCGCTATTCCTCCGCCAAGAAGGCCGCTGCAGCGGCAGCGTGGCGACATATCTTTGACTACATCGTGGCCACCGCTTCCGAACGGGTGGCAGTGCTGGAGCGCTTGGGCCTGACGCCGGCCGAGAGCCGAGCCCTCATCAGTCTCGATCCCAAAGCCGGCCGATCGATGCGGTCTCTTGCTGATGAGTGGTTCAACGACCCATCCAATGCCACATGGCTCGTCGACAGGCTGGAGCGGCGGGGGCTGGCCAAACGCGTCGCGAAGGATGGGGACCGCCGCGTCAAAGACGTCGTGCTGACTGCGAAAGGCAAGAGGATTCGCAGTGAGCTGCTGGCATCGCAGTACACGCCGCCAAGCGACTTGATGGCGCTATCTCAGCGCGACCTCGACGCCCTTCGAGCGGCGGCGAGCAAGCTGCCAGCTAGGCGGCCACAGCCTTGACGATCGACCGGACCATGTCGATCTCGTCTGCATTCGAGGTGTGCCCCATTCCGGGATATAAGCGCGCCGTGACCTCCGCGCCCATGCGCTGGAAAACCTCCGCGGTCATGCTGACACGCTCCTTCCTGATGTACGGATCCACGTCGCTGCAGCCGAGAAATACCGGCGTCCGCTGGAAGTCTCCCGGATAGTCGCGCGGAATGTTGTCAGGACCGATCAAGCCGGAGCTAAGACCGATCACGCCCCCGTACCGCTGAGCATTGCGCGCCGCGAACTCGAGCGTCAGGCAGCCGCCTTGAGAGAAGCCCAGCAGCACGATCCGCTCGGTTGGGACAGTCCTCTGGACTCGCGACAGCAACGTAGACAGGACCTCGAGCGCTGAGCTGAGGTATGGCTCGTTGGCCTCGAAGGGTGCGGTGAACGGATTCGGGTACCAAACCGAACCAGCCGCCTGAGGCGCGAGGTAAGCGACGCCGGGGAACATCAGCTCGGCGGCGACGGTCATGATGTCGAGCGCGCTGGCGCCTCGACCATGCGCCAGGATCATCGCCGCACGAGCGGTTTCCAGCGGTTCGCCTTCCTCGACGACAGGTTGCCCTTGATGCGGTCCAGCCATACGGCTCGCTTCGAAAGTAACGTATTGCCTGTCGTGGCGCCTCAGACCGGAACATTCAACTACGCGAACCCGCGCGCGATTCACTGGGGCGCAGGGTCGCTCGCCCAGCTGGCGCCCGAGCTGAGCCGGCTGCAGGTCACCCGCGTCGCCATCATCACCACGCGGTCGCTCGTCGCCGAAGGCACCCTCCTGAGCCGCGTCCGTGAATCCATGGACAGCGTCCAGGCTGTGGCGACGGAGGTCGTCGGCCAGCACGCACCCTTATCCGAGATCGAAGCCGCCGTCGCTCGCACGACCGAGGTCGGCGTGGACGGGATCGTCAGCTTCGGAGGTGGGAGCGCCATCGACACCGGCAAGATGGTTGCGGTCAAGCTGGCCGATCGACACGGCCTCGCCTACCGCGGGCTTCCCCACATCGCCATCCCGACGACGCTGTCGACGGCCGAGCTCGCCGGCAGCGCCGGTTTCACCGACGCGGCGGGAGACAAGGCGGGTATGCGCGACGTGCGGCTGCTCCTCGACTCCGTGATCTACGACGCCGAGCTGACCCTCGCCACGCCGATGTCTTTGTGGCTTTCGACCGGCATCAGGGCGCTGGATCACGCAGTGGAAGGATTTCTCGCCGATGGCTCGCATCCGTTTTCGGATGTGATGAGCCTGGAGGCAGTTCGCCGCCTGTTCGATTCGCTGCCGCGCGCCACGGCCGCACCGGATGACGTGGGCGTACGGACAGAGAATCAGCTCGCGGCGTGGTTCTCGTTTACGTTGCCTGCGGCGTCGGCGAATGGCCTCTGCCACGTCATGGGCAAGCAGATTGGCGCACGGCATGGCATTCCACACGGCGTGACCTCATGCCTTCTCATGCCGCACGTCATGCGCTACGTCGGACGGACCAAAGCCGACAGCATGGCCAAGCTGGCCGAGGCTACCGGTTCAGGCAAGGACGCGGCGGGCGACGTCGCCAAGCTCATCGAATCTCTGGGATTGCCTCAGCACATTGCCGAGTACGACATCGGAGAGCCGGAGCTGAGGCGAGCGGCGGAGGATCTCGGAGACCGCTACCCGTCCAAGGAGCTGCTCGAGATCTACCTCGCCGCCCTCTGATTTTCGAGCGGTTTGGCCCAAACGTGCGGAATTCGGTTCTGTGATACGCACGTTAGGGTCAAGACGTGCGAAATCGGCGGTCAGTGGCGGCGCTGCTCTGCTCGCTTCATCGAGGATCCGAGCCGAAGTGGCACGCCTGCGATCGCAAGAACCTGGCGCGCCGACATCAGCAGAGCTGGATCCACTGAGTCGGCCTGTCTGGCGCGGAGCCAGCGGACCCCATACATCCACACGGAGGTGAAGCGCATCGCCGGCACAAAGCCGGCGTCCGTGACACCTTTCGCTGCCGGGATGTCGAGCGTGCCGATCCACAACCGATTCAAGCCTTCGCGCTGCGCCTGCGCCGCGATGCCGGTCACCAGGCTGCGAAAGAATCCCTTGCGCCGATGCGCCGGGTGGGTGGCGCAGTTCCAGATGTAGGCGGCATCACGTTCTGGCGTGATCTCGAGCTCCACCTCGCCGATCCATTCTGTTCCGGTCGCCAACCAGCCGAAAGCGACGACCTCGTCGCCAAGCCGCGCCACGAAACACCGGCATCCCCTCGCCATCCGCTCATCGACGACGTGGCCGTCGAGCTGCATTACGGACGCGACCTCCGCCGCCGCATATTCGGTGAGTTCGCCGATCCGAAGGCCGGGGTCGACCTCCCCGAGCACCGGG
>DATNOD010000089.1:0-14591 GCA_035601515.1 Candidatus Eiseniibacteriota bacterium | reverse complement strand
ACCTTCCTGTTTACCCTGAAGTCCCCTATGCGTTTTTCGGTTTCCAGCCACGGCTTGCGCCGCACCTTCCACCTACTCGACGTTCGGTATCCTCAGGTTTACCGTACTCAGCCGCTTGGGGCGACGCGAAAGTTAACAGGGCCCTAAGGGCACGTCAACAAATAAATTATTTCGAATGCCAGGCAACTCGTTGGGGGCTTGACACCACATCGCGTGAGGCAGTAGGCGGTCGTAGAATCGGCAGCACCAAGGCCGGTAAGGAGACGTTGAAATGCGCGAAGTCGTGATTGTCGAGGCCGTGCGAACGCCGATAGGTCGCCGCAACGGCAAGCTCAAGGAGATCCATCCCGTCGTCCTCGGCTCGCTCGTGTTGAAAGAGATCGTCAATCGCGCGGGCATCAAACCGGAGCAGGTCGAGGATGTTGTCTTCGGATGTGTGAGCCAGGCCGGCGAGCAATCGTTGAACGTCGCGCGCAACGCGTGGCTCACCGCGGGCTTCCCAGTCACGACCCCAGGGACCACCGTCGATCGCCAGTGCGGCTCGAGCCAGCAAGCTGTTCATTTCGCGGCCAACCTCATCCAGTCGGGCGTCTGCGACATCACCATCGCCGGCGGCGTGGAGTCGATGAGCCGGGTGCCAATGGGATCGAATGCGGTATCACCGGGGACGCCGTTCCCGCCCGAGCTGATGGAGCTCTACGACCTGGTGCCCCAGGGAATCTCAGCGGAGCTGATGGCGCGCAAGTACGGAATCTCGCGCCGGCAAATGGACGAGTTCGGAGTCCGCAGCCACCACCTCGCCCACGAAGCCACCGAGAAGGGCTACTTCACCTCGCAGATCATGCCCATCGACGTCCCGGTGGAAGGCAACGGCCACACCGAGCTCTTCAAGAGGGACGAAGGCATCCGCGCCAACGCGAACTACGACGCGACCGCGGCTTTGCAGCCCGCGTTCAACCCCGAGCACTCGATCACCGCGGGCAACTCGAGCCAGATCTCCGACGGCGCTGCGGCTGTGCTGCTGATGTCGCTGGAAAAGGCGAAGGAGCTCGGGCTGCACCCCCGCGCGCGCATTCGCGCCCAGGCAGTCGTCGGCACCGACCCGGTGCTGATGCTCGAAGGCCCGATCCCCGGCACCGCGGCGGTGTTGAAGCGCGCCGGCCTCGAGTTGGGCAGCATCGATCTCTTCGAGGTCAACGAGGCGTTCGCATCGGTCGTCCTCGCGTGGCAGAAGGAGACCGGCGCCGACATGGACAAGACGAACGTCAACGGTGGCGCAATCGCGGTTGGGCATCCGCTCGGCGCGTCGGGCGCGATTCTCATGAACCGCCTTCTGTACGAGCTCGAGCGCCGCGACCTTCGCTACGGTCTCGAGACGATGTGCTGTGGCGGCGGCCTGGGCACGGCCACGATCATCGACCGGGTCGTCGAGTGAAAACCTTCGAGGCGTTCGGCGACCTGCGACCCATCCTGCTTGCCGAAGGGCTCACCGCCCGGGTGGTAAACGGGGAACGCATCACCATGGCGCTTGTCGACCTCGAGCCCAACTCCAAGTCTCCCGACCACCACCATGAGAATGAACAGCTTGGCGTTGTGGTCAAGGGGTCGATCGAATTCCGAGTCGGTGACGACAAGCGCGTTCTGCATGCCGGTGATAGCTACGTCATCCCGAGCCATGTTCCGCACCAGGCCATCGCGGGCGCAGAGGGCGCCACGGTGCTGGACATCTTCGCTCCGGTGCGCGCGGATTGGGAAAAGCTCGAGCGCTCAGACCCCGCGCCGGGCCGATGGCCGTAGAGCTCTAGGGATCGGGCGCGACAGGTAGGGCGACTCGACGCAGAAGCGCAACAGGCGTTTCTCCCAGACTCCTGTGCCCTGGACGCCGATCCTTGGTGTGACGAAAACACGCTGCTTCGGCGCGCCGTCATCGATGACATAGAGGTCAGGCGGCTGCAGCCTGACCCCGTTCAGGGCGCGGTCGATGCTCAGCGCGCGCGCCACCAACCCTGGACCGCCGCACCTCCCGACGCCAGGGCCCGGCTCCAGGGCGCGGACCAGGACCGCTTGTGGCATCCCCTCCTCGCGGGTGACGAAGTTCAGCATCCAGTGCATGCCGTAGGTGAAGTAGACGTACGCGTGGCCCGGGGCGCCGAACATCACCTCGGTGCGAGGCGTCCGCCGCCCGCCGCGTGAATGGGCGGCAAGGTCGTTCGGCCCAAGGTACGCCTCGACTTCGATCAGCCGGCCCAATAAGCGCGTTCCATCGATCTCGCGTACGAGGACCTTGCCCAGCAGGTCGCGCGCGACGGTGACGGTGTCGCGATCGAAGAACTCCGGGCCGAGGACGACCGGGTCCCTACGCGTTCGCTGCGCCAACCTTCTTTCGTTGCGCATGACGGCGGCGCTTGTCGACGTAGAGCGCCTTGTCCGCGACCTGGTACATAGCCTGCCAGTCCATGCCCGGCCTCCAGGCCACGACTCCGATGCTGAACTCCACCGGCACCGGTGTCTTGGCGTGCCGGTTCAGCTCCTCGAGGGAGGCGCGGACACGGGCGCCGACTTCGTTGGCGTGGCGTTCGTCAGCGTCAGGCATCGCGACCCCGAACTCGTCGCCGCCCAGCCTGCCGCAAGTGTCGGTGGCGCGCACCGCCCGCTGCAGCTCGTGCGCAAGCACGCGGATGGCCTCGTCGCCGATGTGGTGGCCGTGCGAGTCGTTGATCTCCTTCAGGTTGTCGAGGTCGATCATCATCAAGGCCAGGCGGCGCTTGTGCCGCTCCGATGCGGCCACCGCCCTGTCGATGGCGCGCTCGAACTCGGGCCGGTTGGCCAGCCCGGTGAGGTAGTCGGTTCGCGCTTCTTTGGTGTGCTGACGCGCGCGGTCGAGCGCGACCGCGATCTGGTCGGCGACCGCCGCGACAAACTCCAGGTCGCTGGGTTCGAAAGTGCGCGGCAAGCGCGTCGCCACTGTCATCGCGCCGAGCAGCACGCCTTTCGTCCTCAGCTCGGCGCGGATCGCGCTCCACTCGCCCGTGACGCGGTCGACGCGTGACTCGGCCGGTCCAGACGCGATCTCAACGACGCGCACGCGCGCGCCCGACCTCCCGGACTCGAACTCCTCCTCCTCGCCAGGCTGGAGGCCAAGCGTCTTGGCCAGAATCAGCCGCGCCCCTTCGCGCGTCCACACCGCCCCTGCCTGCAAGCGCAGGACCTTCAGCGTCTCGCGAAGGCCGACCTCCGCGATCTCGGCCACGTCCAGGGAGCGGCCCAGCGCGCTGGCGATGTGATACAGGCCGTGAAGCTCGCTTTGGCGGGCGCGGTGCCGCGCCTCGGTGTAGTCGAGATAACCTCGGATGAAGCTGGAGTTGAGGTGCTCGACGACGTCGCCAAGACGGCTCTGGGCGAGCAGCAGCACCTCGTCTGAGTATTCCAGCCCCGCCAGCTCCTCGGTGACCCGGGCCATGACGGAGCGGCGGAAGACGGCCAGCCCCTCCATCACCGACTCGAGCGGGATGCCCTTCTCCGCGTACCGCCGCGAGGCCTCGCGGGCAAGCGTGTAGTACTGCTGCCAGGGGACCCGGGAGTCGGCCCGGAGCGAGCGGAAGAGGATCTCCAGGAAGCCCACCGACGTGCGCACCAGGTCGTCGATCGACCCCCCTTCCTTTTGCATCTTGAGCAGCTCAGGCTCGAGGGTGCGGACGGATTCGGCCACCAGCTGGCCGCTGTCGCGCGAGTCGGCGGAAAGCCGGTCCGCAAGCTCGCCGAGGAGGTGGCTAGCCCGCTCGGTCATGTCGGTGCACTATAGAGTGACGCAGGTAGGTTCGCGATCCTGCGAGTAGAAGCAACCACACTAACCAAATGTGTAAGAGGGACTGATGGCTACTGTCACCAAAGGGTCGTTGAAGCTGGAGGAGATCCTGGGCGCCGAGGCGACCGACCTCCTTACCCACAAGAGCGCTACCGTGCCGGCCTCGCAGCTGCATCTGCCGGGCCCGGACTTCGTCGACAGGGTATGGAAGGACTCGGATCGCCCGACGCGGGTGCTGCGGAGCCTGCAATCCATGTTCGGCCACGGCCGCCTGGGCAACACCGGCTACCTGTCCATCCTTCCGGTCGACCAGGGTATCGAGCACACCGCCGGCGCTTCGTTCGCGCCCAACCCGATCTACTTCGACGGCGAGAAGATCGTCGAGCTGGCGATCGAGGGCAACTGCAACGCGGTCGCTTCCACCTTTGGTGTGCTGGGGTCCGTGGCGCGCCGGTACGCGCACCACATCCCGTTCATCTGCAAGCTCAACCACAACGAGCTCTTGACATTCCCCACAAAATACGACCAGGTCCTTTTCGGAACCGTCCGGGAGGCCCTCGAGATGGGTGCTGTGGCGGTGGGCGCGACCATCTACTTCGGCTCTCCCGAGTCCGACCGACAGCTGCAGGAAATTGCGGTCGCGTTTCACGCTGCTCACGAGCTTGGCATGGCCACGGTGCTTTGGTGCTACCTTCGCAACTCTAATTTCAAGAAAGACGGGGTCAACTACGAGACCGCCGCCGACCTCACGGGCCAGGCCAACCACCTTGGCGTGACCATCGAGGCCGACATCATCAAGCAAAAGCTCGCCGACACCAACCGTGGCTTCGAGGTCATCGGCTTCGGCAAGACCGCTCCGGGCATGTACGACAAGCTTGCCACCGACCACCCGATCGACCTCTGCCGTTATCAGGTCATCAACTGCTTCATGGGAAGGGCTAGCCTCATCAACTCCGGCGGCGAATCAAAAGGCGCGGCGGACCTCAAGGACGCCCTGCGCACCGCGGTGATCAACAAGCGCGCGGGCGGCACGGGCTTGATCGCCGGTCGCAAGTCGTTCCAGCGCCCCATGAAGGAGGGAATCGAGTTACTGCACGCAATCCAGGACGTCTACCTGGACCCGACGGTAACCATCGCCTAAGGCTCGCCTTTCTCGGCACAGGCGCGGCCTTTTCCACCGATCGCTACAACGGCGCGGTGGTGGTCAACGGCCGCCTGCTCCTGGACGGCGGTGCCCCGCTTCTTCCACACATGCAGCGCGTCGGCGTCGACCCGGGAGCCATCGATGCCGTCTTCCTCACTCATTTTCACGGCGATCACACGCTGGGCCTGCCGACCTTCGTGCTGCACAGGATCTTTATCGACAAAGGTCCACTGACGATCGTCGGCCCGGAAGGTGTCGAAGAAAGGCTCGAGGCCTTGTGGGATGTGAGCTGGGGGCCCGACTGGAAGAGGGTGATGCGGCCCAGGTTCAAGGTGCACTACCGCACTGCGCAACCATCGGGAACCGCGGCGGGATACAAGTACAAGACGATCAGGCTGGACCACGGCTCCAGTGGCAGCAACGGCTATCGAATCCTGATCAACGGCCGGGTCCTCGCCTACTCCGGCGACACGGAGATGACCGCTCCCCTGGACAAGCTCGTGGATGGAGCCGACGTCGCGATCGTCGAGGCGACCGGCCCTGGCGACGTGTTCAGCCACATGAGCTGGGAATCGGCGGCCGAGCTGAAGCGCCGGCACCCGAAGACCAGGTTCATGTTCAACCATCTGTATTCCGGCACGGTCAAGGGCGCTGCCAAAGACCTTCAGGTGGTCGACGTCTGAGCCCCATTAACGTCGCTGGAGCTGTGGTCGGAGTCGTGGTCGCCGCATTGGTGCTGGCGGGTTTCATCGGCCTTGGGCTCTTGCTCACGAGCCGAGTCGACAATGCCGTCCCGGTGGTCGTGCTCGCCGTCGCGGGCGCATACGCGGCATGGCTGGTGGGCGTGATCGTCTTTGGTGCGATCCGTGGCGGAAGCGATGGTCACGAAGCGCGCGAGCGCTGATTTACCCTCGACCCGACCGCTGCTTGACAAGCTGGGCGTGAAGCCAGGATCGAAGATCGCGATCATCAGCCTCGAGGATGCGGGCTTCATCAAGCTGCTGAAGCAGCGGACCTCGGACATCGTCACCGGCAAACCGCGATCGAAAGTCGACCTCGTCTTCGTAGGGGCTGAAGATGCAGGCGGTCTGAGAAGGCTCGACGAGCTCAAGACCTGGATCGAGCCCAACGGCGCCATCTGGGTCGTGCGCCCCAAGGGCGGGCGCAGCGCCCTGCGCGACACCGACGTCATCGAAGCCGGCCTTGCCGCAGGCCTCGTCGACAACAAGATCGCCAGCTTCTCCGACACCCAAGGCGCCATGCGCCTCGTCTTCCGGCTTCGCGACCGTCCCAGATGAGCATCCGCATTCGCTCCGCGTCCAAAGAGGATGTTCCGGTCGTCGCTGAGCTGATTCGCGGGCTCGCGCGCTACGAGAAGCTCGAGCACGAGGTGGTGATGACGGAGGACCTGCTCGCGGCGGGCCTGTTCGGTGAGCGGGCATACGCGGAGGTCCTGCTCGCCGTGGACGAGGAGCGACCGGTGGGCTTCGCATTGTTCTTCCACAACTTCTCGACGTTCCTCGGCAGGCCGGGAATCTACTTGGAGGACCTGTTCGTGGTCCCCGAGGAGCGAGGCAGCGGCGTCGGCCGCGCCCTGCTGGAGCAGCTCGCCCGGCTCGCGGTGGATCGCGGTTGCGGCCGTCTCGAGTGGGCGGTGCTCGATTGGAACCGCGACGCGATCGCTTTCTATGAGCGCCTCGGCGCGCGCCCGAACTCCGACTGGACCGTGTACCGCCTCACCGGCGAGGCGCTCACCACGCTTGCTGGACAATAGGTCCGACATGGAGGTGCTTCGCCCGAAGCCGCTGGAGACGCATCCCGGCGACCAGGTCGTCCCGTGGGCTCGACGCCAGCTCGAGCTGGCCCGCGAGATCCTGGACAACCCGGGCGGGGGGCTCCTGTTTGCGACGCAGACGATCGGGCAGGTTCGAGCCGCCCTCCAGGAACGCGACGCGGAACGCTGGGAGGACATCGTGCCTGTCCTCGAGCGCGCGGAAGACCTGGCCGTCCACCGCGAGTTCGAGGAGTCGGGCAGGCTGCTTGCCGAGGCGCTCGAGAAACTGCCGGCTTAAGTGTCGTTTCCGCAGGCGCTGTTCATGGGCCTCCTGCAGGGCGCGACCGAGTTGTTCCCGGTTTCGTCGCTCGGCCACTCGGTGATCATCCCGAGCCTGCTCCACTGGAGCTTCAAGCAGTCCGACGCGACGTTCGTCCCGTTCCTGGTGCTGCTCCATCTGGGCACTGCCGGCGCGTTGCTCGTGCTGTATCGGGACGAGTGGGTCGCCATCATCCGGGGCTTCTTCACGGCGGCGGTTCGCGGCCGCATCACCACCGAGCCGGAGCGCCTCGCGATGCTGCTGCTGACGGGCACGATCCCAGCGGGAATCCTCGGGGTCTATTTCGAGACCCGCATCAAGTCCCTTTTCGCGAGCCCATACGTGGCGGGCGGGTTTCTCATCGTCAACGGCATTCTCCTGTTGGGGTTCGAGATGATGAGACGGCGGGCGGAGCGGCGCGCGGCACTTCACACCAAAACGCGAGCCGAGCAGGAGCAGAGCTTCGCTCAGGCTGAGCGCATCAGCTTTCGCGCGGCGGCAATCATCGGAGCGTGCCAAGCGCTGGCGTTTCTGCCGGGGATCTCGCGTTCCGGGGTGACCATCGGCGGCGGCCTTCTTGCCGGTCTGCAGCACCAGGAGGCGGCCCGATTTTCGTTCCTCCTCGCGACGCCGGTGATCCTTGCCGCGGGCGTCGTCGAAGTGCCTCAGCTCTTCGCGAGCGGCGTGCCGGTTGGGGAATATCTCGCGGCCGCGGTTCTATCGGGCGTGGCTGCATACGCGAGCGCGCGATTTCTCTTGCGCTACTTTCGATCGGGCCGCCTCGACCCCTATGGCTTCTACTGCGTCGCCGCCGGGGCGGTCAGCCTTGTTTTGTTAACGTTGCACGCGTGACGTCGAACTCACTCGCGCTCGGTCTTGTGATCCTGGCAGTCGTCTTCTTCGTGATCGGCGTCCTGTACTACCTGGGCGTTCTGCAGATCGCGGTCTCCGACACACATGCCGCCCATCACACCACCCATGCGATCCTGTTCAGCGTCCTTGCCATCGCAAGCCTGATCGCCGCCAACTTCGCGCGACAGAGAACGGTCTAGCGCAGGGATCCCGCTAGGCGTTCGGGGACCTGCCTGCCTGAGAGGTCCTTCTCACCCAATCGCAATTCCTCGTGGTAAACGGCGTCGGCGTTGACCTTCCATGGATCGAAGCCGCCGCCCGTCGCAATGTTCCTGGCGACCAGCAGCGCGGTCATCATCGAATGGTCCTGGTTGTTGTACTTGTGCATGCCGTTGCGTCCCGCGAGGTGAAGGTTCTTGAGGTGCTCGCGGACGTACTCGCGGATGACCCCGACATGGGTCTCGTACGCGTCGTCGTAGACAGGATATGCCTTGCGCTGGCGGACGACGACGCCGTCGAAAACCTCGGCGGGGCTGCAGATGCCGAGCTGTGCAAGCTCGGTGCGCGCACGTTCTATGAGCGCCTCATCGGTCGAGGTCCAGAGCCCGTCGCCTTCGAAGCAGAAATACTCCAGGCCCAGACATGTCTTGCCCTGATCGGGGACCATGTCGGGGCTCCAGTTCTTGAAGTTCTGGATGCGGCCAACCTTCACGCTCGGGTCGTGGACGTAGATCCAGTTGTCGGGGAAAACGTCGGCGCGGTCAATCATCACGGCCACGCTTATGAAGTCGCGGTAGCCAAGACTGTCGGCCGCTTTGCGCACGCCGTCCGGCGCGGCAGGCTCGAGGCGCGAGACGAGCTCGCGGATCGGCATGCTCGAGACGAAATCGGTGCCCTGGTGGTCCTCTAGCTCGCCTGAGCCTGTTTTCGTGACCACCGAAGTGACCCGATCGCGGGCGTGCTTGATACGTTCGACGGTCCTGCCCATCAAAACCGGCCGGCCTTTGTCGCGATGCATTTCCGTCACGCGCTCCCACATCTGTCCCGGCCCAAGCCGGGGATACCGGAAGCTGTCGATCAGGGTCGTGACCAGGTCGCCGCGATTGGCGGGCTTGCGGCGCGGGAGAAGCGCGCTCTTCAGAACGAGCCACAGGTCGAGGCTCTTGATGCGCTGGGCGGCCCAATCCGCCGACAGCTCTTTGGTGCTGATCCCCCATACCTTCTCTGTGTACGTCTTGAAAAAGATGTTGTAGAGGCGCCAGCCGAACTGGTTTCGGGTCCAGTCCTCGAAGCTGCGCGGGTCCTTGACCGGCGTCATCCGCGCCTTCGCGTAGCTGGCCATGCAGCGGACCGCCTCGATCGGTCCCAGGTTCCAGAGCGCGTTGGCCGCCTTGATGGGATAGGCGAAGTAGCGACCGCGGTAGTAGATCCGCGACAACCGGCCACGAGTCAGCATCGCCGGGCCGAGGATCTCCGTCCACAGGTCCTCGACCTCTTGGTTCTTGGAGAAGAAGCGGTGACCACCGATGTCGAAGCGGTAGCCCTTGTGCTCGACCGTGCGAGCAAGACCGCCCACGTACGTGGGGTCCTTCTCGATCACGGTGGTCGGGATGTCGTGCTTCATCAGCTCGTAGGAGGCGGTCAAACCCGCGGGGCCGGCGCCGATGATCACGACGTGCTGGTGGCCGTTGTGGGTACCCAATGCGCGCACAGTATCAACGCTCCCGACGCGGGTTCAGTTCGGAAATTGCGATCGGGTTAGTTGAGGGGTCCCTTGCTCCGAACCTCATCGACCTTCACAAGGGCCTCGCGCAACCCTTTGATCCAGTCGGATTGGTGCATGCCCACCAGGCGCACGCACCAGGCGAGGGCGTCGCTGCGGCTTCGGGCCACGCCTCCCGCGACCAGGGTGTCGAGAACCGCCCGCTCCTGCATCCGCAACCGCGTCATGACGGGAAGGCTCAAGGTGGTGAACACCCTCGTCTCGTCGCCGCAGCGGGCGCCCCAAGCGACCTTGCGCCGGAACCGGCGCTCGGCTTCACGGGCGATCTTGACGCGGTCCTCTCGAGTCTCTTCTCGGAAGCGGTCGATCCTGGCCGCCCGGGCGGCTTCGCGGGCCTCCGGAGATGTGCCGGCGGCAAGCTCGACGTCTGGCAGCTCGCCGATGACCAGTATCTCCTCGCTGTCGGAGGTGACCTCCGGCGGGCCGGCGAACCAGGTCTTGGGCAGGCGGCTTGCGAACCAGGCGCCGATATCCTCGCTCATGGATTACATCATTACGCCCAGGTACCCCGCTCCGCAAGGCGGGTGACGATACTCACGCCATGAACTTGCCCGCCTGGGGCGCCTTCGCGCTGGCGGCCATCGCCTCCGCCGGAGACCTGGGTTCGATCCTGCGCCATCACAAGCGCCTCGAGCACGCAACCAAGCCGGCGGTCATGGTCCTGCTGATCGCGGCCTCGGTTCTCCTCCACCCGGCGAGTCAGGGCGAGCGAGCCCTGTTCGTCGTCGCCCTGGTGCTTGGCCTGGCCGGCGACGTCTTTCTCATGCTGCCCGACGACTACTTGATCCCTGGCATCGCGGCCTTTCTGGCGGGGCACCTCGCGTACGCGGTCGGCTTTCGATTTGGCGCATTCGCCATCTTCGGCTTGGTCGGGGGCTTGGTCATCGTCGCGGCGACGGCCGTGACCTTTCTGCGCCGGATCCTCAGCGCCGTGGAGAGCGGCGGCCAGGCCCAGCTCCGCAACCCCGTCATTGCTTATGCCATCGTCATCTCGCTCATGACGGTGAGCGCGACCGCCAGCGGCAACCTCGTCGCGGCCGCGGGCGGCTTGCTCTTCTTCTTTTCCGACGTGATCTTCGCCTGGTACCGGTTCGTCAAGCCGGTGCGATGGGGACAACCGGTCAACATCGTCATGTACCAGACCGGGCAGGCGCTGCTCGTTTTGTCACTGGCGCTGGGGAGCTAGGCCGCCGCCTCCTGCGGCTTGGAGCCAACGAACCGGATTTCGTCGAGGATCACCTCGGTTCGGTACTTCTTGACACCGCTTGCGGTGTCCTCCCAAGAGCTGGTCTGCAGCCGTCCCTCGGCGTAAAGGAGCCGGCCTTTGCGCAGGTGTTCGCCGGCAAACTCCGCGAGCTTGCCGAACGCGACCAGGTTGTGGAACTCCGTCTGCTCCTTCCGATTGCCAGATTCGTCTTTGCCCGAGTAGCTGTGGGTGGCCAGGCCCATTTTTGCCACGTACATACCCTTGGGTGTCTTTCGCACCTCGGGGTCCCCTGTCAGATTGCCGACGAGTATCACCTTGTTGACCATTCCGAAACCTCCATGAATTTGCATCGAGCGTAAATGCGCAGGGCGCGCTCGCCAACGGCGGTTGTTAAGACGCGAGCCATGCGGCCGGATCCACAGGGTGGCCGTCGACCTGGACTTCGAAGTGCAGATGCGCGCCCGTCGCCAGCCCGGTGGCGCCGACCTCACCGACGACCTCACCAGGCGTCACCAGTTGACCGGCGGTGATATGCACGCGCCAGAGGTGGCCGTAGAGCAGCCGCACGTGCTGGTCGACCGTTTCGGCCACGTAGATGCCAGCACCGCCTGGATCGAACCCCGCCTGTGCGATGCCCTCGGCGGCCGCCATCACCGGGGTGCCCGCCGGCGCGGCGAGGTCGACGCCGGTGTGGACGTGCAGGCCCGGGCAGAAGGGATCGAACGGCTCCAGCTCGAACGACGTGCAGCCGAAGGGCAACGTCTCGACCGCGCCCGGGACGATGGCGGCAAGTGGCAGCCGCTCCTGGCCGGCGACCCGCGAGCCCGCCACCGTCCACACGACCACAGCTGCCACGGCAATCGCCGCAATGCGTAGAACCATCAGGCATGAGCGATCGCGTGTTCGGCCATGTGGAACCCGGCCTTCACCGTGGCCTCCAGCTTGTGCGCGACTTTTTCAGATCCGCCCATCGCTCCGGGCACCTTGAACAGGACGAGCAAAGTCGCCAGCGCAAACAGGTGGTGGACGGGTGTGGCGCCGTTCTTCTCGATGGCGAAGCCGATCGCAAGCACGAAGAGCTGCGCGGGCTGCATCAACAAGTTGGTCATGAACAACGAGCCCCACTGCTTGGCCATGTGGTGCGTATCCGGCAGCGTGAACAGGAGACCGGCGAGCGGGGCTGTGATCGCTAGGACGACGAGGATCGTGTACCGGATCACGTACACGACCGCCAACACCTCGTAACCGGCGACCAACGCGCCGGTTGTGAATATTTGAGGCAGATCGGCGATCGATTCGAGCCCGATCGCATTCCACCAGTCATGCATGTCCGGGATGGTCCCGAACGCGTAAACGGCGCGGCTCACCACGTTGCTTGCGTCGATCAATGCCTGCATCAACGGGAGCGCGAAGTTGACAAGGACCACGGACATGAAAAGGCGCGGCAGCAGGATGCGCGCGGTGTACAGGCTGCGGAGGCCGTGGCCCCACATGATCCGGTAAGAGGCCCAGACCGCCATCAACGCCAGCGCCGCGTTGGCGACTATCTGAACCTTGGGTTCGAACGCCTGGATGGTCGCGTTGGCTGTGAAATCACGAGTCGTTTCGAAATCGGTTGTTTGGAGGATGAATCGAAACCAGACGTTGAGGATCAGCCCCACGCCGTCCTGCAACATCGACCTGACAACGAGGTTTGGGTGAGCGAACGGAAACAGGACGTTGGCGATCCCTGTGACTTGAATGACGAGGCGCTGGAGCTCCCCCAGCACCTGCCCCGGATCCATCAGTGGCTGCCTGGCACCGACTTGGTCAGGATGTCGACCAGCGAGCCCGCGACCTCGACGCCAATCGTCCCAACGACGATGCGCTGGATCCACTGCTTGGCGGCCAGCGCGGATTTCGATTCAGCCGCGGTAATTTTCCAAAGGAACGCGAAGATGAAAGCAAGAGCGCCGATCGACGCCACCAAGGCCTGGCCAATGTGGATCCAGGTCGTGATCAGGTTCGTGATCGGCGTGATGTCGGGCCCGGCGTCGAGAAAAATCATGTAAGCCTCCTGTTGTTTTGTACGCAGGCTAGGAGGACTTCGAAGAAATCAAAACCCCGGCTGTTAACGCCCCTTCTTGACCCGGCTTTCGACGCCATCGAGCAGGATCTCGAGCGCGGATGCCGCCTCTCGAGTCGCCTCAGCTGGAACCTCGGCGGCGAGCGTTTCGACTGTTTTCGCTTCCGAGTCGAGCGTCACCTGGACGGCGCCGCCGCTGATGCGGAGCTGGTATCGGTCCCGTGCAGCGGCTGCACCTTCTTCGCTCTCCCACTGCGAGTCGGTGACGGCCGCCTTGACCGAGTAGTCGTCGAGCTTCAGCCGGACGGCGCCGGTGCTGATGTCGGCGGCCGCCGCCACTCCGCGCGGCCTGTGCAGAGTCAATCCAACGACACCGCCCGAAACCTCGATCGGGACCACGCCATGCGGTCGTGGCAGGAAGCACTCCACCTTGGCCGCACCGCTGTCCAACTTGATCGCCCGGACGTCGAGGCCTCCGACCTCGAGCACCGTGTTCCATGTCGCGCCCTGGATCTGGAAACGCCACGGGTGGCCCGGGTTCAGCTCGATCTCGCCGTAGCCGACGCCGCGCAGGCGCCGAACCACGACTCGCTCGCCCTGGACTATGGCCGGCGCGGCCGAGGCCCGGTCGTGGGCCGTTCGAATCAGCCCCTGCATGTTGCTGCCAGGTCGTACGAGCACGCCCCGTGAGCCTGAGTCGATCGCGATCGAGGCGACCGAGCCGCCGTCGGCTGCAGGCTCTTTGGTCGGCGCCGGCGACGTGATGACGTCGACCATGACCATGCGCGCGACCTCCGAGGCCTCGGCCGGCTGCAAACCGCCTGCCTGAAGCTCTTTCTTGATCTCCGCGTATGTGGTGCTACCCGCCAGCGACTCGGGGACCTCGAGAAGGATCCGGTTCGCGTCCTTCTGGGCGGCAACCCGATCGGCGAGCGCAGCTGCTGCGTCGAGGACAGCCGGCCGCCATGGAGAACGGCCCCGGGCCGGCCGGACCGTGTCCAGGATCGAGTCTGCGAGCAGCTCCAGGAGCTCCCGGCGGTCCCGAACATGCCAGTAGAGCGACGCCGCCTTGACCTGCAGCCTGTCTGCCAGCGCCCGCATCGACAGGCCCTCCAGGCCCTCCTCACCGATCAAGTCGAGGGCCGCGCCGACCAGGCGCTCCCTCGTCAGTCCTTGGTGCCGCTCGTCGTCAGAGCTCAATTCGGTGATTCTCCTCTATTTCCTTAGTTGGACTTGCATATCTAACGTCGTTAGGGGTATTGTACGCACATAATGTCCCTAACACTGTTAGATCGAGGAGGAATCGGAGATGCAAACCACGGAAACGCGTAGATGGCGGCTCAAGGGTCCGGAAATGGAAGGACCCATAGCGCGGTGGTACGCGCGGGTGCGGGGCTCGAAGAGCCAGATCGAGGATTACCGAAACCAGGCGGTCCAGCTCTCGGCCGGGCTACCGGATGGCGCAAGGGTGCTGGAGGTGGCGTCTGGTCCCGGCTACCTCTCCATCGAGATGGCTCGCCTTCGTCGTCTTGATGTGACAGCCCTCGACATCAGCCATACGTTCGTTGAGATCGGGAGCAACAGCGCGAGGCGAGAAGGGGTCAGCGTCGATTTCCAGCAGGGCGACGCGGCCAAGATGCCG
>DATNOD010000088.1:0-36018 GCA_035601515.1 Candidatus Eiseniibacteriota bacterium | reverse complement strand
GCCGGAATCGATCCATTTGTTTGCAGCGGAGGGTTTGCGACTGAAGACAGCCTGAGAGAAATATCCATTGGTTTGATGGCCCAGTCAGTGCGGCGCATGTCGACGATAAGGAGGATAGAAATGGCAAGCGAACCGGTTAGTGACCTTGTCCGATCGTTCACGACCGGGAAGATCTCCCGCAGAGACTTCGTGCTGCGCTTATTAGCATCAGGACTCTCGATCACAGCAGTTGGCGCAGTGCTCGAGGCGTGCGCCGGTTCGGGATCTACAACGACCTCGAGCACTCCGTGGGCGGCTGATCCGAAAAGCTTGAGCGGAACGGTCAAGCTCTATAAAGGACCGTTCGCTGCTAACGAGGCGGACTTGCAACAGCCGTACATCGATAGTTTCAAGACTGTCTCCCCGAACGTCACAGTTCAGTTCTCGCAATTCGATTGGACCCAAGCGACTGCCCAGATGACGGCGGCGCTGACGAGCGGTTCTCAAGACGTCATCTACATTCCCGAGGTCTTTTATGGCGCATTCCCGTTTTCTACCGGACCGCTCGAGGACCTCGGACCGTGGACCCAGGATCCGGCGTACGTCGCCCTGACGCAGGACTTCCTGCCGAACTACAAGACTCGGCCCAAGCCAAGTGCGCCCGGTGGGATATTGGGTGGCGTGGCGTGGATCGACGGGGCTCAGGCGATGATCCACATCAACCTCGACCTGTTCAACAAGGCAGGCGTTGATCCCGCGACCTTCAATACCTCGTACGACACGATGACCCAGGCCGCCCAGAAGATTCAGGCACTCGGTTTGCCCGGAGTCTATGGCCTGGGGATGAGAGAGAACGGCACGAAGAACTTCGGCCAGTTCGAGTGGTACGGCTACATGCTTCGTGCGGGCACCGACTTTCTTTCAGCAGACCAGACGAAACCAGGCATCAATACGCCGGAATTCGCCGCAGCACTCCAGATGATTCAGGACTGGCACCTCAAGCTGAAGGTGATGCCTCCGTTTGGGAAGTACGACTGGCCAGGGATACGGGGCCAGTTCATAGCCGGAAACATCGGCATTCTTCTAGACGAGCCCGAGTTCACCGGTGTGATCGCCTCCAACAAGCCCCCCGTGCCATTCAAACCCGATGTCGCCAAGTACCCGCCTGGACCGAAGGCCGACGTGATGCTCGGAAATGCCGGCCTATGGGTCATGTCGAAAAAGAGCCAGAACAAGCAGGCGGCATGGGAGGTCATCAAGCACTGGACGGCCCCCAACGCAACATACGATCAGGCGACGGGCGTCGACCCGATCATCAGCGACTGGCAGGCGAAGGGCTTCTGGCAAGGTAACCCCACCGGCGCGAAAATTCAGAACTTCCTCCAGTACACACATGGACCGATCCTGAATGCCCACCTGCAACAGATGATCAGCATCGTGATGCCCTACATGGACCGAGTCTATGCAGGGTCCATGACCCCTCAAGCAGCGTTGACGCAGGCGTCCTCTGACATCCAGGGCATCCTTTAGCGAAGGTTCGTAGGGGGTTTCGCGGATGGAGCTTCGGCTCCATCCGCGACGCTTTGAAATGTAGGACAGTGTATTGAAGGCTGGCGAGCTGTTTGGCGTGCGCGTGCTGCGGAACGTCCTGATCCCATTGAGTGATGGAGTGTCTCTGGCTGGAGACTTGTTCCTCCCCGAGGCCGCTGGTCCCTTCCCCGCTCTCGTGAGCTACTACCCGTATCACAAGGACGACCTGATTGGCGCTCTGTTCGATCATCCCAACCGGTACTTCGCCGCTCGTGGATATGCCAGCGTGCTCGTCGACTTGCGTGGCCTCGGGAACTCGGAAGGGGTCGCGTGGGATGTCGGTGATCCGCGAGAGGCCACCGACGGCGCAGAGATCGTCGAATGGGCCGCCATTCAATCGTGGTGCGACGGCAAGGTAGGCATGTGGGGCATGTCCTACGGCGGGATCACCTCTTTCAAGACCGCAGCGGTGGGCCCGCCCCACCTGAAGGCGATCGTGCCCATGAACGGGGGCCTCGACCACTACCACGACATCGTTTATCCGGGAGGCTGCTTCAACTGCCTTGGCATCCTGGGAGGCTGGGGACCGTTCATGACCGCCATGAACCTGATGCCACCCATGCACCAGGACGCTGACGGCCGTTGGTACCGGCTCTGGCGAGAGCGATTGAACGCAGGCCGTGCGCCGTACATCATGCCGTACCAGCAGCACCCGGACTTTGACGAGTACTGGGAATCGAAGACCGTCGCAGGCGAACGCATTACGGTTCCAGCCTTCTTGATAGGCGCCTGGCGCGACATTTTCCCGGAGGCGATGGTTCGGGCGTACGAGCGCGTCCGGGGACCTCGCCGGCTGTTGATGGGCCCGTGGATGCATGAGATGCCAGACCTCGCCGGCTTTGCCCAGGTCGACTACCTCGCCGAGATGCTTCGTTGGTGGGATTGCTGGCTCAAGGGTGTCGACAACGGGATACACGACGAGCCCCCGGTTGCCATCTATGTTCAGGGACAGGGGTGGCGGTACGAATCCGACTGGCCCATCGCGCGAACCGCGGACTCAATGAACTACCTCAGCCTTGACTCCGGGGGTGGCACGCTGGCAACCGAGTCGCCGCCTCATTCGAAGGAGGTGTCCTATCGGGGCGACCCAACGGTAGGGGTGATGGCGGGATTGTGGGACCCGACGGGTACCGGACTCGGCGCTCCATTGGACCAAGGACCAGACGATCTTCGATCGATCACCTTCACCGGCGATCCGTTGCCGGACGCGCTGGAGATAACCGGCTCACCCGATGCCACCGTATACGTTGCTCTGGACGAAGGAGCTGAGGCGAACTTGGTCGTAAAGCTGTGCGACGTGGCCCCCGACGGCCGCTCGAGCCTGATCACCACCGGCTGGGCGAAGGCGAGCAGTCGACACTGGCACTACCAGCCGGCGTCACCGACGACTCGGCCGATTGAATTCCGTGTCCCGCTATGGGCCACCTCTTACCTAGTCCCCGCGGGCCATCGTCTGCGCGTGTCTTTCTCGTGCAGCGATTTCCCTCGGATCTGGCCGACGCGCTCGAACCCGCGGATTCGCTTCGCAACCGGCGGACAGACGCCTTCGGCTGTCCGCCTACCGGTCGCACCCCCGTCTCAAACGCCCGTACCCGATCTACCCGTTCCGGATCCGAATGTGAAGCGGACACCGCTCGATATCGAAGGCGTGCCCCGGTGGCAAATCGTCCGCGACATGGCTACGGACACCGTGATGGTAAGCACGGGAATTCGTTCGGCCATCCAGACCACTGGCCGAGACGGAAGGTTCGAGATCGATCGCGTGGGCCGAGCGTCGGTGTCAGCCGCGAGGCCCGACGGCGCATTTGTCGAGGGCGAGGCCACGATACGGCTCGTGACGCCGCAACGCTCCAACGTCACCATTCAGAGCCGACTTCGCGTGACTCAAGTCGGGCAAGACTTCCACGCGTCAGTGACGATCGATGGACAGGTGATCTTCGAACGTCAATGGGCCAGCGAGCGTCCTGGACAGGCGGATTCGAGCGATGGTCACGACTGAGCGGCTCTAGGCTCCCTCACTCGTAGCCCCGAGCCTGAGGCATGACTCGCGAGGCGATAACAGCACGAGGTAAGCCTTCGACTTAAATCGCGAGCTTCCGATAGCCAAGTCTTATCGGTAGCCACGACGGGACGCATGCCAGGAGGGTCTACCTTTTGGGCCCCCAGCCCGGCCGGAGCGCTGGCAAGTCCGTCAGTTCGGGATCTAGCCGTGTAGGAGCCTCATCGTCCTCTTCAGCCCAAGCCCGCCCGTATTGATCCGGGATATTTCCCCAACCGAAGTACGGCAAGGGGGCATTGGGAACCACGCCGAGAACTTCATGCGGATCAATGCCGGCCTCGACGACAGTGCACAGGTGCGTCCAGTCGTCACCAAAGTCGAACACATAGATGAATTGCTGAGATGCCTGGAGGTTCGACAGCCGCTCCCGGCTTTCGTCGAGGACATCGTCGTCCATATCCGGGCCTGGCGTGCCGATTCGAGTGCCATCCGCAAGCTCGAACTCATGCAAATGCGAGCGATCCCAGCGCGCGAAGGCGCCGTCAATGGCAGTGGCCAGCTGGCCATACGAATGGTTTATGGCCGCAGCGAACAAGCGGCCAGGCCGCGGCCAGTAACGCTCCCCTCGACCCTCGACCAGCTCGACCCTGATCGATAACCAGGGGCGTACCCTCATGGGGCCAGCGCGACGACGGGAAGACTTGCGTACGCGGTTTGTCATTTTCGTGCGCTCAGAAATTTATTTCTCAGCGATCGCCTCGTTGCCGCCGCCTTGCGGTTATTAGCCGCAAGGCTCCTGGGCTGAAAGGACGATAGTTGTGCTGACTGAGATCGCAAGGGCATGTCCTTGCAACCGATTTTCACATGCTGTTGCTGTACCGGTGCTGTACGGTTGCTGGACTTCGCCACAACGCAGCCCTGCGCGACCGAGATTTCGTATTCAGGTTTGGCTCCGGACCAGGGATTCGAACCCTGAACCTTGCGGTTAACAGGTCGCTGCGCCCGGTTCAGAAATGCCGACTCGAATTCGCTGCATGCCGCTAAATACCGTCACGTGCCGTAGTTTGCCACCGGCGTTGCTGTACAAGGCCGCTCCGGGACAGCCACGCTGCGCCATGCCCTCGCTCGCGGCTGGGCGGCAGAGTCGCGCGCGCCTTTGCCACCCCGGCACCGCCGAGATCGTGATCAGAACTCTCCCCACGGGCCGGCCTTCCGGTAGCCCGAAAACATCGCCAGCGCAACCAGAAACTGGGCGACGCCGATGGCGCCCTGGAGCGCCTCGTACCAAGTGGGGCTGGTCGCCGGCATCATGCCGATGAGTTGAAGGATGGAAGCCGGAAGGCGCAGGACGCCGAAGAAGAAGGCCACCAGGATCAGCCAGAAAGCCCATCGCCACCGGCGGAGAACCCCGAGCACCAGGAGGGCGATCAAGGCCGTAAGCGCAACCAGAAAGAGCGCCTCATTCGTGCGCCCGTCACTGGGCGCTAGGCGCAGCGACTGCGCGTAGACATCAGGTGAAACCACCAGGATCACTACGAGTGCGATCCAGACCAGGACGAAGAAGCCCAGCACCAGCAGCTGGGTCCGATTGAGAATCGTTCCCGGTCGGGCGCGCTGGTCGGACATTTCAACGCACCTCCCGGATGAAGCCTGCGGTCACACAAACTCGTCCGAGCGGTGGCACCTGTTGGAGTGGCAGCAGGTCTTCGGTCTTAATCGTGGGCGCTCCTGTAAGCCTGTACGCCCAGATTCAAAATCAAGCAGGCAGCGGTACGACTCTCTTCTATTGGACCGGGAGGGCCTCCGCCAACTCTCATCAAACCCGTCATCGGCGTCTGATCGAGCTGCATTCGAGGGCCCGTGGGTGCCTTGCTAACAGATACCGGTCGCCCGTTCGGAAATACGGCTCTGAATTCGCTGAGTGCCCGTGAGTGCCGCGAAATGCCATGGTCTCAAAGAGCAGGACCTCACCGATAACGCATAGGTGGCTCACGCGCGCAACAAGGCCCTGATCACTAACAGCCATCACTGAACATGAACTGACAGGTGATGGTGCTCGCCACAGAGGTCGAACTGCCCACGCAAGGTTGCTGCTAATAATCGCGAGGTTATCGAGACGGGCCACGCAACTCTGGCCTCGACGCCTAACTCCTCGTAACGCCCGCCAAGTTAGAGGTCGCGCTCGTAGAAGAAGGTTACAGGCCCGTCGCGGCCACCTTCGCGGTTGATGAATCCGAGACTCTCGTACAGAGAGCGCGCCGCGATGTCGTCCTCGCTGGTGCCGAGGTCCATATGATCCGCACCGCGAGCACGGGCGACCTCCATCGCCGTTTCCAGTAGGGCCCGGCCCAGCCCGCGTCCTCGGCGCCGCGGCACCACGTACAGCTCCGCGAGATAACACTCAAGAGCGTCGCTCCATATGGCGGCCCGGAATCGGAGCACTGCGACGCCGTCTGGTCCTGACCCTCCAAGCAGCACCGTCGTATCCCCGGTGGCAAGCATGCGCCGCATCCGCTCAGCCAGCCGCTCGGGCCCCGGCGTCGGCTCATCGAACTCGGTGTTGAAATCGTGCAGGAGCTGACCGACCGCCTCGGCATCGGCCGAGCTCGCAATGTGAACGGCCAGGGACGTTGGTCCTCCCCCCGTTGCATCGACTGGCGCACTGCCTTCCACGATGGACGTTCTAGCACAGGCCGGCATCAGGGCTCGTGCCCGCCCGAGGCTCCGTTGACCCGCCTCTGTTGGCCGCCTGTCGATAACGGGGGCTTATCGTCACCAAACGCCAGCCCGCCGCACCAGCAACCGGCTGGCCACACTAATAAGCTGGCCACACTAATAAGATGACGCGCGCGATGCGAGGCTCCTGATAGCCAACCCTTGTCAGAAGTTTGACCTCCCTCTAAGTGTGGTGACGCGTCGTGTACAAGCTAAGCCAAGGTAGACGTGCCGCGCGAGGCAACTTGTGGCTCGAGAGTTTGCCTTGGATGATGGCCATGGGCGACTGGCTCCCTCATAGGTGCGGTCTGTTTCACGATGTATAGATTCCGTCGAAATGTTTGAGATGACAAGGATCGTCGTCGCCGCTTAACAGGGTTGGGCTTAACCTTGGCCGGCAAGGGGACGGGGAGGGGACAGGGACGGGCGTCGGGGCCGCGGTTCGCGTGTCAGACACGAGAATTGGGGAGGGGGCGTCAGTCCCTATCGTTCTCAGACGTGGCGCCTATGGCAGTCGAGTTGTCTGCCGTAGATGTTCATCCAGTGACGGAGACATGACAGCGTATATGAGCGCTTGCTCGAAGCTCTGGTCTGCCTAGCTACAAGCCTTGCCTTTGCCATGCTGCATCACCGGTCGGAAGCCGAGGACGCCTTCCAGTAATCGGCCCTGCGAGCATCGCGGCGCCTCGCTCGCCCTTCCGAATCACCCCGACAACGCGAACGATCGGGAACCAGGAGGGGTTGTCGGCGCGTCTTACTTGGAGATGGAGTCGCCGCCGTCTGTTCACGGTCACAACCGTATGAGGAGTCGCGAATGAAGACGCTTACGAGACGGAGCCTGCGGCGGGCAGTTTTGACGGTGGGATTGGCAGGACTGTTTGTCGCCGTAAACTGGTGATCGACGCTTCGCACATGCCCGCGACTTCTGCCGCGGATCTGGCGGAGCTCATTGCCATCCTCGCGTCGATGATCATCGATCGCGGCTAGTGATCACGCCCTTCTCTTCTTCGTTTCTGGAAGTGCGCGAGGCTTCACGCAAACGGGGCGTCTTTGAGGCCGAGTTGCCGGCCGAGCATGAGTGCGCGCTCCTCGATTTCCACGGCTTGAGCCGTGCGGCCCAGCGCCCGCAACGCCTTCGCCCGGTCGCACAGTGCGCGAGCAAGCGCCGGCCGTGCATCCATCTCTTCGAAGAGCCGGACCGCGTTCTCAAAGTCCGCCAGGGCCGCCGCCCAGTCCGGCGGCGAGTGGAGCGCCAAGGTACGGCCGCGCGTCCATAGCACCCGCGCCTCGCCATAGCGGTCGTTCATGCCACGCGCGCCGTTCAGGGCCTCGTTCCAGCCGGCCACGCCGCTGGGCAGATCTCCGAGCTGCGCGTGGCTTGAAGCCAGGAGACCTTTGGTCAGCGTGCGGAACGGCGCCATGTTGGTCACCATGGCGAGTTCGTCGCCGCGCTCGAGCGGGAGTTTCGCCGAGGAGGCGTCGTCCTTTGCCATAGTCGCCGAGCCGAACATCACGTTGGCCGCGACCACGCACGCATATGCGCCAAGGCCCTCGGCACGCGCCGAGCACTGGAACGCCTGCTCCGCTGCTCTGTCGAGCTCGCCGCGTTCGTAGTTGACGGCGGATTGCGTAATGTCGATGTCGACGCGCGAGATCTCATCGGCTCGAGCGGCCTGCTGCGTGCCGCGGGCAACGATCTCCTCGGCGGCATCGAACTCGCCAAGTCGCGCGTACGTCATGGCGAGGAAGTCGGCGATCATCGCATTCGAATGCGGATCGGTGTTCTGGTCCATGTCGTTGAGCGCAGCCTGCATCTCGCGCGCCCCTTCGCGCAGCCGGCCTGTAAAGGCGGCCCCGGCGCCCATCATCGCCCGCGGCAATGCCGACGCCCGCGCGTCCGTTAGTGACCCTGCGATCGTGATGGCGCGCTCCGTCGCGCGCTCGAGCTCCGGGCTCGTCTCGGGGACCTCGCCGCGCTGGCGGCGGAGGTAGGCGATCCAGAAGTAGGCCTCGCCAAGGAGCTTGGGCTCGGCGTTCTCGCCGGAAGCCACCGCCAGCTCCAGCTCATCGACCTCACGCCCGCTCGTCTTGAATCCCCACGAAGCCTTGGCCCCGCCTATGGCCGCTCGCAGCCGTAGCTCGCCCTGCGATTCCTCCGCCAGGCCGCTCGCGCGGCTGAAGAAGCCGATCGCCTCGCGGTTGGCGAAGCGCTCGAGTGCGTGATCCCCCGCCATCACCAGGTACTCCGCGGTGCGGGCGTTCTCGCCGGCATGCTCGAAGTGCAGCGCGAGCACGCTCGCCAGCTCGCGCTCGCGGTCGGGATGCTGTGCGAGGATGGCTTCCGCCGCGGCGCGGTGTAGGGCGCGGCGGTCCTGCTTGAGCAGAGAGGCGTACGCGGCCTCCTGCACGAGGGCGTGGCGGAAAAGATACTCGAGCTCGGGCTGCAGGGCGGCGACCTGGATGAGGCCGCTAGCCTCCAGACGGCTTAGGTCCTCGCGCGCGTTCATTGCATCTTCGATCGTAGAAGTCTTTCGAGGATTGTGACGCCGAACTGGCGGCCGATCACCGAGGCGACGCGCAGAGTACGCCGGCTCTCGGCGGGCAGACGGTCGATGCGCGCAAGCAGCAGACCGTGGAGCGTGTCGGGGATTTCGATTCCGGCAACTTTATCGGTAGCGACCCAGCGGTCACCCTCGCGGACGATCGCGCCGCGGTCGATCAGCATGCGGATGACCTCCTCGACGAAGAAGGGATTGCCCTCGGCCCTGGCGAGAATCAGGTCGCGCGTCTCATCGGCCAGCGATTCGATGGTGAGCAGGTTGCTGACCAGGGTGCGGCTGTCGTCGATGGACAGGGGGTCGAGGCGCATCTCAGTGAGGGCGTCGCCGTAGATCTCGCGCGCGCCGGCGATGAGCCGCCAGCCGGCTGCGGTGCGCTCCTGACGCGAGCTCAAAATGAAGAGGATCGGGAGGCCGGCCACCGTGGGCAGCAGGGTGAGGAGCGAGTCGGTGGAGGCGGAGTCGGCCCAGTGCAGGTCGTCGCACACGATTGCCACTGGGCCGGACGAGGCGGCCCCGCGGACGATCTGGATGGCGGCCGCATTGTAGCGCTTGATGGTCTCGACCTCGAGGTTGGAGATGCGGCCTCGCGCGTCGGGGGTGAGCTTCAAGGAGAGCAGGTGGCCGAGGTAGGCAAAGTGCTCGCGCCAGTCCTCAGCGGCATTGGACTGTAGGAAGGATTCGAGCGCGTCGGCCACCTGGGGCTCGTCCGTGGACTCGGTCACGCCGATGAGGGAGCGGACGAGGTCCAGCAGCAGGTGGTAGGGCATGGTCTCGCCGTACGAGAGGCAGCGGCCCTCGATCCAGCGTGGGGGATTGTCTTGGCCCTCTAGGCTCATGCGGAGCTCGGCGAGCAGGCGGCTCTTCCCCATCCCAGGCTCACCGAGGATGCAGGCGACGCGACCCTGCCCGGCCTTGACTACCTGGAACAGCTTCTCGAGCTGGCGAAGTTGCGAGTCGCGGCCGACCATCGGCGAGCTGACACCGGCGACGCCGCGGGTGTGCACCGCGCCCTCCTTCAGGCTGGTGATCTGGTAGGCACGGACAGTTGCCGATTTGCCCTTGAGCTCGAGTTGACCGACGTCGACGGCCTCGACGAGCCCGCTGACGAAGCGGTGGGTGGCCGCGGTGATGAGAACGCTGCCGGGGCGCGCGGAGGCCTGCATGCGGGCGGCCACGTTGACCGTGTCACCCATCGCGGTGTACTCGGAGGCTGTCTCGGTGCCAACGATGCCAACCACAACCGGGCCGGTGTTGATGCCAACCCTCACCCGAAGCTTGTCAGCCTCTGAAACGTGCTTGCTCGCGTCGAGCGCGTCGATGGCGCGAACCAGGTCGAGGCCGCAACGCACGGCGCGCTCGGGGTCGTCCTCGTGGGCGGTTGGGGCTCCGAAGAAGGCCAGGACTCCGTCGCCCATGAGGCGGGCAATAGTGCCGCCGTAGCGCTCGATGGTCCCGTTCATGCGCTGGAAAGCCTCGCCAACGAGTGTCGTCCAGTCCTCGGGATCGAGCCTCTCCGCGATTGAGGTCGACCCCGCGATGTCGGCAAACAGAACCGTAATCGGGCGTCGCTCGCTGACTCCTGCTCCACGCGCTCGATCGTCAGCACCTGAAATGGCCATCCGGTGAAATGCTAAGGCCGACGCTGTGCAAGATCTGCAAGCCAGCGCCAAGCCTGGAATTCGATCTCGCGCCGGCCGTGAACAGTGGCCGTCGATGGCTCTCTTGTCGCCAGCACCTAGGCGGCCTGACGTGACCTTCCCCTCGGCGAAGCGGTCACGCGCGGTCACGTTCGAAACGTGGCTGAAGCGAGAGAGTGTGAACCAATGCCGGGGATGCCTACCAGTCGGCTGCGCGAAGTAAGCGGGCCGCTCGGCATTTCCGCCAATTCAGCTCAAAGATGTAACGGGCTGGGGAGCGGTCCGCTTTGGCCACCATACGCCTCGTTGTTCAGTGCGTCCGACCGACAATAAGTAGCCCGACCGTCAGAGATGCGATCAGACTGGCGGATGTGGGATGCCCCGCCTTTAGGGGCATCGTCGGCCGCAGGGCCCAAAAGGCCCGGGCCCTAGCGGAGGTGGGAGATTTCGGAGGTGGAAAGTCATGTCTGTCTACGAGTTCGAGTGCAAGGCGTGCGGCAAGCACTTTGAGGTAAGCGTCCCGATCAGTGAACACGACCGACTGAAGAAACGGCCGCCAAAGTGCCCCGAATGCGGCAGGTCGCGGGTGCAGCAGCTGGTCTCGAACTTCAGCACCAAAGCGCCAAGCAAGTACTGACTCGCTCGCTCAGACGACGGGCCGCGCGACTGACGTTTCGAGGCCGTGCATTTAGCCGGCTCACTAACAAAGAAGATGGAGGTTGCAGATGAACGCAGAGGACTTTCCCGCGCCGAAGGTAGGTTTCGTCATCACCCATTTTCTAGTCGTTTCCGATCAGGACCGATCACGAGATTTCTATCGGACGCTGTTCGAAGGGCAGGTTCTGCTGGAGCGCGACCCGGTGATCATGAAGGTGGCCAACACGTGGCTGATCCTCAATGTGGGCGGCGGCCCTACGGACGACAAGCCCACCGTCACTCTCGCCACCCCGCCCGACCCAAACCGCACAAGCGCATTCCTCAACATTCGCGTCGCTGATATCGACAAGATCTACAAGGAATGGTCGGCGAAGGGCGCCGAGTTCCTCACCGAGCCGAAGAAACATGAACGCGAGATCCGCGCGTATGTCCGGGACCCCGACGGCCACCTGATCGAGGTCGGTCAAGCCACTGGCACACTCACCTGACCCGGATAACTTCCCGCCCGTTTGCGCAAGGTCGAGGAGGGATTGACCACCAGGTTCGCCGCCCTGTGAGCTCAACCAAATGGTTGAATATCCGCGTGAGCGGCTTGACGGGGTGTATGCAGCCCTTGCGCATCCCGTTCGACGCACTTTGCTTGAGCACCTCCGGCTCCGGGAGGCGCGGGTAACCGAGCTCGCTGTCCCGTTCGCCATCTCGCTGGAAGCTGTTTCGAAGCACATTCGCGTTCTGGAATCAGCGGGGCTGGTGCGACGAACAATCCATGGTCGGGAACATCAGCTGGCGCTGGAACCTACTCCCTTGATAGGCGCAGCCACCTGGCTGGACCGTTATCGAAGCTTTTGGGAGGCCAGGCTGGACCTTCTGGAGGCCAAATTGCGATCTGAGGGAAGACCATGAGTGGCCCAGGCGCGCTGGAAATCCGGCGCAAGTTGCCGGCAGGAGCAGCTGAGGTCTTCGAATGTTGGACGGACGCCGATCGGTTACGGCAGGGGATGTCGCCGGTCGGCACGGTAGAAGCCGAGGTGGACCTGCGGGTAGGAGGAGCTTTGCGAATCGTGATGAGGCACGAAGGCACCGTGATCGAACACCCTCGGTGAGTACCTGGAGATCGAACCGCCGCGGCGTCTGGTGTTCACCTGGGCATCGCCCTTCACCGGCCCGGACCCCAGCCTTGTCACGGTTGAACTAGAGCCGGACGGCCCGATGGCTACCAACCTCCGCATCATCCACACCGACCTGCCTGAATCGGTCGCGACTTCCCATCGGGACGGCTGGGGAGCAATGCTCGATCGCTTGTCCGGCTGCTTGCTCGCTGCAGCCGCTCGATGATCCCGCTGTTGGAACATCACGAGACACGAGGAGGCTCAGAACAACTTTGGCTGTAGACGTGCTGACGGAAATCGTGATAAACCGCCCGCGAGACGTAGTCGCCGTTTACGCGGCTGATCCGACTAACGCGCCAGAGTGGTACGTGAACATCGATTCGGTCGAATGGAAGACTGCACCTCCCGTCCAGGTCGGTTCGCGGATGGCATTTGTCGCCCGATTTCTTGGGCGCCGCTTGGCCTACACGTACGAAATCATCGACTTAGTTCCTGGTGAGCGACTCGTAATGCGCACCGCACAAGGGCCATTTCCAATGGAAACGACGTACACATGGGAGGACGTCGGCGATAGCTTCACGCGGATGACACTTCGAAACCGCGGCGAGCCAAGCGGATTCTCAAAGGTCAGCGCTCCGCTGATGGCGGCTGCCATGCGCCGTGCGAATCGCAAAGACCTCGTTGCCTTAAAGCGGCTGATGGAACGGACCTGATCAGCCGGTTGCCGCTTCGGCGTGCAGCAGTCGCTAGCGCCTCACATTCGGCGGTGCTCAAGCATGCTTGTGCGCCCGAATTGAGTTGCCGAGGGTACTCAACCGTGAACGCGGGCACGATGGACCGATCACCTTCTTCTAAGGTCCATGTGATCCGCCACACGAGCCATGGCACCAGCGAGGACGACAATCGCGGCGCGCTCGCTGTACGAGAGTCTCGGCTTCACATCAGCAAGAACCTGAGTGGTCGGATCAGAGGTCGCGCTCGTTGGGCGACCTCTATGGTGCCGACGGCGGAGCCGAACCCCGCCGGTAGCCGAATCCGGCCACGTGGGGATTACACCCCATGCACACGTAAAAGAAGGCAGGTCAGGAGGTAGCCCCACGAGCACGAAAAGGTCCTCCACGTTATCGAATGAAAGGGCGGGCGACTACCGCCCGCCCTTGATTGCGCCTAAGAAACCGACGCGCTGAAAACGTCCGTCGGATTCGTGTTGCTCGTCGACGTGGTGTTGCTGCTCGCCGGAGCGCACAGCGGATTGCTCGTCGGGTAGGGAGCGTCGCAGTTGGTCTTGACGAAGACCGCCAGGAAGCCCGTCCCGCTCGGCTGCAGGCCCTCGTAGTCGCCGAGGAAGAAACCACGCGCGACCGGCGCGGTTCGGAGGTCGAACGAGCCTGCGATGTGCTGCTCGGGCCCCCATGTCGCACCTCCGTCGTTCGAAACCTGCGCCCAGTAATCGGTCGGCCAGTGGGCGGTGTCCCCCGGCGCCAGGTTACGGGTGTCGTAGTAGGTCACCGCGACCTTGCCGCCGTTCACCGCCAACGTTGGCGTAAAGGTCGGCAGGCCCGAGGCGAGGTTGTGCACCACGGATGGGCTCGCCCAGGTGGCGCCGCCATCGCTTGAGCTCGTGAGAAGGATCTCGTCATCCCATGCGCCGCTACTCTGCTTCAGCTGCTTCTGGTAGTTCGTGGAGCTCTCGTAGACCACGTAGAGCTTGCCGTTCGAAGGATCGATGGCGACCTCTTCCAGCCCGTCACCAACCCGCGCGGGCTCCCCGGTGTTGGGGTCGCGAACGCCAAGGCTGTTGAACGGGGCGATGACCTGCGGCTGCGTCCAGGTGTCGCCGCCGTCCGTCGACTTGACGAACGCGAGGAACGCGTTGCTGCGCGTTCCCTGGAACGGCGTGTTCGGCGAAACGATCAGGTCGGTGAAGTCGTATAGCGTGCCGTTGCGCGGGTCGACGACGATGATGTTGCCGATCGTCTGGGTGCGGTTCTTGGTGTCGATGATGATCTGGGCCTGGCTCCACGTCCTCCCACCGTCGGTCGTCTTGGAGAAGTACGCCGGTCCGGTGTAGGCCTGCGTGTGGGGGTTGTCGTCAGGGTTGTCGGTCGCTAGGAGCAGCGTGTCCCAGGTGGTATACGCGGTGCCGGCCTTGACGGGGTCCGCCGTGGTCGAGTTCTTGTCGGTGCTCTTGTCGTTGGTGTCGAAGAACCCGCCGGGAATCCGCTGGATGTGGTCCCAGGTGGCGCCTCCGTCCACGGAGCGCGCGGCCACGACGGCATTGGCCCCGTTGGGCACCTGGATGTTGAACGAGAGCGCCGAAAAGTAGGCGGTGCCGTCAGGACCGATGGACACCCACGGGTCCGAGGCCCTGAAGTAGCCGGCAAGGGACGGATCAACGGGAGCAGGCCCACATGCGTTCAGCGAAATGGTGGTCTCGCTCCAACTGTTGCCGCCGTTGGTCGAGAAGCCGATTCCGATCCCGTGCGCGCCACCGTTCGACTTCCGGTCCTGGTGCCACGCGGCGATCGCGTTGCTCCCGTGGACGGCCACCTGCGGTTCCACCTCCGCGTTGTTGAACGTCCTGCCGGTCAGCGAGTTGTCGTGCGACGAGCAGGCCGCCGCATACGGTGACGGCCCGCTGATGAGCACTGGCGGACCGGCGGCCAGCGCCGTGCTCGACGTGATGAGCGCGAGTGCGCTCGAAAGGGCAAAAATCCAGACGGCTCTACCAAGCAATTTCACAATCCCCCTTTGTGAGCATTAACCCCAGCCTGCAAGCCTTCAAGTTAATCCCTGCCCATCGGGAAGTGCAACTTTGTCGTTCCACCTAGAGGAAGACGCACCAACGTCACTAAAGCTCGCCTACCCTCTGGCTGTGAACTGCATTTCGCCGCCATGGCCGTCATGCCTCAGGCGCTCGCCTTGTCGAGCCGTTGTAGCAGCTCGTGTGCGGCTAGCTCGATCTCCTTGTGACGCCACTCCGCAGCCCGGTACTGACAGGCGATCAGGCCGGTTCGATGAACCCGCCGAAAGTCACCATAGACGAACGCGTACCGGCTCTTGGTCTCGTCAGTCGCTTCCTCGTTAAGGCCGAGGTGCCATTCGCCGTACTCATTCCAGGTGTGTCCTTTAAGGAACGCGTTCTCATCGTGCGCTCCAGGCTGAACTTCGCCCCAGTTGCTGTCGAGCACGTACTGGCGAGCGTCGATTAGACGGCGAGCGTGCACGATGGCGCGGTCATTGACCAAGTACGTAGCCATGTCATCAGTATGAGAAGGCCTCAAGACTTAGCCCGATGACCAAGACGGTTCCTGTTCCCGACCATGATCCGCTGAGAACCGGGACTCCCCGGCGCGAAGCAAAGGTTTGGGGAAAGCGGGATCAGCCGCAAAAAGCCTGGGCCTCGGCGGAGGGAAAGGTGTCCGGGTTCCTACGGCAGAGGGTGCGGCGGCGTCCAACGGAGGACGCCGCCACAGGTCATACCGTCACAGACCGGGGCAGGTGCCCGGATCGGGAACGTCGATTCTCGCCGAGCCGCCCGCAGGCACGCGCGGGAAGGTGACATACAGCACGTATGGAATCGCGCCGGTGTTAACCACGTCGTCGACTTCGCCGGGTCGCTCAATAAACGCCTGCCCTGCGGAGTAAGTGGAAATCTGACACTGGCTGCCGACGGATTTGTAGACGGTGAGGTTACCCTGGTGGACCACGATAATCGCTCCACCTGGATGCGAGTGCCATCCCGAGGAGCCCACGGGGATCACCGTGATCTGCGACATGACGATGTCCGTTCCCTCTTCAATCGGGAGGGTCCCCTGAGACTGGTCGGTGCCTCGAGCGAGGAGCACGTTGTTCAGGCCGGACGGTGGTGTGGCCAGGACGTCGCCGCCGGAAGCCGCGAATCCCATGATGCCAAGCAGAACTAGGGCCCAAGACAGTTTCGATTTGAAGAATCTCATTTGCTCTCCTTCTTCTCAGATGTGACGGCTTCGACAACGCGGAACGGATCGAGGTCGGCGCGCTGCGCCGCAAGCGCGGCGTAGCCGCCCGAAGGTGCGTCGAAGACGAAGAAGCAAATCTCGTCTTCGGGCACATGGATCGAGCGCTCGAAGAGGACGCGGGTTCCCTCTCGAGTCAGTTCATCGGCCGCCGAGCGCGCACGCCGCGTGCGAGCTGTTCGCTCTCCCGCCCGGCCGCGCGGGAGATACGTCTCGACGAGGTAGCTCGGCATCCGGCCAAGCTAGACCCCCGGCGACACGGAGGAAACGTAAGAACCGCTGATCTTTAATGCAGGCGGCGCGCAAGCTCGGTGCGCGAACGGACTCCGAGCTTGGCGTAGATGTGCGTCAGGTGGCTCGCGACTGTGCGCTCGCCGAGAAACAGCGAAGCGGCGACCTCCTGGTTGGTGCGGCCCTCGGCCACAAGCGCGGCGACGCGACGTTCGGCTTCGGTCAGCTCATCTTTGTTTGCCGGTGGACGCCCTCCGATGCGAGCCAGCTCGGAACGCACTTTGGCCGCCCACAGCGGCGCGGGCAACCGGTCGAAAATCTCCTTGGCGCCTTCGAGGTTCGCGCGCGCCGCTGCGCGCTGCTTGGCGCGTCGCTGGGTGGCGCCGAGGGCGAGGAGAGTGCGGGCGTGCTGGAAAGGGTCCTGCGTCCGCTCGTGCTCTCGCAGGGCTCGCTCGAATTGCTGTTGCGCGCCGGTCATGTCACCGCGCGCCGCCAGCAGGAGCGCGCGGCACCGCGCCGTGATCGCAAGAGCCCAGGAACGGTCGAGCGCGCGGGCGCGCTCCTCCCACGGCGACAGCTTCTCCTCTGCTTCCTTCAGGTCGCCGACTGCGATCAGCGCTTCGAGTGTATCCGCGAGCTCGAAACGGTGGCCCGGCTCGAGTAGCATCACGGTGTCGCGGATTTCCCATCCCCTTCTTAGATACTGGAGTGCCTTTTCGGGTTCGCCACTTGAGAGCTCGATGAAGCCGAGGACCGCTCGATGCCCGGATTCGGCAATGCGAACACCCTCGGCCTCTGCTCGCGCGAGGGCAAGCGTTGAGAGCCTGCGTGCCTCTTCGACCATCCCGCTGTAGGCCGCCACCATCGCGGCTGGAAGCTCCGCGATCGGCTGTGAACCTTCGATCCCAAACTCTGTCCGGATGGCAAGCGACGCGGCGGCGTGGCGAGCCGCCGGCTTCCAATTGCCGGCCCGTAGTTCGAGCATGCTGAGGTACCAGAGGGCCTCTTCCTGCTGGCGGCTGTCCGCGGCGGCCAGCTCGGCGCGCCATCGTTCGAGCACCCGCCTCGCCTCGTCAAGCCGGCCCGACCAGATGAGCTGGTAGACGAGCGCATTGGTTGCCGCACTTGTCTTCTGTGACGGAGGAAGTGACCGCTCGATCGCCAGCGCCTCCTCGATCTCATCGTCCGAGGAACCGAGGCCGGTGCGCGAATGGAGGAGGCAATACATCGCGAGCGACCGGCATCGCAGCGCGGGTTCACCCGCTCTCGTTGCGGCCTGCGCGGCCAGTTCGGAATGCTCGAGAGCGAACTTTCCGTCCTCAGTGTCCATCATCAGATCAGCGAGACTCAGATGGATCTCTGCCAGGAGTGCTGCGTCGCCCTCGGCTTCCGCGAGGGCTGCTCGGAAGCGGACCACCCCTTCGCGCGCGCCGACGAAAGACTCCTCGGCGCGAGCGAGGGCCACCAGCACCCTCGCCCGCTCTACTCCGGGCGGCGCGGTCTTGCGTGCTTGGTCCAGGAGCGCGATCGCTCGTCGGCCGTCGCCCGCGTCGCAAAGCTTCTCGGCGTAAGCCAGCATCCGTATCCGCTTGTCTTCGTGATCAGCATCCGGAGTCACGCGCAGCGCCAGTTCGGCCAACTCAGCGCTGGCCATCGTTGCCCCCCGGAGGTTGGCTGCTGCAGAGGCTGCATCGAGCGCGTCGGCGATCTTTGCGTCCTGCCCGGCAGCAGCGAGTGCGAGGTGGCGAGCTCGCGCTATCGGGTCGTCTACCGTCCTCGCCAGCGCGCTGTGCGCGTTTCGCCGGTCCTCGGGTGACGCGCCGGCGTAGACAGCCGACGCCAGCAGGGGATGGGAAAAGCGAACAACACCCTCGGACTCCTCGACCACGCGCGCCTTGAATGCAGGTGCCAGCGACTTCATCGGAAGCTGCCGCGCCATCGGCCGCCCATGTGTAGCCACAAGCAGCAGCGCATCGCGCGCAGCCTTGGGTAGGCCCCTGAGCCGGACCTCGAGCAGCCGCTCCAGGCTCTCCGACATCGGAATCGGCTTTGTCAGCTCGTCGGTCACGTCTAGCGTCCGCACAAGCTCGAGTGCGTAGAAGGGATTGCCCCCGGATGCCTCGTGAATGCGCAGGACGGCGGGCCGCGGCAACGACCTGTCGAGCCGGTCGCGCAGGAACTTCTGCATCGCACCGAGGCTGAGCGGGCCGATCGCGATGCTCTCTGTGCCGATCGCCTGTTCAAGGTGACTGACCTGGGTGCCGCGCCGAGCAACGAGAGCCAGAACCTGTTGGGTGCCTATGCGACGAAGGGCGAATGCGAGCGCTCGGGCCGATGAGTCATCCAACCACTGGACGTCGTCGATCGCGATGAGCAGCCGCTGGTCTCGGGCAAGAATCTCGAGCGCATCACGAACCGCGACCCCGAGTGCGCGCGAATCGTGCCGGTCGTCCTGCGCGTTCTCGTGGAGCAGCGCCGCAGCGAGGGCTCGTCGCCTTGGTGGCGACAACCTCGGCAGCACGGTACCGGAAACGCCCTCCAGAAGATCACCGAGACCGACGAATGCCAGGGCGAGCTCGGCTTCGGCGGGGCGCGACGTAAGGACGCGAACTCCACGTGCGCGGGCATGCTCGACCCCCTCTCTCCAGAGCGTCGACTTGCCGATCCCTGCCTCACCCTCGAGGACCAGCCCTCTAGGCGCGCGTCCGGCCGCGTCGATGAATGCATCGACCTTGGCGAGCTCCTGCTCCCTGCCTATGATCTCGGCGGCCATCCGACCGGCACATGGTGACACCGGGAGGCTGAGCTCGCCGGTCCCAATGGACAACGCGGCTAGCGCTGATGGTTAGGTCGCACCTTCAGCTCCCATAAGGGCGCCAGCGCCACGCGGCTGACAGACGTGTCGAGACCCATAGTCGAGATTGCGATTCGGTAATCAGAACTGGCTCCCCTTAGTTGACGCTCTTCGAACTTTCCTCCAGGGCCCCACCACTGACCTGTATGAGTTCCTGGATCAAGTGGTGAGGCATGCGTCCAGCCATGCGGCTCAGTTCCGCAGCGTGACGGACAGACTGGCGAGCAAGCCGCCGTCGATGACAAACTGCGCTCCCGAAACGAAGCTGGCGCGGTCTGAAGCCAGAAATGCGATGAGCTCCGCCACCTCCTCGGGTTTCGCGACCCGCCCCAACGGATGCATGCGGCCCCACTCAGCCATCTGAGATTCCCGGCTCAGGTCGCCTCGGAAGAGATCGGCCGCCCAACGTAGCATCGGGGTGTCCACTGATCCAGGACAAACGGCATTGACTCGGATGTGGTCTGGCGCATGGTCGATCGCCATCGCTCGGGTGAGCGCGAGTACGCCGCCCTTGCTCGCCGTGTAGGCAGCCACCTTCGGTTGAGTTGCCAGTCCCTGAACAGAAGCCACGTTGACAATTGCTCCGCCGCCTCGGCGGCGCATCAACGGGATGGTGTGCTTGGCAGCAAGGAACTGACCTTTGAGATTTACACCCAGGACCTCATCCCATGTTTCTTCAGCAGTGTCCACGGCGGTTCCGTAGCGCTGAATGCCTGCGGAACAAACGAGGATATCGACCCCGCCATATAAGTCAGCGGTGAAGGTGGCCAGTCCCTCAAGATCGGCCGACGAGCGCACATCGGCTGGCCTTGCGCGGACCTGCAGCCCCGCCTCGCGCAGTTCGCTCTCTTTTTGAGCGAGGCCCTCGCCCACATCGCCGATTACGACCGCAGCTCCGCCGGCCGCCAGCCGCTCGACCGTCGCCAAGCCGATGCCCGCTGCGCCACCAGTGACTATTGCGACCCGATTTTCGAATTCCCGCTCAGCCATCGCAAACCTCCAATCCGAGGTGAAACGCTCGCGAGGCATGGGGTGCCATCTTCAGGGCTGTACCGTTGGCCGCCGCCTCCTCGAGTCCATTGGTTGGATAGCTGGAGAAAGGCTCCAGGCCGACCGCATACAGGCCGCCATACCAAGGATGTATTTGCGATGCCCCAAATTCCTGCCAGAACCAGAGGTATGGCATGGTGTGCAGATCCCACTCAACGCGAAGGCGAAGGCCATCGTCTGGACGAACCATCTCGTACCAACCTTCGGTGAACCCAGTCAGATAAACGATGTCGCTCTCGGTGCCATGCTTCGGCACGACGCTGAGGTCTACTGTGCCGCCACCGGGCGACGGGAGCTTTGGCCACGGGAACCGGCCCGCCACTACTCTCCTGCCAGCGGGGTCGATAGGGACATCGTGTGTGATGACCTCAGTTCCTGGCGGCAGAGTGATTCGGCAGGCTTCCTGAAGGAACGGTGGTCCGTACGCCAGGTGGTGGCCCCACATCACATCGAGCGCTGCACCGCTCAGATTCTCTAGGGTCTCCTTGATTTCTACGCGTGCAGTGCCGGCTCGCAGCCTGATCTCTTTGCGAAGTCGCAGCGGAACGCGCTGGGCAGCCACGCTTAAGGCGACCGCAACCGCTTTAGGATCGTCTTCGATCAACTCGTAATCCCACGCCAGTCGCCAGACCTCATCGTGCTGTCCAAACCTGATGCCTTGATAGGTGCACGGAGCACCTCCGTTGGGGCACACCTCTTGCCAGCCTCCTGAGTAGAGGTCGATGAAGGCAAGCTCGGGTGTTGGAGATGCTGCGATGGTGCCCAGCGGTCGCATGCCATCACGAAACCGCGGCGCGAGGTCAAGGTCGCGCGGCTTATAACAACACTCGAATACTTCGCTTCCTCGATCCGCGTTGATACCTATCCGGATCGCTTCGTTTTCCAGAAAGACCAGGCGCATACCCTGGGATTCGTATTCACGCATTCGCGCGCCCCAATTCCGTCCTGAGGAGATACCACCGATCACGCGGGCAACTCCATCTCTGTGATGTGCCAGCGTCCGAGATTCGCTGCGAAAAGTGTGCTGTCTCGGAAGGCGATGTTGGTTGGATGGCAGAGCAGATGGGCTTCGGGATCGGCAAGCACGCATTGCACCGAACCATCCCGATCGATGCGCAGGATCTGGCTGGGTTCGTAGCAACCGATGTAGAGCCTATGGTCGGGACCGAACGCGATGCCGTCCGGAATCACCCCTTGGAACGTCGCGACCGGCTCACGCGCGCCAGACGAACCATCTTCGAGAATCGGAATGCGAAAAACGCTATGACCAAAGCTTTCGGCGACATAGAGGTAATCGCCGTTGGGCGAGAGCGCGATGCCGTTCGCGAAGTCGATCGTTGCGCCATACCACATCGTCCCTGACCCGTCCGGATCAAACCGCATGACTCCTGGCCCAGGGTCATGCCCGCCGTGACTATCCGAAACATAGATCCGGCCCTTTGCGTCAATGACGGGATGGTTTGGCACGCGCATTCGGTGGCCGGGCACCGAGTCAGCAAAACGTCGAACTTTTCCTGTGCGCGTTTCGATGTGGAAGACCGCCGCATGCTTAAGGTCGCATACGTAAAGATCATCGTTGGCATCGAATGTGAGGCCCAGGCAGAAGCCTCCCGTCGAAGCGACCTCCTCCAATCGCGACCCGTCGGCCAGCAGGCGGTAGATCTGACCTCGCTCGCCACCACACCAGACGCTGCGGTCGCGATGCACGGCCACGCTCTCTGGGTGGTCAAGTCGCGGCTCGGTGATGGCGCCGTCGTAGAAGATGCGAGCATCGCTGGCTCTGACGAGGGCTTTTGTCATCTTCATGGCGAAACCTGATCCTCGATATCGACGACGACGGCGCGATACTCACCCGGCCAAAGACGTCCTCGCACCGCTCCATCCCGCACCCGCAGTCCGGGGAACCGGAGCTCGAACTCGACCGGCTCCGACGCCAGCGAGGTGAGGTACAGAGTCAGTCCGCGATCTCCTGCGGGGGCGAGGGTCACGATGTCCACTCCAGATCCAGTTACCTCGCAGAAGGAGCCCGTCGGCAGCAGACTATTCGTGTGATCCGGCTTCGGCGGGCAGAGCATCCCAACCAGCGGGCGTGAGAATCCTGCGGCCACCTGCATGCCCAGGCGGCGGGCATCGCTCCCGACGGCCGCGCTGCCGACCGCATAGCGGAACACGGTCTCCCCACCCTGGCGGCCGGGAAAATTGGTGTCCCAGATGTTGTTCATGGCCCACGAGAAAACGGTTGCCTGGTCGGCGGGACCGCTCTCAAAGGTCCGAGGGAACGGTGAGTACGGGAGGTGTAGATCTCCGATTTCGATCAGAGGGGCTTCTGCTGTTGCCCAAGCCACCTGACCTTCGCCATCATCGAAGGTGATCCAGTGACGAATCGCACGCATGTGACGGGCCGATCCGGGAACCCGCGGCGAGCCAGTTGTGTCGACGCCACCGGTTATCTCGCAAGCGACATTGGGTTTGTCTGCTCGAAGCGGGAAGGCAAAGTACACGCTTTCCTTCTCTCGCAACGGGAGTTTGTGAACGCGGTTGCGGATGTCCACACGGCGGACCTGACGCAGAAGTTCATACGTGGTCTCGATCCAGTCAGAACCCTCGCCGCGGAGCCGGATCCTCACGCGGTCGGCCAGCGAGGTTCGGGAGCGCTCGACGACTACGCCTTGCTCGGCTACCGATCGCCGGCCGAGTAGCCACATGCCACCCCACGGGATGCGTCCCGAGAGATGATTGAAGTTGCTCGCGCTGCCGTACTGGTCGTAGACGTACTGGTTGAAGGCGAAAGGGCTGTCCACTTGCAACAGTTCGCGGCGAGCAGCCAGGTCAACGAGGCTGGAAAGAGTGCCTCGCTCGACGTCGACCTCAGCCCGATAATGGGAGCTCTCCAGAGTCGTGGCTGCTGCTGACTCATCGACGACAGCAGATGGTGCGTTTCGTAGCAAATAGCGTCGGTAGCCCAGAGGGGGCACATCCTGAGCCACAAAGCGCAGCCAACGCCCGCGAGGTCGATGCACCGCATGAGCCTGTTCCGTGAGCTCGTAGGCTTCAACGCCGCCGCTTGCCTCGTCAATCAATTCGAACCGCTGATCCTGTGCAACGCGCGTGGCGGGCAGGAACACTTCCAGAATGTCCGTCCGACCCCAACCGCTCGGATTGAAAACTGCCAACTGAGCCAGAGCGCCGAGGGCGCGGTTGGGAGCTGCTAGCAGGCGGCCGAGCCGCATCGTGGCGTGCTCGTGTGTCCGCACTGCAAGGTCGCGGGCCTGCCGTGCAAAGTCCGACTTGCGCTGCCACTGCAGCGCGCCGGAGTCGTATTGCTCGAGGCCGTCTGTCCACGGATTCGCGGCGCCCCAGGTGTGCTCATCGAAGAGTCCCATTGCCTCGTAAGCCGCTTCTACGCCGTGCTGCCATTCGCTCTCTTCTCCACCGAGCGCATCCGACAGCGTATGTATAGTCTGAGCGACAGGGGTCAGCACTTGAGCAGAACGATTGAAACCAAGCTCGCGCGCTGCGGAGCCAACGCCGTCCGCCCACCAGTCGGTCCAGTCGCCCTCGAAAGTTTCGACACGATCGCCGAGATCACGCTCCGCAACTTCGAAGAACTCGCGATTGGTTGCAAGCCTGATATGCGGGTACTCCCACTCGGAGTTCCATTTCCGCACGATCTCTGACAAGACCAGGCTGGGCGGTGCGTTGTCGGCGAGTTCCCCGTTGACGCGAAAGTGCAGGATGTCGTGCGGATAGGGTGGCCGCGCCAAGCTGGTGCCGGGCGGCGTGCCGGACCAGCCGAACGCCTCCGCGCCGACGTACGGATAGGGTTGTTCGGCCAGCGCGGCGAGATATGCGGGGAACAGCTCGATCGCCGCCTGATAAGCCTCCCCGAAACCGACGAGGTTGCCCTCCATATAAGCCACGCCATGGGGCGTATCGGTGTACCAGGTCAGGAGGCTCTTACCGCTGGCCGCACGCCAGCGAAAAGGTCGAGTCAGTCGCTGGCCATCGAGCAGGTGAGGAACGGAGCGCCCCGCGTAGTTGTGAGCGACCGACAGGTAGCGGACACCAGCTTCGGTGAGGAGGTTAAGCAGACCAACCGTGGATCCGGGTACATCGGTCTGCATCGCGGTGTCGATCGAAATCTCGTACTCATCTCGCAGCCGCTGCGCAACGGCAAGCTGGCGGGCAAGCTCATCGATCGAGTAGATCTCGGAGTGCATGTTGAATGACAGGGCGGCGACCTCGATTCGACCTGCTTTCGCCAGGTCGAAGAATCGGCGCCGGTCGGCAGCCGGCCGCGTCCGCAGCCAGTAATCGAGTGGCCATGTAGCTTCGACGTTCCACCTGAAACGGGCATCGTCGGGCAAAGCGTCAGACCGTTCAGCGAGATCCAGCACTGCGTCGAGGAACGCGGCGTGGTGGTGGAGAATCAAGTCCTGCGGATCGGTGTAGCCGATGTCGAGGTGCGATTGGTGAATCAAAAAGATCCGCCAATGGCGCTGAGGCCGGAGCTCCAACGCAGCACTTGCGCGCGATTCGCCAACCGTGATGTCAAATGTGCAGGGCGTCGTCTTGTCGACCTCACTGACGAGCAGGTATTCGACATTCCGCCCCGCGGCAGCCTTCACCGAGCGTTCGACGAGCACTTGCTTGTCAGTTCTCAGCGTGAGCAATACACGGCCAGCCGATGCAGCTTCGAGGTCGACTCGAACTACCTGCTGAAGACCTTCGGCTGTGCGCTTCACAAGCGGGATGCTGGTGGCGCGCAATCGCACTCCCGCGACTGTTACCTCCAAGTCTGCGCGCGCCCGCAGCATGGCGCGGGCTGCGTCATGGAAACGTCCGCCCAACGTGAGCGGCCGCGAGACGCTAGTCACTACCAGCCCTTCCGGCGGCGGTCAGCGTCAGACCACGCATCATGTACCGGCCAAGCAGCAGGAAGAGCGTGATCGTAGGCAAGGTCGCGAGCAGCGCAGCAGCGAGAACGAGCGGCGGTCCGCTGTGCGCGAACTGTCCCTGCAGTCCGGCCAGGCTGGGAGTGATCGGCCGCACCCCATCAGACGTGGAGAGGACGAGACCGAAGAGTAGATCGTTCCAAATCCACGTGAACTGAAAGAGAAAGAGGACCGCGATCGGACTCCACGACAGCGGCATGATGATGCGCCAGAAGATGCCGAAGTCGCTGCAGCCGTCGATGCCTGCCGCTTCTTGAAGTTCTCGTGGGATGGTTGCGAAGTAACCCCGCATCACAAAGAGACAGAACGGGAGGGCAATCGCTGTGTAGAAGAAGATCATCCCGAGCTGGGTGTCGTAGAGCCCGGTATCTAGATAAAGCTTGAAGAGGGGAATCAGATACATCTGGAAAGGAAAAATCGTGCCGCTAAAGACAAGCACGAACCAGAAGAAGGGCCAGTGGATACGCAGTCGTGTGATGGAGTAGGCGCCCAGGGAAGCGAACAGGATGGCCAGCCCCGCAGCCACCACTCCGTACAGCAGGCTGGCCATAAAGCCGGCTCCCATGCCAGAGGTGAACCAGGCGTCCCTCACATTGGCAAACAGCTGGAGTGGATTCTCGGGGAGCGACCACTGGCTCGCGTCATGGAAGTATTCAGGCGTGGTCTTCATGGAAGTCACCACGACCAGCCACAGGGGGACCAGCCACACGACCGCCAGGATCCCAACGAGTACGGTCACTGCCCAGCCGCCGGGACTCGTTTCTTTCAGACGTGCTGTAACGATCGCCACTTCACTGCACCTCGAGACGCTGGAACATGGCGCGGATGTAGAAGACGGCAACGACAAACGCAACCACTGTCAGCACCACCGCGACGCTGGCCCCATAGCCGAACTCAAAGCTGACGAACGAGTCCCGGAACATGGTCACGGCGAGCGTTTCGGATGAACGATAAGGACCGCCCTGCGTCATCGTCCAGATGATGTCGAAGACCTTGAAACTGTTGATCAGGTTGATGCCAACCACCACAACCGTGATCGGACGAAGGAGTGGCAGGGTGACGTATCGAAACACCTGCCACGCGTTAGCTCCGTCGGTCTGAGCCGCCTCGATCGGATCGCGAGGGATTGTCTGTAGGCCGACCAAAAACAGGATGATGGTCGGTCCCAATCCCTGCCACACCGCAGCCACGATCATCGAAAAGGTGTTCAGCGGCGGCGTAGTGAGCCAAGCCTGAGCGAGGGCGCCCAAGCCGACGAAGCGTAAGGATGCGTTCAGGATGCCCAGCTGATTGTTGAAGATCGCGTACCAGATCACACCGATCGCCGCCCCTGAGATCGTGGCCGGCAGGTACAGGATGCGCTTGTACAGTGCAGCCAGCGGGCTGGTGTTGAGGAGCACGGCAAGAGCGAGCCCTAGCACCACCTGTAGCAGCATCAGTCCTGCAATCCAATACACGGTGTTCAGAGAGGCCGTGATGAACACCGGATCCGTCCATAGGTTCAAGTAGTTATCGAAGCCAATGAAAGTCGGCGGATAGATGCCGTTCCACTTCGTCATGCTGAGCCAGATCGTGTCGGCAGCCGGATAGATCAAAAAGACTCCGACCAGCAACACCATTGGAGTGACGTAGAGATAGGGAGCCGCGGCCGCGGCCAACCGACCAAAAGGACGGCTGGCCTCCGCAGCTACCTCAGTTCCTTCCGGGGCGGCCGCCTTTTCCGCCTTGGCCTTCCGTGGCTTGGCATCGGACGCCATAGATCACTTAATAGTGGCCCAGACGCTGTCGGCTTTCTTTTGGATGTTTTGAAGGATCGGCATCGGGTCGCCCGGATGGAGCATGAACTTCGCGAACTCGTCGATCGCTGTCTCGACGATGTCGTGGGGCGTCGCCTCCCAGTAACGATTTATTTGCTGATAGCCACCGGCCTTCATGTCCGCAAGCAACTGTTGGTCGATAGGCGATGGTGAAGCGACGTCGGACCGTGCGGAGGTGAAAGCGGTCGCCTTGATCCAAGCTTCTTGGCCTGCTTTCGACATGAACCAGCCAAGAGAATTGATGGCGTCTGACTTGTGGGCGCCATTGGCAGCCACGACGAGCGGCCCCGACTCGATGATGACGCTGTTCTGGATTCCTGACTTGGCGCTGGGGAAGATGAATCCGCCGAAGTCAACGCCGGGCTTCATGCCTGCTCCGGTGATGGTGGGCTCATACCAGGTGCCTATCTGAAGCATGGCGGCCCTGCCTTGCGAGAATTCGGTGAGGAAGGTGCTGCTCCCGGTTCCGAAAGTGACCGACGATGGATCGGTGAAATAGCCCGCCTGGATCAGCTGACCCCAGAGGTTCATCGCTTCCACAACCCCCGGATCGGTGTACTTGGCCTTGCCAGCCATCAAATTCGTGTACAGGTCCGGATTGGTGGCCACCAGAAAAGTCTCGAAGTAGATAAAGGCCGGCCAGCGGCCGTCGATCGTCGCTCCGAGGGGGGTCACGCCCTTGGACTTAAGTGTCTGCAGCACGTGTTGCATGTCGTTCCAATTCTTGGGCGGCTGCAGCTGGTATTTGTCAAATACCTGCTTGTTGTACAAAGTCACCCAGGGTCCGAAATAAAGGGGCGCACCATAGGTCTTGCCGTTAAAGGTGAACAGATCTCTGAGTCCCTTGTCGTAAGCGCTACTTTCCTTGTCCCAAAGCGAGCTCACGTCAGCGGCGAAGCCCGCATCGACAATCTCCTTCATCAGCCAACCCGACCACCAGGTGTAAAGGTCCGGGACTTTGGAAGAACCACCAGAGGTCCGGATCGCGGCCTGATAGGTACTTGTGTCGGCATATTCATTGAGTTTCCAGGACAGACCGCCGGCCGATTTCGAAGCGGCACCTTGCTGCTCGAACCACGGCTTCCAAGTCACTTTGTCGTTGCTCAACTGAAGAGCAGAAGCCCCGGATGGCGTTCCCCCGCCGCTGGTGCAGGCTTCCAGAAGCCATGGCGGAAGGGTGCCGGCGATGATCGCGGCGCCTCCAAGCTTGAGAACAGTGCGCCGGGTAAGGGTCTCCATCTCTCCTTGTCCTCCTCGTGCTGTTGAAGTCGCTTACGTGGGAGTTGTGGTTTCCTTCCAGCGAGCGCTCAGAACTCGCCTCACGTCCTTGAGGTGGTCATGCATGCGTCGCTGAGCGAGCTCGCGATCCCGCTTGGCGATGGCCTCGAGGATCCCGAGATGCTGACGGTGGTCTCGTTCGCGGTTGCCGTAGAGGCGCATGACCACCAACTGCTCCTCTTCGTACACCGCCGTCAGGGAATCGACAACTTCAGCCAGCACCGAGTTGCCGGACACCGCTGCCACCTGACGGTGGAAGTTCATGTTGAGGCTGCCCAGCAACCGATCCTCGCCGGCGAGGTTGGCCGCCGCTGCCGTCAATGTTTCCTTCAGAATGCGAAGAGCGGCTTCAGTAACTCGACCGGCCGCGAGGTAGGCAAGCCGGGGCTCAATAAGTAGTCGCGCGTCGAGGAGGTCGAGAACGGTCTTGAGCGACAGCCGACTAGCGTGAGGATTCGGCAGCACAATGGGGTGCGTCCGGCGCTTGAGATAGATGCCAGAGCCGTGTCGTATGTCAATGATTCCGATGGCCTGCAGTCTTCGCAGGGACTCGCGCATTGTCGGGCCGGCCACAGAAAACCGTCTGGCCAGCTCCTGGACCGATGGCAGGCGGTCGCCCGGCTCGAGACCTTCCCGCCTGATCAGGTCAACGACGCGCCTCGTGACGTAGCTGGAGACAGAAGGGCGTTCGTCCTTTTCCGGCAACCATGCTTCCCGTGCCACCGTGCTCAACTTCGCTTTCAATATATCATAAAGTGATCAGGTGACTTGGTCTGTGGAACCGCACCGGTCTGGTGGCCCATCAACGGGGATGAGGGTTGCGCTCGGTCAAGGACCGACCCCGAGCGATGAGTACCTGGCCTTTGCACGACAGCTGGGGCTATCCGGCGTTCAGTTCAACACGCCTCTACTTCCAGGCGACAGGCGCTGGGAGTTGGGTGACCTGGTTGCCCTTCGCCAGCGCTGCGAGAGCTACGGACTCCGGCTTGAGGCGATAGAAAACGTACCCAACACTTTCTACGAGAATGCCATGCTCGGCGTCGCGGGACGCGATGAAGAGATAGAAAACATGCAGTCCACGATTCGCAATCTTGGTAAGGCAGGTATTCCGGTCCTGGGCTACAACTTTCTTCCAGGTTCGGTCTGGAGAACCTCAATCGCCGGAAGTGGACGCGGAGGAGCGCGGGTATCGGGTTTTGACCTCGCGGTAGCCACCGACCCAGCGAGGTCGGCCGAGATCTTCGTCTCCCGTCGGGATCGACGCATCGAGGGTGCCAAGGATTCATTCGTACAGGGCGCTCATTTTCGCCGCGATTTGGAACTCGATGATGACGCGATGTGGAGCAACTATCGGTATTTCATCGATGCGATTGCGCCCGTGGCTGAAGAGGCGGGGGTGCGACTCGCCCTCCACCCCGATGATCCGCCGGTTCCAACACTGGGCGGCATCGCGCGCATTTTCCGTAGCGTAGATGCGCTCAAGCGTGCCCTTGAGATCAATCCCAGTCCCGCACTCGGACTCGATCTGTGCCTCGGAACTGTTTCAGAGATGGGCGGTGAAGGTAGTGTCCTCGAGGCAATCGAATATTTCGGGAAGCGTGGCCAGATCGTCTATGTCCACTTTCGGGATGTCCGCGGAACTGTTCCCCGCTTCGAGGAATGTTTTCTTGGCGAGGGTAACTACGATCCTCTCCGCGTAATGCGGGCCCTGCGAAGCGCCGGGTTCACAGGCTTCATTCTTGATGACCATGTGCCTCACATCGTCAACGACAGCGATTATTCACACCGCGGTCGTGCCCATGCGATTGGTCTAATCCAGGGACTGCTAAGGGCTGTTAGCCAAGAAGCCGGTCAAGCGGTCGTCTAGGCGAAGCGACTGCGCATCATCTCTAACAGCCGCGCCGAGTCGATCTTGAATGTGAGGTTGGCTCCATAGATTTGGCTCCGGACCAGGGATTCGAACCCTGAACCTTGCGGTTAACAGATCGCTGTGTGCCGTTCAGAAATGACGACTCGAATTCGCTGCGTGCCGCTGAGTGGCGCCAATTGGCATGGTTTATCGCCGCCGTTGCTGTACCCTCAAGTCTCCGTTGTTGTAGTATTACACAACAATGCTTACCGTTCCCGAGGCCGCCCGCCGGACGAGGCGTGACCCCGAAACGGTGCGCCGCTGGATCCGTTCCGGCCGACTAAAGGCGACGAGAATCGGTACTCAACACCTAATCGACGAGGAAGATTTGGCCCGCGTCGTCAGCGATACGCCATTACCACTTCCAGCATCTTGGCAAAAGACAGCCACCGGGGAGCGAATGCCGCAGGTCTTGGCTGCGATTCGGTCGTCGCGCGCCGGCCGCTGACGTGCTGGTTGTTGATGCTGCTGTCGTAATCACAGTTTGCCTGTCGGAGCGTGGCTGGAAGTCTTTAGGCCGAGAAGAGCTGGTCGCGCCTCACCTGATGTGGTCTGAGGCGTCGTCCGTGATGCATGAATTGCGGTGGCACAAGGAAATCTCAGGCGAGCTAGCTGCAATCGGGCTCGACCGACTCGCATCAGCCGACGTCAGCCCGCGGCGCCCAAAAGGCCTCATCGAAGAGGCGTGGCGCCTTGCTGACCGACTAGGATGGGCAAAGACTTACGACGCTGAGTATCTCGCCCTGGCGCGATTGTTGAGATGCCGTCTGCTGACGACCGATGCGAAGCTGAAGGCTTCTGGGTCAGATGTCGTCGAGGTTATCGGGCCCGCAGACCTCTAGCAACGCTTGCTCATCTTGGCCGCCTGCTTGCGATATGGGGTAGTTATCGACAACACCTTCAGGCGCGGTCCCTCCGACACGAGTGAAGGACGCGCGCGATAGGGTAGGGCAGGCATGATCATCACCGTTCGAGTGCACCCCCGCGCGTCGCGCCCGAAAGCGAGTTGGAACGGAAATCTGCTCGAACTCTGGGTTACAGCGCCCCCTGTGGGTGGTGCCGCCAACAAAGCTGTGATGAAGGCGGTCGCGGATCAGCTTGACGTGCCTGTTTCCGCGGTTGTCCTGCGTTCGGGTGGGCACTCGCGCACGAAGGTGGTGGAGGTTCTCGAGAGTCCTGGTTGAGCTCAGGACCGGGGATGGCGAACGGTTCGAGAACTGTGGCGGCCAGAGTAGGGACAGCCTCGAGGCAGAGCGAACCGCTAACCGTTCAGAAGCGGCGATCCGAATTCGCTGGACGCCGTTGAGTGCCACCAAATGACGCCGTTGGCACCGGCGTTGATGTACGAAGCGCGCTTGCCCGTGACCGTGCGGGGAGGTTCCACCGTCCCACGGTTTTGAAGATCGACGTTCTAGCGTCCGTTTAGGGTTCCAGACGTCCGCGAAATCCGCCCATGCGCATCTTCGTATCCGCCGCGGTTGCCATGTTGGCTGTCAGTTTGACTGTCAATTTGACTGTCACGGGGCCGCCTCTAACCTGCGCCGCGCCGGTCATCTCCGTTGCCGCCGAAAGCGGCCCTTCCCAACCGCTCCCGATAGCTGCATCATTGGCCTTATCGCCTTCGGGGGCTCCCTGAGCCCGGAGCTGGATGTGGCTGGCAGAGGCAGATAGTCGAGGAGAACAACCGATGCGAATGTTCAACCGACGCTTTCTGAGGGTCGCATCAGCCCTTGGCGCAGCTTGCCTTGCACTGACGGTCTCGATCCCGCTCTCGACCGCCTCGGCCGCTCCACTAACCCTCGCTCCCGGGGGGCCGGGCGGGCTCTCTCATTTCGACCTGGCACGGAAGGACTGTCTCGGCACGGCCGCCGACACCGCGTCAAAGGTCTGGTACACGGTCGCGGGGGGCGTCCTAAGCGACGTCTACTACCCGACCATCGACAACACCAATGTTGAGACGCTTCAGTACATCGTCACCGACGGCTCGACGTTCACCGATCTGCAGAGCCGTGACATGACGTACGGCGTGCGCGCGGTAGACCCAGGTGGTATGGAATGCCAGGTCACCGCGACCGCGAAGAGCGGCGCGTACCGCATCGTCACCGACTACTTCACCGACCCCGGTCGCAACACGCTCCTGATGCAGGTTCGCGTCCACAACTTGACGCACTCCGACCTCCAGGTCTACGTGCGCTTCGATGCGAGCGTGAACGGCAACGGAGGGGGCGGCGCCGGCAATGGCGGTGGCGACTCCGCGACGGTCGACAGCTCGACCGGCCATGCAGTCCTCGTCTCATACGACACGCGGACCGCGACCAATGCCGTGAACCGCGACTACGCACAGCCGGTCTTCGCAGCGCTCGACGGTCCGTTCGACCAGGCGACGAGCGGCTTCGTGGGAACGACGAGCGACGGACTCAGCGAACTCGACGCTTCGCATGGTCTCGCGCAGCTCTACAAAGATGCTGTGAACGGCGACGTGGTGCAGACCGGACGTCTCGCGCTGTCACCGCGCGCCAACGGGTCGGTCACGCTCGCACTGGGCTTCGGCCGGGACGCGACCACCGCAATCGCGAGCGCAGAGGGATCGCTGAACTCTAACGTCGACACCGTACGCAGTTCTTACGAAGTGGGTTGGCAGGCCTACGACGCCGGACTCAGTCCGCCACCGCATAACATCTCTGGCCTGAGCGAGGCGGCCGTGCACCAGTTGGCCGCCGAGTATTACCTGAGCGCGAACGTGATCAAGGCTTCAGAGGACAAGACGTTCTCGGGCGCGATCGTGGCGAGTCTTTCGTCTCCGTGGGGCCAAGCGGTCTCCGCCGGCGATCCGAACAACACCTTCTTCGGCTCGTACCGCGAGGTGTTCTCGCGCGACCTGTATGAAGCGTGGACCGGACTGGTGGCGGACGGAGACCTTGCCACCGCGCGGGACGCGGTGACGTTCCTCTTCGATCGGCAGCAGCAGCCCGACGGCTCGATGCCGCGCAACAGCCTGGTCAACGGCAAGCTCGCGCCCGACTCTTTCAACACACAGTTGGACGAGTGCTCGTACCCGATCCTGATGGCGTGGACGCTCGGGATGACCGATTCGGCGCTGTACACCCAGCACATCCGCGCGGCCGCGTACTTCGTCGTCTCACATGGTCCGAGCTTCGGCCCGGAGCGGTGGGAGGAGCAGGGTGGATTCTCGCCCTCGACAACCGCAGCGGAGATCGCCGGCCTGATCTCCGCGGCGGACATCGCCGAAGTCAATGGCGACGCGGCCTCGGCCCGCGTGTTCCGGGCCACCGCCGACCAGTGGCAGCGCTCGATCAAGGGCTGGACGGTGACCACGACCGGGCCGCTCGCATCGCACCCGTACTTCATCCGCCTTTCGAAGACCGGCGACCCCAACGCTGCGATCTCGTACAACCTCGGCAACGGCGGGCCGACGCTCGACCAGCGCACGGTCATCGACGCCGGCTTCCTCGAGCTGTCGCGGTTGGGCGAGCTGGCCGCGTCCGACTCGGCGATCCAGGAGTCGCTGCCCGTGGTCGACGCCAACATCGAGAGCACCACGCCCAGCGGGCCGGGGTGGCATCGCTACAACGGAGACGGATACGGTGACGGTTCGGGTGACGGTCACCCCTGGGCGCCCAGCGGGAAGGGCACCGGCCACCTCTGGCCGGCGCTTTCGGCCGAGCGAGGCGAGAACGGGCTTCAGACAGGCGACGCGACGGAGGCGATCGCGCTCCTGCAGGACATGCAGAGCTTTGCTTCCGGCGTCGGCCTCATCCCGGAGCAGGACTGGGAACTGCCTGACCTCGCACCCTCGCCCTATGGCACCGATCCCACGGTCGCCTCGATCGGATTCGTCGACGGGAAACCCGCGGGATCGGCGGCACCGCTCACATGGTCGGCGGGCGCGTTCGTCCGGCTGGCCGCCGACATCGGAGCCGGCACGGCGCTCGATCAGCCGGCCAACACCACCGACCGCTACGTGACCCACCACCAGGGCACCACGACGCTCGCCATCACCTCACCCGCCAACCAGTCGGCGATCAGCGGATCGCCGGTCACGGTCACGGGCACTAGCGCGGCGGGGAACGAGGTTTCGGTCGCAGCGACCAACGTCGACACGTCATTCACCACCGCCACGGCGGAAACGACCGCGGCCGCCGATGGCTCGTTCAGCGCTTCGGTCGCCGTTTCGCCGGGCACGACCGTGATCACGGTCGCGGCGACAGCGGCCGATGGAAGCACAGCTCACGCGAGCCGCACGGTCGTGTGGGACTTCGTTCCCGGGACCAAGATCCTCGACGTCGGCGACCCGACCGGCGATGACAACGGTCCAGGCAATTACGCCTATCCGACCGCGAGCGATTTCCACGCAGGAGCGTTTGACATCACAGACTTCCAGGTCTACGACGACAGTGCCGCCAGCGGGAACATCATCATCCGCGTCCAGACGCGCGACCTCTCTCCCACCTTCGGCAGCCCGCTCGGAGCTCAGCTGGTCGATGTCTACGTCCATGATCCGGGCGCCGCACCTTCCGCCACTTCGACCGCCGCATCATTCCCTCAGCGCAACTACCAGATCGCGCCGTCCGCGGCATGGAGTCGGCTGATCGAGGTGCAGGGTTTCGGTCAGCGATACATCGACGCGCACGCCACGACGCTGGGCACGATCTCGATCCGGGCGAACCAAATCTCGCGCTACATCACGTTCAGCGTGCCGGCATCGAGCCTCGGTCATCCTGGAAGTGGATGGGGCTTCGCCGTCGTCCTGACCGGGCAGGACGGATTCAGCCCAGACCAGGCTCGGAGCTTCGCGCCCACACCCCAGCCCTACCAGTTCGGCGTGTGCGCAGCGCCGAGCAGTGATCCGCACTGCACGGTCGACCCGTCGACGGTACCTAAAGCAATGGACGTCTTGACGCCGCCGGGCGTGCTGCAAAGCGACGAGCTCGACTACACATTGCACAACCCGGTCGTGATCACCGACGTCGTTATCCCGTGATGCGCGGCTCGCACTCGGTCTTCATTGACGCGGGGGCGGCCCGGCGGCCGCTCCCCGCGCGTTCACGCCGATTCCTTAGCAGCACCCGCAAGTAACCGCTTTCGTCGGGCCTTCAACGAGGTGGCTGCCTTTGGCTGCTCCGTGTTGGACGGCAGCACTCAGCGGACGAAGCCGATCTGTCGGGTGCAGAAATGCGGGCTGGAGGGCGACAGTAGTCGGACGCCGCCGGCGAAACCAGGCCGCGCCCTACCTGTCCGCTGGATAAGAAGCGCCGCCCGCCGAAGCTAGTCTTCGGGCCTCCTCTAGGGCAGAGGATCGCGCCAATCTTTCGGCTGCGGCAGGGCCTGCGAGCACGAGCCTGCGGTGCGACCGACCCAACGTGAGCCAACACGCCTCCTCATAGCCGTGCGTTATCCACACCCGCTACCTTCGGTCGCTCCACTAATAGAGAACGCGCGCGAGCTTATCGTGGGGAGGTCGCGATAGTTGCCTCTTATAGAAAGCAACCTGCAGCTTCTCTCTCGTCGCTAAGCGCAGTGGCGGATCGCTTCCGGGACTTCAATCAAGGAACACTCTCAAAGTCTTCTTCGGTCGGTTGTCTCGAAGCTGCCGCGTAGACAAACATTGAGCGGGTGTAGCCGGATCGTCTTTATTTACTGACTGGTGTTGTCCGCGAT
>DATNOD010000087.1:0-2519 GCA_035601515.1 Candidatus Eiseniibacteriota bacterium | reverse complement strand
GTGGAGCGCGGCACCTTTGGCTGCCTCGTCGGGAGTCTTCCCCTGCTCGCGCGCCACGATGTAGGCGGCGTACCACCCGGACCAGTGATGCTTCGGAGCGGTCGGTTCGTACTCGCCATGGCGCTTCTCTGCCTCTCGCAGAAGCTCGGTCAGAGTCGCGACGTCCATGCCGAATCCTCGTCCGGGAAGCCGCGTCTTGATCTCCTGGAGCAGCCAGCTGTTGCCGTCTGGATCACTGAATGAGGCCCATGAGCGGTAGGAGTGACCTTCCGGGTCCGGGCCCGGCACGCGTCCCTTCGTCCCGTCGACATGGAGGCCGCCCGCGAAATGGAACACCTCACTCGCGTCGACGTCGTGTCCGATCAACTCGGCGCGTGCTGCCTCGATGTCATCGACGACGAGGAAATTTCCCTGAACTGAGCCCGGCACGGCGGTCGTGATTCCCTTGCCGAACAGGATCGAGCACGGTGAGCCGGGAGGTGTCAGCTGCACCACCCGCCAGTCGTCACCGGTGGCGAAATCGGCATCCAGGCGCCACCCCAACCTCTGGTAGAAGCGCTTGGCGCGATCGACGTCGGACACCGGAAGGACGACGACCTCGAGCTTCAGATCGACCATCCCATCCTTCGGGTTCTGGGTTGCGTTTTCACTGCGCATCTGCGTGCTGCTCATGATGGCCTCCTTGGATCGATGGGGAGTGGCTTCAGGGTCGCACTTCGGCCTCCGCGTCGCGCTCGTGGAAGACACTGGTCGGTGCGCTGGTCTGCGCGTTCTGGAAGGCAAAGCCAAAGCACGGTTCGGTCGCCTCGCCCTTCTCGCCGCTTGATCGTGCTCAGTCTAGCAAAGCGCGGCGGCAGTGGACTACACCCGGCTGCACGGGGAAAGCCCGCCGGCCGTAGCGAGCCCGGCGTTCAGGCCACCTTCGCAGCGAGCTCCGCCAGGCTTTCCCCAAGCACCCGGTTGAAGGCTGGGAAAGGGTGGATGACGTCGGCGAGCGTCTTCAGCGGAGTACCGAGCTTGATCGCCAGCACGAGCTCGCCCAGGATCTCGCCCGCACGCGGAGTGACCAGGGTCGCGCCGATCAGCACCCCGCGCTTGCGGTCGCCGACCAGCTTGAGCGCTCCGCCGTGAAAGTCATGGATGTAGCCTCGCGCGGTCTCGGCCGGGTCGGTTCTGGCGACGACGACATCGATGCCTCGCCCGCGCGCGACAGCCTCCGACAGCCCGACCGAAGCGATTTCAGGATCAGTGAATGTGACGCGAGGGACCGCTGTGTGATCGGCCCTCGCGTCCATGCCCCGCAATCGGCGTGCCACCACCTGCCCGTGGTAGTAGGCGAGGTGGGTGAAACCACCGAGTCCGGTGACGTCACCTGCTCCGAAGATGCCGGCCCGCGCTTCGAGCGTCGCCGGGTCCACCTTCAACCAACCGCGCTCCGTCTGTGCGATCCCGGTTGCGCGCCACGCCTCCACGTTGGGGCGGCGACCCGTGGCAACCAGCAATCGGTCGGCCGACACCACAGCCCCCGACTTCAAGTGGACGACGGCCGAGCCTTGGCGCGAGGACGCGGGCGAGAGGGGCCCTGTCGATTGCTTTTCGACCGCGACACATGGGTCCCCGATCATCAGCGTGATGCCATCCGCCTCCAGGTGCGGCCGCAGCGCTGCTCCGGCCTCCGGTTCCTCGAGGCCAAGGAACGTCGGTGCAGCTTCGATCACAGTCACTGTGGAGCCGAGACGTGCGAAGGCCTGCCCCAACTCGACTCCGATGGCGCCCCCGCCGAGGATGGCCAGCGAGGCCGGCAGCTCACTCGGGATCGCCGCCTGGCGGTTGGTCCAGAACTCGATGGTGTCCAGACCAGGGATGGGTGGGATCGCTGCGGTACTGCCGTTGGCGATCACCACCGCGCGACGGGCGATGAGCTGCTCGCTTCCGACCTGTACGGTGCGCAGGTCCGTCAGTTTCCCTTCACCTCGAAAGAGCTTGGCCCCAGTCGCCTCCATCGCGGCGGCAGGCCGGCTGTCGTCGAGGTTGCGTGCCATCCACAGCACGCGTTTGGAGACCTTGGGAAAGTCAACGGTCCATTCCACGCGTGAGGCGGCGAGGAGGCGAGCGCGATCGGCCTCGCTCAAGGTTTCGCCTGAGCGAAGCAGGGTCTTGGAAGGCACGCAGCCCCAGTACGGGCACTCGCCCCCGACCAGTTCTCGCTCGACGACCGCGAGCGTCAGCCCGCTGTCCTGAAGGCCGACCGCGATCGCTTCTCCAGCGACGCCACCACCGAGACACACGACGTCAAATTCCTGTGGCAACTTCCCTCCTCCGTGAGCCACCATCGAAGGCGACGCCGCTACAAAAAAACCAAGTACGGATAAGCACGGTCCCGGTCCGACGAGCATGAATCATGCCGTGTCGAAGCGGTTCGCCGATGCCATACCAAAGTATGTGAATCGATGGTAGCATCCGAGCATCGGGTCAACCGGGGTCGAACGTCCCACGACGAAGACCCTCAAGGAGGCGCC
>DATNOD010000086.1:0-4932 GCA_035601515.1 Candidatus Eiseniibacteriota bacterium | reverse complement strand
TCCGACCAGCTGCGCAACATCGGCCAGGTACGTGACGTTGGTTGGAGCGAAGGAGTTGAGCACGCGGATGTACAGGGGCAGCGCATACAGCGCCGCGGCCACGCCGAGACCGAAGAAGAAGATGGTGGCGACGATCAGCGGTAGCGTCAGCCGTCGCTCGTTCCGGTGCAGCCCTGGAGAAACGAACCACCAGATCTGCTGGATCACCACCGGCGCGGCCACGATGAGACCGATGTAGATGGCCACCTGGAGCCGCGTCAAAACGAAGCTGCCCGGACCCAGATAGACCGCATGCGCCAGCCCGGCTCTGCTGACCAGCCATTCGACCACCTGTCCCGACACGACGAACCCGGCAACGGTGGTAATGCCCCAGGCGATGAGGATGATGATCAGCATCCGGCGAAGCGCCTCGAGGTGCTCGATCACCGACATGCGCTGGTCCTCGACCGGTGCGTCCGGGCGGGGCGCGCGCCGGAGGACCCTGTCTAGGATCGCCAACGGACGAGCCTCAGCGGTTGGACGGAGAGGCTGACTCCGAGCCCTGGGCGGGGGCGCTCTCGGTTGGCGCCGGCGGAGGAGCCGGCGGTGTGGCGGCGACCGGCGGTGCCGGTGCCGGCTGGGTCGAGTGGGTCACCTCGCTGGTGAGCTCGGACGTCGCCTTCCGGAACTCGCGCATGGCCTTCCCGACCGCCCCGCCAAGCTCGGGCAGCCGCCCTGGCCCGAAGACGATGAGGACGACGACGATGATGGCGATGATCCAGAAGGGGTGTATTGGCATCAAGGCGGATTATAGTCCGCCGTCTGTAAGGGAAAGATCAGCCTTCTTTCAGGTCACAGAGATCGCGATCGAGTAGATCTTGTCGGTCGACGTGAGGGCCGAGACCTTGTCCAGGCCGCTCACCACCGTCCCGAAACGGTTGTACGTCGCCGTCGGCCCGGCCCCCGGCCAAGCGCCCTTGACGATGAAGAACTGGCTGCCATTGACCGGACCGCCTGGGATGCGCGCCATGCCCACCGACCCGGCGTCCCACTTGAGAAACGACGCCGGCTCTTCGGGCAGGTTGTAGCCGGGCCCACCCGTCCCAGTCCCGGTCGGATCTCCGCTCTGCACGACCCAGTCCTCGGTCTTCCAGAACGTGTTGTTGGTGAAGTAACCGTTGAGAGCCAGGACGATGAAGTTGTTGACCGTGATCGGGGCCGTGTCCGGCAGCAGCTCGATCACGAACTGGCCCTGGGTCGTCGTAACCGCGGCCTGGTATTTGTGATTGGGGATGATGCAGTTCGGCTGCGCCGAGATGAATGCGTGGACACCGACCGCCGTCGAGGTCTCGCAATTGGCCAGCGACACCGGCGTCGGTTGCTTGACGGCCTGCTGCAATGCGAGGCCCGATCCCAGCACCAATGCGACGACGATGGCCATGATCAGGTAAGGCACCCACGGCCGCTTCTTCCAGCCTTCAGGCAGCTCGAATGCCTCGGCCTCCAGTGTCGGCGTGACGTCGACGCGTCGCTTCGCCTTGCTCATCTTCGGGCGGCCGCCTCGACGATGGCCTGGACCAGGCCGTGGGTCGTGTACTCGCGTGCGACGATATCCACGCGGAGGCCCAGCTTGCGCGCCGTGTCCGCCGTCACCGGACCCATGCAGGCGACCTCGGCATCGCCGAGGATAGCCGGGAGCCTGTCGTCGGGAAAAGCGCGCACGAAGTTGGCCACGGTCGAAGAGCTGGTAAACGTGATCACGTCGACGCCCTCGGCGCTGAACAACTTGAGCAAGGCCGGACCCGCGGGTGCCGGACACACCGCCTGGTAGACGGGAAGGATCTCAACCTCGGCTCCTCGCATTGCGAGCAGGGATGGTAATGCGTCTCGCGCGACCTCCGCACGAGGCACGAGGACGCGCATCCCTTCCATCTCCCATCCCCCAAGCGCCTTCGCGAGCCCCTCAGCCGTGTACTCCGAGGTCACAAGCTCGGGCCGCAGTCCATGGTTCTCCAGCATCTCGGCGGTCTCCTGGCCAATCGCGCACAGCTTTGAGTTGTGGAGCGCGCGGGCGTCAGCGCCGGTCTCGACGAGCATCTTGAAGAAGATGGCGACAGCGTTGGCTGAGGCGAAGATGACGAGGATCGTCCGGTCGAGGCCGGCGATGGCCTTTCGCACCCGCTCGTCCGTCGGCATGGCGCGGACCTCGATCGTCGGGATCTCGACGACCGCCGCGCCCATGTCGACGAGCTCGCGACGCAGGGGATCGACCTGGTGCTGAGCTCGCGTGATCAGGATGCGCCGGCCGTGAAGCGGGCGCTGCGCGAGAGTGTCGAGCTGCTCGGCCATGTCGACGCCGGGCCCGAGCACAAGCAGCGCGTCTCCGCGCAGTCCGTACGTCGCGGCCTTGCGCGCCAGCTCGCCCAGCGGCGCGCCCACCCGATGTTGGCCCGGCTGCCCCGGGTTGAGGATCAATGCAGCGGGGGTGGATGCCTTCCTGCCGTCTGCAAGAAGGGCGCTGATTCCCGACTCCCACCAGCCCGACGCGAGTCTCAGCACCACGGTTTCGGCGCCTTTCACGAGCCCAAAGCCGACTGATGACGCGCGGCCCTCGATGGTCAGCGGAATGCCGCTCATGACCGGCGCGGCGAGCTCGAGGATGAGCCCCGGCACAGCTTCGAAATCGACACCCGAACGCTGAAGCCGCTCGGCCATCGCGCTGCCATTCGAGAACACGTAAGGATTTCCAGGGAAGAGAACCGTGACCTTCCGACCCTGCCGTGCGAGGCGAACGACCTCGTCGGCGTCATCGAGCGGGCCGACATCCGCGCCGGGTCGTGCGTGGTGCAGGAGGGCCGTGCCACAACCGTCGCTGTGGCGGATGACGTCGGCTTCCTTGATCGCTTCGACCGCCTGGATGGTCGCGAGACCAGGGTGTCCGGGACCGACACCCACGAGCCTGACTCTGCTCCCCGGACCCACGACGAAGAGGTTAGAGCTTTCGGGAAACCACGTAGCCGGTTAGGGCCGACAGCGTTTGCACTGCCACACCCGCGTCGATTGACTCGAGCTCGCGCCTCGCATCGGCTGCTAGCGAGCGTGCCTTTTCGATGGCTCGCTCGGGGCCTCGACTCGAGCGCACGAGTGCGACCACCTGCTCGGCTTCCGCTGCGCTCAGCTCGTGTCCAGTACGCAGAACAGACGACAAACGATTTCCCACCGGAGGCTCCTCCATGGCGAGCATGAGAGGGAGCGTCGCGAAACCTTCAGCGACATCGTGGCCGATTGGCTTGCCGATCTCGTCCTCTGTGCCGGTGTAGTCGAGCACGTCATCCGCGATCTGGAACGCGAGGCCGAGGAGACGTCCATAGCCGCGCAGATGCGCACGCGCTTTTGGCTGCAGGCCGCCGAGAAGCGCGCCGATATCACAGCACGCCGCTAGCAACGTCGCCGTCTTCGCCTCGATGCGAGGCATGTACTCGTCGAGCGTCGCTTCGTAGTGATGCCGGATGGCTTGCTGACGCACCTCGCCGGCGCATATCTTCATGACGGCATCGGCGAGGATCGTCACGACCTCTGGTGTCTGAGTGTTGGCCGCCTGCTCATACGCCTTGGCGAAGTAGAAATCGCCGACCACGATGGCCGGCTCATCGCCGAGTCGAGCCGCTACTGTCGGCCGGCCGCGACGCACCGTGGCGCGATCGATGACGTCGTCGTGCACGAGAGTGGCGGCATGCGTCAGCTCCACGGCCATAGCGGCAGGCATCAACCGGGCGAGATCGTATGTTCCGATCTTCGCCGTCAGCAACACGAGCGCCGGTCTGATGCGCTTGCCGCCCGCGGCGAACAAGTCGGCCATGGGGGCGGAGACGACGTCGGGATCTGCGGCGATCGACTCATGCAGGCCGGCCTCGATGGCAGCGAGGTCCTGAGCGACAGGGCCAAACAGGCTCGACTGGGCCGCTACGTCGCCAGCTTCTCCCAGAGCTGCACCTCCTGAGCATGGACGTCGTCACCGAAAATGTTGGCCGCGATCCGGTCGAACTGCTGCGGCACCGCGGTCACCAATATCTCGTGCTGAGGCGTCCCGTCGCCTGCGCGCAACCGCGAGTGGTCGAGGTGGCGCTCCACCTTGGCGGCGGTGGTCGTCGCGGAGTCGACGAGCTGAAAGCGGCCCGGATACACGCGGCTTATGGCGGGCTTGAGCAGCGGGTAGTGCGTGCAACCGAGCACGAGCGTGTCCGCGCCAAGCCTCTCGATGTCCTCGAGATCCCGTTTCAAGACCGCTTCCGCGCGCGGCGAGTCCGCCTCGCCCGCCTCGACGATGTCGACCAGCTCGGGGCAAGCCTTCTGGTAAACGCCGACCATCGGGTCGATCTCTTTGATCGCGTGAAGATATTCCTGGCTCCGCATCGTGCCCTCGGTCGAGATGACTCCGACGCGATTGTTGTGCGTGATCTCGACGGCGGCCTGCGCGCCAGGGCTGATCACTCCGACGATTGGGACCTCGAACATCTCGCGCGCGTGGTTGAGCGCAGCGGCCGTGGCCGTATTGCAAGCGATGACGACGAGCTTGACATCGCGGCTTTCGAGGTACCGGATGATGTCGATGGCGAAGCCGCGAACCTCGTCCTGGAACCGAGGCCCGTACGGGAAATGCAGCAGGTCGGCGACGTATATCGTCGGTTCCGTGGGCAGCCGCTCGCGGATCGCCCGCAGCACGGTGAGCCCGCCGACTCCGGAGTCGAAGATGCCGATCGGACGCGGGTCGCCTTCCGCCTTCCTTGACTGCACCTAGTCTGAAACGGGTCTGACCGACAGACGGTAACCCAGACCGGGGACGGCCTCTAGGTTCACGCCAGTGTTGGTGTACTCCAAGAGCTTGCGGCGCAATCGCTGGACGTGCGGGTCGACCGAATGGTCGTCGAGGTCATGCGGATAGCCCCACACCTT
>DATNOD010000085.1:0-12877 GCA_035601515.1 Candidatus Eiseniibacteriota bacterium | reverse complement strand
ACCTACGGCGTCCAGTTCCACCCGGAGTCGGTGCTCACCAAAGAAGGCAAGAAGATCCTGAGCAACTTCATCAGGCGAGCCCACAAATGATCGACGCGATCGCAAAGCTCGTTCGATGCGAGTCGTTGAGCGAGATGGAGGCGTCGGCGGCGTTCGAGACGATCATGCGCGGCGACGCCACGCCGATCCAGATCGCGGGCTTCATCGTCGCGCTGCGCATGAAGGGTGAGACGGTCGACGAGATCACGGGCTTTGCGCGCACGGCGCGGGCGATGGCGACTCCTATCGAGGTCGATGGAGATCTCCTCGACACGTGTGGGACGGGAGGCGACGGCCTGGCCACCTTCAACATTTCCACGCTGTCGGCGATAGTGGCGGCCGCGTGCGGAGTCAAGGTGGCCAAGCACGGCAACCGCGCCGCGTCATCGCTGTGCGGTTCAGCCGACGTACTCGAGCAGCTCGGCGTGAAGATCGACCTCGGACCCGACGCGGTGGCGCGCTGCATCAACGAGGCCGGCATCGGGTTTCTCTTCGCGCCCATCTTTCACCCCTCGTTTCGATTCGCGGGTCTTCCGCGGAAAGAGCTCGGCGTGCGCACGGTGTTCAACGTGCTCGGGCCCCTGTGCAACCCCGCGGGCGCCCGTTACCAGGCCCTGGGCGTCGCCGACGCAAACCTGGCCGGCAAGATGGCAGACGTGCTCTCCCGGCTCGGTGTCGAGCGGGCGATCGTATTCCATGCCGGCGATGGCATGGACGAGCTGTCGGTGAGCTCGCCGTCGCTGGTCATCGAGATCGACGGCGCGCGCAAGGAGTACCAGCTCGACCCGAGTGAAATCGGGCTGAAACCCGCCTCACCCCAGTCAGTACGTGGAGGGGGCCCTGAGGACAACGCCCGCATCGCCCGCGAGATCCTCGGTGGCGCCACCGGACCGCGTCGTGATGTCGTCCTCTTGAACTCCGCCGCCGCGCTGCGGGCCGCCGGCCGGGCGAAAGACTGGCGCGATGGGATGGGCCTCGCGGCAGAGGCCATCGACTCGGGGCGAGCCGCTGAAGTGCTGGATCGCTGGGCCAAAATCTCCAAGGAGTGACTGACAGCGATCTCCTCGCCCGGCTCGTGGCTGAGGCCAGGGTGGATATGGAGCGCCGGCGTGCGCTGACAACCCCAGACGAGCACGAGCGCGCGGTCCACGACTACACGCCCAAGGACTTCGCGGGTGCGCTGCGCCGGCCCGGGCTGGCGGTCATCGCCGAGATGAAGCAGCGCACGCCAAGCATGGGCGTCCTGACAGAGGACTACCGGCCCAACGACCTCGCCCGCGCCTATAGCGACGGCGGGGCGGCGGCGATATCCGTACTGACGCACATGGCCGGATTTGGCGGGCGCCCGGAGCATGTCGCCACCGCACGGCTGGCCACCGACCTGCCGATCTTACGCAAGGACTTCATCACCGACCCATACGAGGTCGGGGAGGCGAGGGCGGCCGGCGCCGACGCGGTTTTGCTGATCGTGGCCGCGCTTCCGGGCGACGAGCTGGGCCGGCTGCTGGCGGTGGTGCGAAGCCGGAGCCTTTCGGCGCTGGTGGAGGTGCACACGCTCGACGAGGCTCGGGCGGCGGTCGAGGCCGGTGCGCCGGTGATCGGGGTCAACCACCGTGACCTGCACACGTTCGAGGTGGACCTCGGCTTGACTGAGAAGCTGCGCCTGGTGATCCCAGGTGGAGTGCTTCTGGTGTCGGAAAGTGGCATTCGCTCGGTCGACGACGCCCGTCGCCTGCGGGAGGCCGGAGCCGACGCGATCCTGGTCGGCGAGATGCTCATGCGGGCTGCCGACCCGGCCGCGTGCGTCAGCGAGTTAGCCTCAATCGCGTGATCCAGGTCAAGATCTGCGGGATTTGCGACGCGGTCGCCGCCCAGGCGGCGGTCGAGGCGGGGGCCGACCTCCTCGGCTTCCATTTCTGCTCGTCGGATCGGCGGATCACCCCGGAAGAGGCAAAGGCCATCGTCGAGAGCCTCACCGTCCGGCCATCCATCGTCGGTGTGTTCATCGACCAGGAAGCAGGCGAGGTTCGGGAGATCGCCGAATTCGTGGGCCTCGACTTGGTGCAGCTGCACGGCTCCGAGGCGCCCGGCTTTGACGCCGGCCGTCCGGTCATGAAAGTGCTGAAGATCCGCGAGGACCAGGTGCCCAATGCGGAGGCATGGCCCGACCCGATCATGCTCGATTCCTGGTCCATAGACCAGCGCGGTGGCACGGGGCGCACATGGGTTTGGGACCTCGCGCGCGATCTGCTCGCAACTCGGAAGGTGTTCATCGCCGGTGGTCTGGAACCGGGTAACGTGGGCAAGGTCGTGAGCCGCTTCAAGCCATACGGAGTCGACGTGTCGAGCGGGGTCGAGTCGTCGGTGAGGGTCAAAGACCCGGACAAGGTGCGGGCGTTCGTCCACGCGGTGAGGCTCACGGAGATCCTCTCGTGACCGGATCCCCCCACCCGGGCCTTCGGCCCGACCTCCCCACGGAGTGGGGAGGTGAATCCAGTTGATCAAGCATCCGGTCCGCGGGCGGTTCGGTCCTTATGGCGGCCAGTACGTGCCCGAGACGTTGATGGGCGCGCTCCAGGAGCTGGAGGACGTGTGGCATGAAGCCAAAGCGGACCCTCAGTTTCAGCTCGAGCTCGCCGGTCACCGCCACGCCTTCATCGGACGGCCGACGCCGCTGTACGCGGCGAACCGCCTGAGCGAGCATTTCGGCGGGACGCACATCCATCTCAAGCGCGAGGACCTCTGCCATACCGGCGCCCACAAGCTCAACAACGCGGTCGGACAGGCGTTGCTCGCCATCAAGATGGGCAAGAAGCGCGTCATCGCCGAGACCGGTGCGGGCCAACACGGCGTCGCCGTTGCCACCGTCTCCGCTCGCTTCGGCCTCGCGTGCACGGTCTACATGGGCACCGAGGATATGCGCCGCCAGTCGATGAACGTCCGCCGCATGAAGCTGCTGGGGGCTGAAGTCAAAGAGGTGACGGGCGGAACGAAGACGCTCAAGGACGCGACCTCGGAAGCCATACGCGACTGGGTGACGAACGTGCGCACGACCCACTACATCATCGGTTCGGTGGTCGGCCCGCACCCATACCCGGAAATGGTCCGCGACCTGCAGCGTGTCATCGGCGACGAGGCGCGCGAGCAGTACCTGTCCGTCGACGGCAAGCTGCCCGACGTCGTGGTCGCGTGCGTCGGCGGGGGTTCGAACGCCATCGGCATCTTCACCGCCTTCCTCGAGGACAAGGACGTGTCGCTGGTCGGCGTGGAGGCGGCCGGGTCGGGGATCAAGACCGGCAAGCACGCGGCCTCGCTCGTCGGCGGTCGCCCAGGCGTGCTGCACGGTGCGTTCTCGTACCTGCTGCAGAACGGCGACGGGCAGGTGCTGCCGACTCACTCGGTGTCCGCCGGGCTGGACTACCCGGGCGTTGGACCCGAGCACGCCTTCCTCCGCGATCTCGAGCGCGTCGACTACGTCGCAGTCGGCGACAAAGACGCGATCGCCGCATTCAAGCTCTGCACGCGGCTCGAAGGCATCATGCCGGCGCTCGAGCCTTCGCATGCGCTGCACCACGCGGGCGTGATCGCACGCGAGCTCGGTCCCGGCGGGCGCATCCTGGTGTGCTTGTCCGGCCGCGGCGACAAGGACATGGATTCCGTCGATGAAAACTGAAACGTCCGGGCTCGAGGGCGCGCTCCGCGCGAGCGGCGACCTGAAGCTCGTCGGCTACATGATGGCGGGGCATCCCAACAAGAAGCGGTCGCTCGAGGTGGGGAAGAAGCTGGCGACGTCGGGCATCGCCGCGCTGGAGATCGGCATCCCCTTCTCGGATCCGCTCGCTGACGGTCCGGTGATCCAGAAAGCGGGGCAGACCGCGCTCGAGCATGGGATGACGGTTGGGGCATCACTCGAGCTGGCCGCGGCAATCGCCCGCGAGGGAATCCCGATCGTGCTCATGACCTATATCAACCCGGTTCTCTCCCACGATGCGAGGCGGTTCGCGGCGGAGGCGGCGCAGGCCGGCGTATCTGGCGTGATCGTGCCCGACATGCCGCTGGAGGAGTCGGAACCGGTCGCGGGATGGCTGCGGTCGGCTTCTCTCGACACTGTGTTCATGGTTTCGCCGACGACGTCCACGGAGCGCATGGCGGCTATCTGTGAGCACTCGAGCGGCTTCGTCTATTGCGTGACGGTGACCGGCATCACGGGGGCACGGACCGAGCTGCCGGGAGGAATGAAGGAGTTGCTGGGCGAGGTGAAGAAGCACACCACCCTGCCGGTGGCCGCGGGATTTGGAATCTCACGCCCAGAGCACATGAAATCGCTGCGTGGAAACGCGGACGCGGCCGTCGTTGGCAGCGCCATCGTCGCCGAGATCGACAGCGGTGGGGATGGCGTCGCGCTCGTCAAAGGACTGCTGAAGGCATGCCGGTGAGGGGAATCCGCGGCGCCACGACGGCGACCGCGAACAATGAGGCGGCGATTACCGAGGCGACGGACGAGCTGCTCCGCGAGCTGACCCTGCAAAACGACCTCGATCTCGCCGAGATCTGCTTCGCCTACTTCACGACGACTCACGACCTCACCGCCGAGTACCCGGCATACGCGGCGCGACGGCTGGGCTGGGTCGACGTTCCGCTTCTTTGCGGCCATGACATGGACGTGGCGCTTCCCAATCCACGGGGCGTGCGCATGTGCATCCGTGTCTTGGTGCTGTACAACACCCCTAGGCCGCAGTCGGCGATGCGATTCGCGTACTTGCGCGGCGCCGCCGCTATCAAGTCCGACCTCGATTCCTTCAGGAGCCCGTTGATCCCGTGATCATCGTCATGTCCCATCAAGCCACCAAGGCAGAAATAGACGCGGTCGTCGATCGCGTCCACGAGATCGGGCTCAAGACCGAGATCTCCAAGGGCGAGGAGCGGACGCTCGTCGGGGTCATCGGCGGCAACGCGTACGCGTACAAGGAAGCGTTCTCGCACCTCGGCGGGATCCACGAGATCATCCCGATCACCAAGCCGTTCAAGCTCGCGAGCCGCGAGTTCCGGCCTGTCGACACCGTCGTCGACGTGGGCGGTGTGCGGATCGGGTCGGACGAGGTCGTGATGATGGCCGGACCATGCTCGGTCGAGGGCGAGGAGATGCTCCTGGAGACGGCTAGGCACGTGGCCGCGCAAGGCGCCAAGGTGCTCCGCGGCGGCGCCTTCAAGCCGCGCACATCGCCTTACTCGTTCCAGGGTCTCGGCGAATCGGGGCTGAAGATGATGGCCGAGGCTCGCGCCGAAACCGGGCTCAAAGTCGTGACCGAGGTCGTCTCGCCAAACGACGTCGAGATGGTCGCCCGCTACGCCGACATCCTCCAGCTCGGCACTCGCAACATGCAGAACTACGCGCTGCTGCAAGAGGCGGGCCGGTCCGGCAAGCCGGTTCTTCTGAAGCGCGGCATGTCGTCGACGATCGAGGAGTGGCTGCTCGCGGCCGAGTACGTCCTGTCACAGGGCAATCGGGACGTGATCCTGTGTGAGCGTGGGATCCGGACGTTCGAAACCGCGACTCGATTCACCCTCGACCTCAACGCGATTCCGCTCGCTCGCGAGCTGTCGCACCTGCCGATCATCGTCGACCCTTCTCAGGCGACTGGAAAATGGTCGCTCGTGCGGCCGATGGCGCTCGCCGCGGTGGCGGCGGGTGCGCACGGATTGATCGTCGAGGTGCACCCGACACCGAACCAGGCGCTGTCGGATGGAGCTCAGTCGCTCGATTTCGATAGCTTCGACCGCCTGATGCAAGACTTGCGCAGGCTGCTGGGCTCGCTGGCCAAGCAGCTGGCGTAGGCGAGTGCCTGGATGGCGACAATCGGGGTCGTTGGCCTGGGCCTGATGGGCTCTTCGTTCGCGCTGGCTTTGAAGAAGGCGCAGCCGGAAGTCACGATCGTCGGGTCCGACTACAGCGCCGCCACCGTGCGCAAGGCGATGGATCGCGGCGTGGTCACCGCCGCGGGCACCGACCTCGGCGCCATCGAAATGGCCGACGTGGTGGTGATCGCGATCCCCATCCTGGCGATGCGAGACGTGCTGGACAGCATGCGCGGCTACGTTCAAGGCAAGGTCGTGACGGACATGGCGAGTACGAAGGGCACCGTGATGGAATGGGCGGCCGGCGCGGGGGTCGACCTCGTCGGCGGACATCCGATGTGCGGGCGCGAGGCGGCGGGCATCGATGGCGCGGACGCCGAGATGTTCAAAGGTGCGCCCTGGATCCTGACTCGCGACGACTCAACCGTTCGCGGGCTGGTGGAATCGGTGGGCGCGCATCCGCTGGTGATGGACGCCGCCGCGCACGATCGGCTGGTCGCGGGCGTGAGCCACGCGGCGCTGCTCTTGTCGGTTGGATATGTGCTTGCGCTGTCGGGACGCGCCGACTGGCCTGAGGCGTCGAAAGTTGCGGCCTCCGGGTTTCGAGACATGAGCCGCCTCGCGGCTGGAGAGCCGGAGCTCGCGGCGGGCATCTCGCGCACCAACCGCGAGAACCTGCTGGAGCAGCTGGATGCGATCAGCAACTCCCTCACGCGATTGCGTCGCCACCTCGAAGCCGACGATCCTCGGCTGGTCGAGCTTTTCGAAGAAGCACGTGCGGTTCGGGAACGTTGGTCGAACGAAGCTGCCAACTCACGCCCCTCTCCCCAGCCCTCTCCCCTGCGGGGAGAGGGAGATCTCGCTTGATATCGACGGTTAGGCGTGCACGCCGGCTGCAGGGCGAGGTCCGGGTGCCCGGCGACAAGTCGATCTCGCACCGCGCCCTGATCTTCGGGTCGATCGCAGATGGCGAAAGCCACTTCCGCGGGTTGTCGACGGGCGCCGATGTGAAATCAACCGCGTCGTGCATGAGGGCGCTGGGAGTGGATATCGACGACGCGGCGGTTCACGGCGTGGCCATGCGCGGCCTAAGAGCGGCCGCGAGTGCGCTCGATTGCGGCAATTCGGGGACGACCATGCGATTGCTTGCGGGATTGCTTTCTGCGCAGCCCTTCACCTCCAAGCTGAGAGGTGACGAGTCTTTGTCGACTCGACCGATGGACCGGGTTGTGACTCCGCTGCGCGAGATGGGCGCCGACGCGCAATGGCCGCCTCTCCTGGTCGGCGGCCGGCTGCCCCTGCACGGGATCGAGTACCGGCCGGCCGTGCCCAGTGCGCAGGTCAAATCGGCGGTCCTGCTGGCGGGGTTGTTCGCGGAGGGCGCGACCGCGGTGATCGAACCCGTCGCCACGCGCAACCACACTGAGCTGATGCTGACCGCCATGGGCGCCAAGGTCACCGTCGACGGGCGCCGCGTTGAGGTCCGGCCGGTGGATCGTCTCGCGCCCATCGACATGGAGGTCCCCGGCGATTTGAGCTCCGCGAGCTTCTGGCTGGTGGCATCAGGCCTGGTTCGCGGGTCGCGTGTGCGCATACCCAACGTGAGCATCAACCCGACGCGGAGCGCGTTGATCGACCTGCTGCGAATTTCAGGGATGACGATCGATGTCGAGGGAGCGCGTTCGGTTTGCGGCGAACCCGTCGGCGACCTGGAGGTCGGGACCGCCGAGGAGCTTCGCCCAGTGTCCGTTGACGGCAACATGGCCGCCGAGATGATCGACGAGCTGCCCGTGCTCGCCGTGGCGGCGTCTCAGATCGCGGGGACGAGTCACATCACTGGCGCCCGAGAGCTTCGCGTGAAGGAATCCGATCGCATCGCGGCGATCGCCGATGGTTTGTCCGCCATGGGCGCGGACATCGCCGCCCTCGACGACGGGTGGGTGGTGAAGGGCCCGCGGCACCTCGAGGGAGCGCGGGTCCGATCGCATCGGGATCACCGCATCGCGATGGCGCTTGCGGTCGCCGGCTTGCTCGCCGACGGCACGACCGAGATCGAGGATGCTGAGTGCGTGGAGATCTCGTACCCAGGTTTCTTCGACCAGCTGGAATCGCTGTGCTGACCTTGCGTTCCGAGCTGGACATCGAAGTGATCGCGCTCGAGCTGTATGAGCTGGAGGTCACCGAGCCCCGAGACGACTTCGAGCTCGAGGTCGCACGCGCGATGCAGGCGTCGCGATCCGGTGACGTCGCGGACGTCGGCCGGGCGCGGGCGCTGTACCGGCAGTTCGGCACCGATCCGACCAAAGTACGCCCGTCATCCGAAGCTCTCTTGCGCAGGCTGAAGAAAGGTGATCCGTTTCCGCGCGTGAACTCGCTGGTCGATGTCGCCAACGCGATGTCCGTCCAGCTCCAGGTGCCGGTCGGGCTCTACGACCTCGAGAAGATCCGCGGCGACGAGCTCGTCCTGAGGCTCGGCACCGAAGGTGAGAAGTACACCGGCATAGGCAAGGAGCAGGTGAATGTGGCTGGGCGGATCTGCATCGCCGACGCTGAAGGCCCGTGCGGCAACCCAAGCGCCGATTCGGCGCGCACGATGATCAGCACCGCAACGGAACGCGCCGCGTGGATCTACTTCCTACCCATCACCGATGAGGAGGTTGATCGAACCGCCGAGCTTATTGCCGTGTTTGGTCGCGGCCTCGTGAGAATGGCCGCCATTCCGACGCCGTGAGGGCAGCCGCGGAGCAAGTCCTCTGCGTCCGGCGAGAGGACATCTTCCCGGATGGGGCCTGGCATGGCTTCATCAGCGATCACCTTGACCGCTATCAGTCGGTGATTCGCGAGCAGCATCAGTTCATGCCGCGCGCGGAGGTCGAGGACGACCCGAGCTACCAGCAGATCATCCCGTACGTCGTGTTCCGCAACGGAGACCGCTACTTCCTCACGCATCGCCTGCGCGCGTCGTCGGAGCGTCGCTTACGCAAGCAGTACTCGCTTGGCGTCGGTGGTCATATCAATCCTGGCGACCTCGAAGCAGGCGACCCGATCCAGGACGGCCTCAAGCGCGAGTGGGAGGAGGAAGTCATCTATAACGGCCACTTCGAAGCGAAGCTGCTGGGCCTGCTCAACGACGAGTCGGCACCGGTTTCGAAGGTGCATCTGGGCGTCGTGTTCCTCGTCGATGGGGATTCGCCCAACATCGCCATCCGCGAAACGACGAAGCTGGCCGGCGAGCTGCTGACGCTCGAGCAGATGCGGATCTACTACCTCGAGATGGAATCGTGGTCCCAGATGGTTTACGACCGCCTGCTCAAGGGCGACTCTTGAAGTACGTCGAGGTCGGCGGAGCCCGCATGTCGGCGATTGGTCTCGGCACGTGGCAGTTCGGCTCTCGCGAGTGGGGATATGGCTCGGACTATGCGCGCGGCGAGGCGGTGAAGATCGTGCATCGAGCGCTGGACCTTTGGGTGTCGCTGATCGATACGGCCGAGATCTATGCGTTCGGGCAGTCCGAGCGCATCGTCGGTGAGGCGATTCGAGGTCGTCGCGATGAGGTGTTCCTCGCCACCAAGCTTTTCCCGATCGGGCTCCCGGTGCAGGTGGCGGCGAAGGCGCGCGCGAGCGCGCGCCGGCTGGGAGTCGACCGCATCGACCTGTACCAGCAGCATTGGCCGAGCCCTATGTTTCCGCCAGGAGCGACGATGCCGCGTATGAGAAAACTGGTGGAGAGTGAGCTCGTGCGTCACGTGGGCGTGAGCAACCACTCGCTCGCCCAATGGCAGGCGGCCGAAGCAGCATTCGGAGGCCCGGTGCTGTCCAACCAGGTGCGGTTCAACCTTCTCGATCGTGAGCCCGAGCGGAACCTGGTGCCGTGGGCCCAGGCGACCGGCCGGCTGGTGATCGCATACAGCCCGCTCGCTCAGGGATTGCTGTCGGGCAAATACCAGGACACGTCGCCGCGGAATTTCAGGCGGTTGAATCCCGCGTTTCGCGCTGCCTCGAAGGCGAGGCTCAAGCCGCTGCTCGCGGCGATGTCGGAGATCGCCTCACGTCACCAGGCGACCACTGCCCAGGTGGCGCTGGCGTGGCTGATCCGCAAACCGAACGTGGTCGTGATTCCCGGCGCGTCTTCGGTCCATCAGCTGGAGCAGAACGTCGCGGCCGCGGAGCTGGAACTGAGCGATGAAGACGATGCGGTGCTTGCAAAGTTGGCGCCATGAAGCTCGAAGCGGTCGAGCTGCGGCGGATCCGGATCTCGCTGGTCGCTCCTTTTGAGACGTCGTTCGGGACCCAGCTCGAGCGCGACATTCTGCTCGTCAAAGCGATCACCGACCAGGGCGAGGGCTGGGGCGAATGCGTAGCCGGTGAGGAACCGGACTACTCGTCGGAGTACGTCGAGGCCGCCCAGCACGTGCTCGTGCATCACCTGCTGCCGCCGCTCCTGGCGCAGCCGAGCCTCGCCGCCGGCGACGTCGCCGGCGTTCTGCGTCGAATTCACGGCCATCGGATGGCGAAGGCGTCGATCGAGATGGCGATGCTCGATGCGGAGCTGCGCGGAAAGCGGGAATCGTTCGCGCACTACTTCGGCGCGGTGCGCACGGCCGTCGACTGCGGTGTCTCGGTCGGGATCCACCGTTCGATACCGGATTTGCTGGCGACCGTCGGCGGCTACGTGGATCAGGGGTATCGGCGAGTGAAGCTGAAAATCAAGCCGGGTTGGGACGTGGAGCCCGTTCGCGCGGTCCGGGAGCGTTTCGGGGACGTGCCCCTCCAGGTGGACGCCAACACGGCGTACTCGCTGTCAGATGCGCCTCACCTGGCCGAGCTCGATGCATTCGACCTGCTCCTGATCGAGCAGCCCCTGCCAGAGGACCAGGTGCTCGCGCATGCAGAGCTGGCGAAGATCGTGCGGACGCCGGTGTGTCTGGACGAGTCGATCACGTCGGAGCAGGCGGCGGCGGACGCGATCCAGCTGGGCGCGTGCAGGATCATCAACATCAAGCCCGGGCGCGTCGGCGGCTACCTCGAGGCGCGGCGAATCCACGACATATGCGCTCTGCACCACATACCGGTGTGGATGGGCGGGATGCTCGAGACCGGGTTGGGCCGCGCAGGCAACGTGGCGATGGCGGCGATGGCCAACTTCACGCTGCCAGGCGATACATCGGCCTCATCGCGCTACTACCACCGCGATATCACCGAGCCGTTCGTGCTGGTCGACGGCCGCCTCAACGTGCCTGACGGCCCCGGGCTGGGGGTGAACGTCGATATGGCTTACCTGGATTCGATCACGACCAACGTGCAGGTGGTCAACCGCCGAGGGGCATGAGCCTCGGCATGCTTAGCGTCAGGTCGTCCATCGGGCTTGCTTTCGCCGCCTGACCGAGGCGCGGCAGCCCAAGGTGGTCTTCCACCGAGGCGAGCAATGAGTAGTGGTCGTATGAGCGATCGCTGGTGTGGATGAGCGTTCCCCGGTGGATGACCAGCGTAAGAACATGGTTGGCGGTGTCCTCGCCTTCGTCCCATGTGATCAGCAACAGGCCGCCGTCCTTCCACGCCGAGGTGCCCATGACGATCGGCACCGTTTGCCCCAGCCACGCGTCTGCCGCCTGGGTCGAACAGTCGTGGCCGTCGTGGCACATGTCGGGTGTGATCCAGACAAAGTTGGGCACCGTGCCGTCCATGTCCTGCTTGAACTGCGAGAAAGGGACAACCTGGGAAGGGCAATCGTTGCCGTAGTAAGGAAACGGGTCGTGCTTCAGGGCGTACGGGTACGCGCTGGCCCTGCAGGTGCCGGACATGCCGTCCATGTATGCGCGCCAGGTGAGGCCGGCGTTTGTCAGCTGCGCGCCGATGCCGCCGGCGGGCAAGGCGTGCCAGGCATCGTCGGCGACGCCCCATGTGCTTCCCGATGTCAGCGCAAGGTAATTGGGCAGGCTGGGGTGGGAGACGCCGTGGTAGTTGGTCGCGACCGCGTATTTGGAAGCGAGCCCGGCGATGTACGTGCCGGTTATCGCCTGGGAGTAGCTGCGGTTCTCCATCACGATCACGAAGACGTGGGCGGTGTTTGGTTTTGGTGTGGGGAGCGGGGAGGGAGTTGGCGAGGGGGCGTGGCGTGAATGGCTGGTCGGGTATGGACTGGGAAGGTTGGCGACCCTGCCGGGCCCGCAGGCTGAGAGCGTCGCGAGGGCGAGCGCAAGCACCAGGCTGGATTTCACTGCCCTAGACACTACGATCCTGGGCGGCATGAGGTTGCGGGGTGGTCCGTGGGAGATGGAGATTCAGCCTGAGCGGGGCGGGCGGATCGTCTCGCTGCATTTGGGCGGTGAGGAGCTGCTCGACCAGGGCATCGGGGTCGATGACCGGAATGCTTCTGGGTTCGTTGCCGCGGGGGCGCGCGGGTGGGATGAGATGGTGCCGACCGTGGATGCCGCGCGGTATCCGGGGCCGGGGCCGTATGAGGGGGTTGAGCTGCCGGATCACGGTGAGGCGTGGCGCCTGCCGTGGACGGTGACGGGCGATGGCTTGATGGAGTGTTCCGGGCGTGTCTTGCCGTGGAAGCTGGAGCGTCGGATCGTCGTGGGCGCCTCCGTGCGACTTGAATACCGCTACACGAATCTAGGCGACACGCCGCTCTACGCCTATTGGTGCGCACATCCCCTGTTTCGGTATGAGGCCGATATGAACGTGGAGCTGGGAGGTGACGTGCCTCGACCGGAGGCTGGGAAAAGTCGCAAGGCGTTCTTGCGGCGCGGGTCTGTGGATCATGCACGCCTGGAGTGGGGGTCAGGGTTGGCGATTGAGCTGGCGTGGGACCGGGCTTTGACGCCTTATGTCGGAGTGTGGGTCTGCAACGGCGACCTGGGCGGCTATCACCACATCGCCATCGAGCCGGCGACCGGTGGGGGAGACCGTCCACACCTCGCGGTGCCGCCGCCTTTGCTCGCACCGGGCGATGAGCAGAGGTGGTGGTTGGAGGTCA
>DATNOD010000084.1:0-12097 GCA_035601515.1 Candidatus Eiseniibacteriota bacterium | reverse complement strand
GGCGGTGGTGGTGGCGTCGGCCACGTACGTGGCGGTGCTCGGCTCCAAGCATCCGGGGGGCTTCGCGTGGGTGGCGCCGGCGATCGGTGCCATCTTCGGGACGGCGATGCCGCTGCAGGTGGCGGTAATCGCGATCATGCGGGCAGGACGGGGTTCTTAACAGGCGGGGTTGGCGCGCCGGGGTCTCGGCGAGTACGGTGACCGCCAAAAGGAATCCCCAAAAAAGGGTGGGTGGGGGTTAGGGATGGGTGTGTCTGCCTGTGTTTTTGGCGCCTTAACCGATGGCGTTTTGCGGCATACGCGGCTAGCTGAAGTTCATGCCGTGAACCTCGCCCAGGGTCGATAGGTCTTTCCGGAGTGATGCCCACACCCGCTCCTGCACCTCCGTTCGGGGAACCGCGCTCGCGGGATCGTTGACACCCGCGGCCAGGTCCGGCCGCTCGACCATCTCCGCGAAGAACAGAGTCCAAGCCCGCGGCACAACCTCGTAAATCGCGTACCCCCCACCCCCCAACGCCAGCCACCGGCCATCGCAGAGCTCGTGCGCCAGCTCGTGGAACATCCTCCCCACCTGCGGCCAGATACGGGTGGTCGCGGCGATGTGCGCCAGCGGATCCAGGAAGTGGGTATCGCAGCCATCCTGCGTCACCAGCACCGTTGGTTTGAAGCGGCGCAGCATCGCCGGCACCACCTTCTCGAATCCCTCCAGCCACGGTTCGTCCCACGTGTAGGGCAAGAAGGGCAGGTTCGCCGCGGCGCCTCGCCCCTGTCCCGACCCCGAGTCCTCGGGAAACCCGGTGCCAGGAAACAGGTAGCGCCCACTTTCGTGAAGGCTGATCGTGAGCACGTCGGGATCCGTGTAGAAGATGTCCTCCACCCCGTCACCGTGGTGCACGTCGACGTCGACGTACGCGACTCGATGGCCTTGGTCTTTCAGCCATTTGCACGCGATGGCCGGGTCGTCGTACGTGCAGAAGCCCGATGCCCGACCTCGATGCGCATGGTGCAATCCTCCCGAGGGGCTGAACACATGAAGCGCGCTCCCACTCTCGATCGCTTGAGCACCAACCATCGTTGCGCCGACCACCAATGAGGTTCCTTCGTGCAGCTCGTCGGAGATGGGATTGTCTGCCGATCCAAAGCCGGCTTCTTCGATGAGGTCCGACGGCACTGCCGGCCGCTGCTCGGGATCGCTCAACTTGCGCACGAGATCCACGTATGCAGGAGAGTGGACGAGCTCGAGCTCCGCGATCGTCGCCCTTCGCGGCGGCAGCAGGTGAGCATGCTCGATCAGACCTGTTGAGCTGATCAGCTCCACAGCCAGCTTGACGCGGATGGGCTGCAGCGGGTGCTGATCCGAGAGCCGGTGCTTCATCAACTCTTCGCCATACACGAGAGCGACCGGGCCGGGCATGGGCACGTAGGCTAACAGGCGCATGGGGCCTCATCACCTCTACGAATCGGTGCCCAATTTCTCCGAAGGGACTCGACCCGAGGTCATCGCCGAGCTCGCGGGAGCCGCGGGCCGCGCCTACGTCATCGACGTCGACGCGGACGCCGACCACAACAGGGTCGTCATTTCCGTTGTTGGTCAGACTCCCCAACTTCTGGATGCGTTGGTCGCTTCGGTCCAGGTGGCAATGCAGCACATCGACCTGCGCGAGCATCGCGGGGTTCACCCCCGCGTTGGAGCGGCCGACGTGATTCCAATAGTGCCGCTCGACGGCGCCTCCCTCGCCGACGCCCACGAGCTCGCCCGCATGCTAGGCGATCGGGTCTGGGACGAACTGAAGGTCCCTGTCTACTACTACGGCCATGGTGAGGAGCACACCCTTGCCGACATCCGCGCGGGGCGCGCCCGCCCGTCGCTCGGCGATGAGCTGCATGTGTCCGCCGGCGCGGTGTGCATCGGCGCCCGGCATCCGTTGGTCGCCTTCAACGTCATTCTTCCGGGATTGCGGCTTCTCGAAGCTCGCGCCCTCGCGCGCGCATTGAGGGAGTCGGGCGGTGGCCTGAGAGGTGTGCAGGCGCTGGCGTTCGAGCTCACTGACGGCCGCGTGCAACTGTCGATGAACCTGTTCCGTCTCGAGGAAACGCCGCCCTCAGCAGTCGTCGCCGAGTTGGAACGACGCGGTGTGAGCATCGGCTCGCAGCACGTGATAGGACTATGCCCCGCCGCAGTTGCGAACCAGGCTGCGACAGGACGGCTCCTTGAAGCTCGACTGGCCGCTGCAGTTGCCCGCCGAGGCGGGCTGAAGCGCGAGGCGGCGGAGCTCGCCCGCACCGGCATCGATCAAGATGCGCTCCTACTTGCAGCCAAACGATCGGCCGCCCTTATCCCCGTGCTCAGGGCCGCCGGCGTTCTTGGCGAAGACATGAGGACCATGCTCGATATCGCGGTGCGCGGGCTGCGCTCGGCGGCCCTCCGGACCGACTAGCCCGCGGGCGCGCTCGAGTCGACCGTCACATTTGAGGCGCCACCGTTGACCTGTATCTGGTAGCGATTGGAGGCGCCGTTGTAGTCGCTGGTCTGTGCCGTCACTGTGCCGATGGCATGACTCTGCCTGCCGTCGAAGGTCAGGTTGACGGCGCCACCGGAAACGGTGACCGACGCCGCGACTCCTTTGGGACGGTGCACGTTCACGGTGACGGCCCCGCCATTGACGTTGATGGGCACTGAACCGGAAGGAGAACCTAAGGTGATGTCCTGGCGGCTCGCGCCGGTGTTCAGCTCGATGTCCGCGACGGGAACGCTGGACAGCTTGAAAACGTCGCTCGACGCTCCGCTGTCGACCACGATCTTCCAGATGACGGCGGTGTTGAGCTTCAGGTCGAGCGCGAAACGGCGGTCCTGAAAGAACAACCCGGACGAGTTGCCTTGCAAGATTTGGAGGTCGCCGTTTGATTCGGCGAAGACGACGCCAGGCGTGTTCCCAGAGTAGACGACGTGAGCACGGTACAGATCGGCGCCAATGTCCCCGCCCTCCATTGTGATTTGCGCCGCCTTCGCCTCCACGCGCACGCTCGCTTGCTTAAGCGATACGAGCTTGCCCGATACGTCGAGCGTCCGCTTTCCAGTCGGAATCGCGGGCCCAAGAGCGACGTATGCGGTTGCGCCGACGATCGCGAGCACGACGATCAGCACCGCTGCCAGCTCGGCGTTGGCTCCCTGGAGCGAGCGCCTGACCAGAAGCTCCAATCCGATCACGACCAGGATCAGCGGCCACAGGTCTGCCAGCCGGTCGAGTCGTTCGGGCGCGACCAGTCCCGAGTTGACCAGAAGCGCGAATACCCCGACGAGGATCAGGGCCGCCGGCCAGAAGAAGCTGCGGTATCTGTACCTCGTTGCTCTAGCCCTCCGCGATCAGGTGCGGGCTCGGCGGAGGATCAACCACAAGCCCAGAGCGATCAAGATCAGCGGCCAGACCAGGTCTCCGCGTAGCCAGGTCAACAGGTTCAGATTGCTGAGAAGGAAATACACCCCGAGCACGATCAAAACGGCCGGCCAGAAATACTCGCGACGCCAAAGATTCATGCCGCGATTCTGACACGACCGGTTTCAGACAGGCGCGACCACCTCGAACAGTCCGGGTCGCTCCTTGGTCGCGGCCTCTACCAGCTCGGGTCCTGCCACGGTCGTCTGGACGTAGCCACTGGTGGCGAGATACGTCGCCGCAATGCGCCGAAGATCCACGGCTGATACCTCGAGCAAGCGCTTCTTGAACTTCTCCCTCTCGGATCGCGTGAACCCCGTGAGCTGGTTTGTGGCCTCGCGGCGTCCCTTGATGTCGGGGGATTCGAGTGGGTCCACATCGCCGCACGCGCCAAGGATCGCCTCCTTCAACGCTTCTTCGGCTATCTCGCCGTCGATCACCCATCTGATAGCGCTGTCGTATGTGTCGTAGGTACGGATGACGTTGGGATCTCGATAGGACGCCAGGTAGAAGGTTCCGCCTCCGATACTCGCCTGTGCCACCGCTCCGTACGCGCCGCCCTTCTCACGCAGCTCGCGATGAAGGAAGGTGTCGCGGAGATAGTTCGCCAGCACCAGCAAACCCGGCGCGTCGGGGTGCGTGTAGCGCACGGTTTTGAACACGCGGACGTTGAACGCGACCGGCAGCGGAACGGTCCGCGCTTCGGGGACTGTTGACAGCGGAGCCGGCTTCTCGACCTGCCCATCGCCGTTGCCTTTGGGCAAGGCCTCGACCAGGCCGCGCAGTCGCTCCGCAATGACATCGACCATGGACTCTTCGCAGGTGACGATGATCTGGATCGAGCCTTGCGTGAACAGGCTCGTTCGGATCGACGTCAACTTGCCGATGACTTTCTTGAGCTGGGTCTCGTCCATGCGAGCAAGTCGGCGAGTCTCGTGCAGCATCCCGATCCCCTGGAGAGCGTCGTTGATCGCACCCTCGGAATTGAGCTTGGAAGTCGCTCTCAAGATGGCGAATTGAAATCCAAGGCCCGCGATCGAACTCTCCAGTCGAGTCGCGCTCTCGTCGATCACGTCCTTCAACCTGTGCGGCTCAATCTCCATTCGAGCCGTTAGATCCGTGAGCAGGTCGATGAACGGTTCGATATTGCGGTCGAGCGCTCGTCCCGACACCAGGAACGACTGCAGGTAATCGTCCCGCGCCGCCAGGGGCTGAACCGCGGGTCCCGCGCCGATGCCGCCTGTGTAGGCGGCGATGCGATTGGCGATCTGGACATAGTCCTGGCCTGCCGCTCCCATCTGGGTGAACATGCGGCTGAACAATGGCAGCAGGTCCTTCTGGTCCTGCGTGAGAGCGGCGAAATCGGATCGGATGTCGAGGTACGTGATCCCGTTGGTGGGCAGCGGGAAGAACTCCACGGTGGCCGGTCCAACCTTGATCTCTCGGCTCGGGACCTCATCGAACCGCATAGGGATGTCGCTAAGTTCGAGCGACGGCAGAACCGCGAGGTCGGGTTTCGCCTCTTGATCGGCCTTGAGGCGCAGCGCATCGGCCACGATGTCTTCGCGGTCTGGTTCGGCCAGCGTCGCCTCGATCGCCGCGAGACGTTCGAGCTCGCTGCGGCGCTTGCGGTCCTCAAGGCCAGGGTCTGGCTCGAGGACGAGGAGGGCGCGGTGCTGATTGTCTAAAAGCTCAGCGGCCATCAGGTTCTCGAAGAAGCGCCCTTCCTTTCTGGCTTGTTCCAGGTGCTCGAGGTCGGCGTCGAGGTTGAGCGCGCTGTATGGATCGCCGCCGTACTGGTAGGTGCCCAAGAAGTTGAAGAGAACCTTCAGCGCGTAGGGAAAACCGGCGTTGGAGCGCTCCCTCTTCTCGAACTCGAGCCTGTGGATGGCCGCGTCCACCTGGGTTTGGTCCAGGCCGTCGGCGGCGAGCCTGGCGAGGGTGTCCAGCACGACCGTCTCGACCTTCTGCGCGTCTTCGACCGCGATGCCTTTCAAACCGGCTCCAAAGACGGTCTCTTTGGTGTCGTCCTGGTATCCGCTCCCATCCGCGAGTGCGCCCCCGATCTTGGAGTCGATCAGGGCTTTTCGCAGCGGCGACCCCGGGTTCCCCAGCAGCACCTCGGACAGAACTCTCATCGCGAGGAGGCGGAAGGAATCGGTGGCGGGCATGGTGACCCATGCCACCAGGGCCTGGCCCTTTTGCTGGCCGTCGTTACTCGGGTCGGCCGGGTACGGTTCGGCCGACTGCACCGGCTTCTTGAATCGGGTCACGTACGGGATCGAAGTGTCGACATCGATGCGCTCGAAGTGCGAAAGGACGTTTTCTTCGATGACCGCCAGCGTTCGGTCCAATGGCTGGTCGCCGTATGTATAGAAGTACGCGTTGCTCGGGTGGTAGTGCGCGGCGTGGAATCTCCGCAAACCCTCCCAGGTCAGGTCGGGGATGTGTTCGGGGTCGCCGCCAGACACGTTTGCATAAGTGAGGCCCGGAAAGAGAGTGCGGCCCAGATTGCGCTGCATGGCCGCTTGCGGGCTGGCGAGCGCTCCTTTCATCTCATTGAACACCACGCCCTTGTAGCGGAGCCCGCTGGATGAATTTGCCGGTTCCTCAAACTCGAAACGAATCCCTTCTTGCTTGAACGAGTCTTCCTCCAGCAGCGGGAAGAACGTTGCATCGAGGTAGACGAGAAGCAGGTTCATGTAGTCCTTGGGGTTGCGCGTGCTGAACGGGTAGGTGGTCGAGTCGGAGCTGGTGAAGGCGTTCATGAACGTCGCTAGGGAGCGGCGGGTCATCGAGAAGAATGGATCGCGCACCGGGAATCGCTTCGAGCCCGCGAGCACCACATGCTCGAGGATGTGGGCAACGCCGGTCGAGTCTTGAGGGACGGTCGGGAACGAGACGGCGAAGGCGTTGTTGTCGTCGGTGCACCGGATGTGGATGTGCCTCGCCCCCGTCCGCTCGTGCGCAAGCTCGATGTACTCGCCCTCCAGGCGGTCGAGTGGTTCGCGACGAATGACCGTGTACCCGCCGATCGTTTCTACGCCGCGAGTGGTGAGGCTTGCCATCCGAGTTGTGCAGTCTACGAGGCTCTCCGGGTGGGGCGGTTTGCGGCCGCGGCGATAGGATGGATTGCGATGGATTTCACGGAGCGTGAGCTCGAGTTCCTTCGATCGCAGCGAATCTGCCGCCTCGCGACCGTCGGATCGTCGGGATGGCCGCATGTCGTGCCGGTCATGTTCGAGCTAACCGAGTCAGGCGCTTTCGAGTTCGACGTGGACGGCGTGAAGCTGCGGAACCTCCAATTCGAGTCTCGTGCGGCGATCGTGGTCGATTCGATGGGACCGAAGCGAGGCGTTGCGGTGCAGGGACGAGTGGAGCTGATCGGACCTGAACGGGCTCGGCTGACAGGGGTGCGTAAGTTCAGCTGGGGTCTGTGAGCAGCGGCCGTTCATCGCTTGCGGTTGTGGTGCTCCTGGTCGGCATCGCGTGCGGCGGGGCGTCGGGCGGCTCGCCTTCACCGTCACCCAAGACCTCAGCAATTGCATCTGGGCGTGCGTCTCCCTCGCCCAGCCTGGATTTCGACTGGCCCGAATACCATCAGAACGCCGCTCGAACGGGCGTCGGCCCCGGTTCGCTGCCTCTGTCCAGCCCTCGGGAGGTTTGGCGAAACACTGTTGATGGCGACGTGTACGCCTCGCCGTTGATCGTGTCCGGCCACGTGCTCGTGGCGACAGAGAACAACACGGTGTATTCGCTGGATCTTTTCAGCGGCGCGGTGGTGTGGAAACAGCACCTCGGCGATCCGGTCGATGCAGCGACTCTTCCGTGCGGCAACATCCAGCCGGTGACGGGCATCACGGGCACGCCTGCCGCGGATGTTGTCGCCGGCCGCCTCTATGTGGTCGCGTTCTTGCGCGGCTTTCACCATGTCCTCTTCACGCTGAGCCTGGTTGACGGCTCGGTTGTGACGCAGCAGATGGTCGATCCGGCGGGATCTGTACCGTCGGTGCAGCAGGAGCGCGGCGCACTCGCGATTGGGTCGGGCCATGTGTACATCCCGTTTGGCGGTCTGTATGGGGACTGCGGCAACTACCACGGTTATGTGGTTGCAGTGCCGGCGGTCGGTACCGTCGTCGGTTCGCCGACGCTCGTATATCGGACACCGGTCGCGCGCGAAGCGGGTATCTGGAGTCCGGCTGGTCCCACGATCTCGGCTTCCGGTTCGGTGTATGTCGTCACCGGCAACGGGTCTGCGACGTCGTCGTTTGCCTATAGCAACTCGGTGATCGAGCTTTCTCCAGACCTGCAGGTGCGGTCGTTTTTCACGCCTTCTAACTGGAGGTCGCTGGATGCGAGTGATGCCGATCTCGGATCGGTGGGGGCAACGTTCGTCTCATCGATCGGAGCCGTGGTCGCGATTGGGAAAGATGGCGTCGCGTACCTTCTCAGCGCCGGCCAGATGGGAGGCGTTGGCGGGCAGATCGCCAGCCGTTCGGTTTGTGCGGGGGCTTGGGGAGGCACGGCCTGGTTGGGCCAGCGCGTGTGGATTCCATGCTCCGACGGTCTGGTCGCGCTTGATGTGACCGAGTCATCGATCAGCGTGGCGTGGAAGGCGCCTAATCCGCGCCTCGGTTCTCCGGTAGTAGCTGCCGGCGCTCTGTGGGCCATCGAACCCGATTCGGGCCGGTTGTTTGCGCTCGACCTGACCTCGGGGGCGGTGCTGTACGACCTGAGCCTCGGTCAAGCGCGGCATTTCAGCACCCCGGCTGCGACGGAGGGGTTCCTGGTCGCACCGGCGGGGGCGGATGTCGTGGCCTACTCGACCGCCGGCTGACGAACTAACCTCGCCCTGCGGGCCCTCCCACTCCCGGTGCCGTCCCTCCCCCAACCGACGCACCTAGCTCCAAGCCTAATCGGGACGAAGAAGGCCTACAACCAAGGTTGTTAAGGCCCTTACCCCTGGATGCTCCTCAGAAGATTCGCCATCTCGATCGCCGCCTCGGCGGCCTCAGCGCCCTTGTTGTTCTTCGGGCCTGAGCGCGCAAGCGCTTGTTCCTTGTCCTCGGTGGTGAGCACACCGAACGTGACCGGAACACCTGTATCGAGCTGGACCTGCATGATGCCCGCTGCAGCTTGGCCGGCAACCACCTCGAAATGGAACGTCTCGCCGCGGATCACGCAGCCCAGACACACGATGGCGTCGTGCTGGCCCTTCTCCGCCAATGTGAGCGCCGTTACCGGCAACTCCAGCGCTCCAGGCACCCAATACACGTCAGGTTCCGGAACTTCGTGCTCTTGCAGAGCCCCAAGGGCGCCGCGCAGCAGCCGGTTGGTGACGTCTTCGTTGTAGCGCGAGACAACGACGGCAATGTGGAGGTCGGCACCGCTTAGATCAGGCTGCTCGCCCTTTTCACCCAATCGTCAAAGCGCCTACAGAAGGTGACCCAGCTTATCTTTCTTGGTCTTCAGGTACCGCTCGTTGTGGGGGTTGGGGGGGATATTGATCGGCACCCGCTCGATCACTTCGAGCCCGAAGCCCTCGAGCCCGTAGATCTTCTTGGGGTTGTTGGTAAGCAGCCGGATTTTGCGCACGCCGAGGTCGTACAGGATCTGACTGCCGATACCGTAATCGCGCTTGTCCGCCGGATGTCCCAGCGCCTCATTGGCCTCGACCGTGTCGAGCCCGCGGTCCTGGAGGTTGTAGGCGTGGAGCTTGTCCAGCAGGCCGATCCCACGTCCCTCCTGATGTCGTATGTACAGAATCACACCGACGCCATCGGCAGCGATCATCTCCATCGCCGCATGAAGCTGCGCTCCGCAGTCGCAACGCAGGCTGCCGAAGATATCTCCAGTCAAACATTCTGAGTGCGCGCGCAATAGCACTGGTTGGTTCGAATCGATGTCGCCGAGCACCAGCGCAAGGTGGTTTTCATGACGCAAGACGTCTTCGTACGCATACAGCTTCCACAACCGAGAGTCCACATCCCCGATCGGAATGACCGCCTCCACCCGGCGCGCGACGAGCTTTTCATTGCGCCGCCTGTAGGCGATCATCTGCTCGACCGTGATCACTTTGATGGCATGTTCTTGGGCGAACGTATTGAGGTCGGGCATGCGCGCCATAGTGCCATCGGCTTTCATGATCTCGGTGATCACACCGGCCGGATAGAGCCCGGCCAGAATCGCGAGATCTACTGCGGCCTCCGTTTGACCGGCGCGCGTGAGCACACCTCCGTCCGCCGCTCGCAGCGGAAACGTGTGGCCGGGCATGGAGAAGTCCGCCGCTTTCGCTGCCGGATCCAATACCTTCCGAATCGTCGCGGCGCGGTCGTAAGCCGAAGCACCGGTCGTGACGTTGTCCTTCGCGTCGATGCTCACGCTGAAGGCGGTGCCCAGCCGGCTGGTGTTTCTTTCCACCATGGGTGCGATCCCAAGCTCGTCGAGGCGCCTAGGGATGATCGGCATGCATACCAGTCCAGATCCGTGACGCGTCATGAAGCTGATGTGCTCGGGGGTGACCAGCTGCGCTGCCACCACGAGGTCGCCCTCGTTCTCGCGATCCTCGTCATCCACGATGATCACGAACTTGCCGGCTTCGAAGTCGGCGATCGCTTCGGGAACGGTGGCCAGGCTCATGGCGCCACTGAATATTACCGGTGGAGGTTTCGGGCCACATAGCGGGCGACAACGTCTGCCTCGAGATTGACCATCGACTCGCCTCTGTAGCCGGCTGCGATGGTGACTCCGAGGGTATGCGGGATGAGGGCCACAGTAAAAGTTCCGTGTACGTAATCGACCTGGACGACCGTCAGGCTCATCCCGTCCACCGCGATGGAACCCTTCTCCACCACGAAAGGACTGAGCTCCTTCGGCATGTCGATCACAACCACTCGCCCAGCCGCGACCCCCTTTATCGACCTGATCTTGGTCGTCGCATCGACGTGGCCTTGGACGAGATGGCCGTCGAGCAACCCTGAGGCGGCAAGCGGGAGCTCGAGATTGACTCGTGCACCCAGCGTCAGCGCCCCGAGATTCGTGCGCCGAAGCGTCTCGGGAACCACATCCGCAACGAAGGTTGCGCCGGACTTTGTGACGACCGTCAGGCAGCACCCATTGACCGCTACGCTCGAACCGACTTTCAGACGGCGGGCGGTCGGTGCATGCTCGATGCCGAGCCTGTTTGCCTCAGCAAGCACCACTATGCCTACCCCGCTAACTATCCCTGTGAACATCCACGTACCCCGTGATCAATACCTCGTCGCCAAACTGCGTCGTATCTGCCTCGCGCAACTTGATCGCATCCACAAGGTGCAGCACGCCCTCGCCGCCCACCGGTCCGGGTGCGTCGCGACCCCCGATCACTATCGGTGCGATGTAGGCCTGAACCTTATCCACGAGACCGGCGTTGAAGAATGAAGCGTTGACCTGGCCTCCACCCTCGACAAGCAAGCTCAGCATTCCCCGCTTCCCCAGCTCGTCTAGCAGCGATGGCAGGTCGACGCGGCCTTCAGGGGTCGCGGGAAAGCGGACCACCTCCGCAGCGCCGACCCGGCCGGCTGTTGTAGTTGCGATCAGCGTATTGGGGCCTACGATCTTTGCCGACTGCCGGATTCTGAGTTGGGAATCGAGAACAATCCGCAGCGGTTGCCGTCCATCTTCACCCTCCAAGCGAGTCGTCAGCTCGGGGTCATCGGCGATTACGGTGTTGACTCCGACGAGGATTGCGTCATTGATGTGCCGCAACCGATGGGCGTGAGCGCGCGCCGCTTCGCCTGTGATCCATCGCGATTCGCCAGATCGAGTGGCTATCTTGCCGTCGAGGCTCATCGCGAACTTCGCAGTGACGAAGGGGCGGCCCGTGAGGCGGTGCTTGACGTAGAACTCGTTGAGGAGCTGTGCACGATGCTCATGAACTCCCACCTGAGTTTGGAGGCCGGCTGATTCGAGGCGACGCAACCCTTGCCCACGGACGCGATCATCCGGATCGATCATCGAGACCACAACCCGACGAATGCCTGCCCCGATGATGGCTTCCGCGCAGGATGGTCTTCGGTGCGCGTGGACGCAGGGTTCGAGGTTGACGTACAAGGTTCCGTCTCGAGCCTGGTCACCGGCTGCGGCGAGCGCTCCTTCCTCGGCGTGTGGCTGCCCTGAACCTCGGTGGAAGCCCTCTCCGACCAGGCGGCCATTGGAGTCGAGGACCACGGCGCCCACCATCGGGTTCGGGCTGGTCCTGAAGTCAGCCTGACGCGCGAGTTCGACGGCGCGTGCGGCCCAATGCAGGTCTACGCTCGGATCAGATTCTGTTTCCGACAAACCCTTGGCAATATACGTGCCACTCCATGATGGATGTGCAGCGAAAACAGCAGGTGATCGACAACCGAATTAGGTCTATGAGATTCTCCAGCTGCCTTTAGCGCTGGATAACGTGACGTTTGCGACTCCTCAGAAATTGAAGAGTGAGTTATAGGTGAACAAGCCCTCGGGCTATTAGTACCGCTCAGCTCAAAGAATTGCTTCTCTTACACCTGCGGCCTATCAACCTGGTTGTCTACCAGGGCCCTTACCCGGTTAACCCGGTGGGAGACCTTATCTTGGAGTTGGCTTCGCACTTAGATGCTTTCAGCGCTTATCCAAACCGGCCATGGCTACCCGGCGCT